>NZ_JAXBME010000005.1 GCF_033963835.1 Cytobacillus sp. IB215665
CTGAGGTGGAAGCGTGGTGACACGTGGAGCTGACAGATACTAATAGATCGAGGACTTAACCAAGTTAGAACAGAACAAGCTTTATTCAATGAATGTCTATTATCTAGTTTTGAAGGAATATCAACTTATTCCTATATATTATGTCTGGTGGCGATGGCGAAGAGGTCACACCCGTTCCCATACCGAACACGGAAGTTAAGCTCTTCAGCGCCGATGGTAGTTGGGGGTTTCCCCCTGTGAGAGTAGGACGTTGCCAGGCAATTAAAAAACACAGAGTACTTATACTCTGTGTTTTTTTATGTCTATGCAAACAGCCAAAAGACTTAAATAGTCATTTAGCTGTTTTTGTATAGTATAGTTTTTATCAATGCTTTTCTTTCTTACGCCTCCAAGACCTTTTCTTATTATTCTAAAGGGTGTAATCAGCTCGTTTCTTCTTCTTGTCCAGCTCCACCTCCTTGCCTCTCGAGGTCGTTTCACTATTTCACCCGAAGGCAAAAAGCGCCTTCAAGTGAAGTAGCTCCAACGCTTGTCGAGGCAAAGCAGTCGACTAAGCTTTTCTTCTTGTCCAGCTCCAGCGCCTATCCCCTCGAGTCGTTTCACTACTTCACAAGAAGGGAAAAAGCGCCTTCATGTGAAATAGTTCCAACGCTTGTCGAGGCAAAGCAGTCGGCTCCGCTTTTCTTTCTTGTCCAGCTCGCCTCCTTGCCTCTCGAGGTCGTTTCACTACTTCACAAGAAGGCAAAAAGCGCCTTCAAGTGAAGTAGCTCCAACGCTTGTCGAGGCAAAGCAGTCGGCTAAGCTTTTCTTCTTGTCCAGCTCAAGCACCTATCCCCTCGAGTCGTTTCACTATTTCACCCGAAGGCAAAAAGCGCCTTCATGTGAAATAGTTCCAACGCTTGTCGGGGATGTACAAGGTGCTTGCGCTTTTAATTTAATCTTCTATTTTATGGACTTTTATTTTTTTCTTTACATCTTTTGAGATTAGTTTGTGTAAATGAATAATTAGAAGTCCGTTATGATAGCTTGCGTCAATTCGATCATCTATCACTGGAAACGGTAATTCAATATTTTTTTCTACAGTTCCTTCTTGGATACCTTGCTCTTGTAGATCAAAGCCTTTAAATGCTAAGTTTATGTTGCCTTTTACTTCTAATGTTTGATTATTTTTATTTACATAGAGATCAACATCGCTTTCTTTATCAAGCCCAGGCATACTGACCACGACTAATAGCTCATTATGAGATTGGTAAATATTTACTGGTGCTTGAGATTGAAAGCCATTAAAAATTGAATCAAACCCACTTAAAAAGTCCTTTCCGAAAAAATGCCCCCATTGATCTTTGAGGTTATTAAGGTTTTTAAATTGATCAAAATCTATCATGTAAGACTGGCCTCCTTTACTGCTGTAATATTATATGTTATGGTTCGTTAAACGTGCCTAATATATAGGAACTAGCATAGAAAGGAAATGTTTGATGAATAGTAATAAACCGAAGAAAAAAAAGTTTGTTGTTGATGAAAATGAGACAATAAGTGATTGTCTAAACCGCATGAAAAAGGAAGGATATTCACCAACTAGACGAACGGAAGAACCGGTCTTTAAGGAAGTCGAAAAAGGCGGTAATGTATCAGTTGTCCCTAGTGGGAGTACAATTGTCTTCGAAGGAAAGTTAATTTAGAAAACACGAACAATATAAAATAAATAAACTTAAAACGTTCGATGTTTCTGTTGACAATCTTTATCGTCCATTGTTAAGATGTCACTAGAGAAAATTATTTGCCTCATATAATAATGGGAATAAGGCCCAAAAGTTTCTACCCAATAACCGTAAATTATTGGACTATGAGGAAGAGTATTAAGCTGTAAACTAACAGCTTGGCCTGTAAAGTGGACACAAGGTGTCTTTGCCCAGGTAGAGTGCTTTTCCTTATTAGGGAGCGTTCTATGCTGGGCTTTTATTATAGGAACAAAGTGAATAATAAGGAGAGGAAAACAATGAAGCCGCTCGTTGGAGTAATCATGGGAAGTACTTCTGATTGGGAAACGATGAAACATGCTTGTGACATACTTGAAGAATTATCAATTCCATTCGAAAAGAAAGTTGTGTCAGCACACCGAACTCCAGATCTAATGTTTGACTATGCAGAATCAGCTAGAATGCGAGGCATTAAGGTTATTATTGCAGGTGCTGGAGGTGCTGCTCACTTACCTGGAATGGTTGCTTCAAAAACAACACTACCAGTTATTGGAGTGCCAGTACAATCTAAAGCTCTTAACGGCATGGATTCGTTGCTTTCAATCGTTCAAATGCCTGGGGGAGTACCAGTAGCAACTGTCGCAATTGGCAAGGCAGGTGCAACAAATGCTGGGCTGTTAGCAGGTGAAATATTAAGTACACATCTTCCTGAGGTCGCAGCCTCATTAGAACATAGACGCGAGACTATTCGAAATAATGTATTAGAAAGTAGTGATATGCTTGATTAACGATTGCATATTACCAGGAGAGACGATCGGAATCATTGGTGGTGGACAACTCGGTAGGATGATGGCGATTGCTGCTAAGCAAATGGGGTATAATATTGCTGTATTAGATCCTACGCCGAATTCACCATGTGGTCAAGTCGCTGACATCGAAATCGTTGGTAATTTTGATGATATTGATGCTATTAAGAAGCTAGCACATCATAGTGATGTAGTGACGTATGAATTTGAAAATATAGATTATGATGCTTTAATATGGCTTGAACAGAATGCCCGTTTACCACAAGGTAGTCGTTTATTGGCGACAACTCAAGACCGTTCGACAGAAAAAGCTACCATTGTGGAAGCGGGAGTTGGGGTTGCTCCATATATATTAGTAGATTCTGAAAAGAAATTAATAGATGCATTAAATCAATTAGAATATCCTTGTGTGCTGAAAACATGTCGAGGTGGATATGATGGCAAAGGGCAAGCCGTTATTCGTAAGGATGAAGATATTAGCAAAGCATTACCACTCTTAGACCATGGCCCCTGTGTTTTAGAGGCTTGGATTTCTTTTGAGAAAGAAATATCGGTCATCGTTTCAAGAAGCATGGCGGGGGAAGTAAAGGCATTCCCGGTAGCTGAGAATATTCATGTAGACAATATCTTACATCAATCAGTTGTACCTGCTAGAACTACTGATAAAATAGTTAATGAAGCGCATCAAATAGCAATAAATCTAGCAGAAACATTGCAAATGGTCGGAACATTGGCAGTTGAAATGTTTGTTACAAAAGAAGGCAAAATATTTATAAATGAACTAGCGCCAAGGCCCCATAACTCAGGGCATTATACGATGGAAGCATGTAAAACCTCACAATTTGAGCAGCATATTAGGGCAATATGCAATTTGCCATTAGGAGAAACGGACCTTTTAACACCAGTTGTGATGATGAATATTCTAGGTGAGCATGTAGAAGCTGTGATGAACAATATTACAAAATTCACTACGTGTAAGCTCCATCTATATGGAAAAAAAGAGGCGAAAGTAAAAAGAAAAATGGGTCATATTAACATTTTGGCGGATAATAATGAAGAAGCAATCAAGCAAGCGAATAAGCTAAATATTTGGCCGGAGGAGAATGATAAATGATTGAACGTTATACTCGCCCTGAAATGGGAGCAATTTGGACAGAAGAAAATCGCTTTAAAGCATGGTTAGAGGTCGAAATTTTAGCTTGTGAAGCATGGGCAGAGCTAGGAGATATTCCAAAAGAGGATGTAAAGCTCATTCGACAAAATGCTTCGTTTGATATTAATCGTATTCATGAAATAGAGGAACAAACTAGACATGATGTTGTAGCCTTCACTCGTGCTGTTTCAGAAACATTAGGTGAAGAGCGTAAATGGGTGCATTATGGCTTAACATCTACTGATGTTGTCGACACAGCACTTTCTTATTTATTGAAACAAGCAAATGACCTTCTTCTAAAAGATATTGAAAACTTTGTTGCCATTTTAAAACAAAAAGCTCAGGAGCATAAATATACGGTCATGATGGGACGTACTCACGGTGTACATGCCGAGCCAACAACATTTGGTTTAAAGCTTGCATTATGGTATGAGGAAATGAAACGTAATCTTGACCGTTTTAAAAGGGCTGCAGATGGTGTTAGAGTAGGAAAAATATCAGGAGCAGTAGGAACGTATGCTAATATCGATCCATTTGTAGAAAAGTATGTATGTGAAAAATTAGGCTTAGAGGCAGCTCCTATTTCTACGCAAACATTGCAACGTGATCGCCATGCGGAGTATATGGCAGCTCTTGCTTTAATTGCTACATCAATCGAAAAATTTGCTGTGGAAATTCGTGGTCTTCAAAAAAGTGAAACACGCGAAGTGGAAGAATTCTTTGCCAAAGGTCAAAAGGGATCGTCAGCAATGCCGCATAAACGTAATCCTATTGGGTCAGAAAATATGACTGGTATGGCAAGGGTCATTCGAGGCTATATGATGACAGCATATGAGAATGTCCCATTATGGCATGAGAGAGATATATCTCATTCTTCAGCAGAAAGAATTATTTTACCAGATGCGACAATAGCTCTAAATTATATGCTTAACCGTTTCGGTAACATTGTTAAAAACCTTACTGTTTTTCCAGAGAATATGAAGAAAAATATGGATCGTACACTAGGTTTAATCTATTCCCAACGAGTTTTATTAGCACTTATTGATACAGGGATGACCCGAGAAGAAGCATATGATATTGTTCAACCAAAAGCGATGGAAGCTTGGGAAACACAAGTACCTTTCCGTCAGCTGATTGAGTCAACTGATATGATTACTTCGCGCTTAACTAATGAGCAAATTAATGAATGCTTCGATTATAACTACCATATAAAAAATGTAGATGCAATCTTTAATCGTTTAAATCTTTAAGGCTTAATAAAGGAGGGCGAAAGCAATGGAAAAATTAGCAATGCTATATGAGGGAAAAGCAAAAAAAATATATCGTACAAATGATCCAAACGTTGTGTGGGTAGAGTACAAAGATAGTGCAACCGCTTATAACGGTGAAAAAAAAGCACAGATATTTGGTAAAGGGCGACTTAATAATGAAATTACAAGCTTGCTATTTGAAAAGTTGCATCGCTCAAATATTGAAAATCATTTTATTAAAAAGGTGTCAGAAACTGAGCAGCTTGTAAAGAAAGTTACAATTATTCCTCTTGAAGTTGTTGTGCGTAATTTAGTTGCTGGGAGCCTTGCTAAACGCCTAGGGATTGAAGAAGGTACACCTATAAAACAACCTGTTGTTGAATTTTATTACAAAGATGATGATTTAGGTGACCCACTTATTACTGAAGACCATATTGCAATATTGCAAGTGGCAACAAATGAGCAAGTCTTACACTTGAAAAAAGTAGCATTAGAAATTAATAGAATATTAGCAGAACATTTTCATGGATGTGGTGTTCGTTTAGTAGATTTTAAACTTGAATTTGGAATCACTGAAGAAGGTGCGATCATTTTAGCAGATGAAGTTTCTCCAGATACGTGCCGTTTATGGGATATGGAAACGAATGAGAGATTTGATAAAGATGTTTTTCGTAGAGATTTAGGTCAGCTTACAGATGCTTATGAAGAAATACTAAAACGCTTAGGGGGCTCACAACATGTTTAAAGTGAAAGTGTTTGTTACGTTACGAGAGAGTGTATTGGATCCACAAGGGAGTGCGGTGAAAAACTCACTTCATAGCTTGTCATATAAAGAAGTTGAAGATGTCCGTATCGGTAAATATATGGAGTTACAAATCGACAAAACTGATCGAGATATTGATGAGATCGTTCAAGAAATGTGTGAGAAATTATTAGCAAATACTGTTATAGAAGATTACCGTTATGAAGTTGAGGAGGTCATCTCACAGTGAAATTTGCCGTAATTGTATTTCCAGGATCTAACTGTGATGTAGATATGTATCATGCGATCAAAGATAGTCTAGGCGCAGAGGTAGAATATGTATGGCATGATGCTGTTGATATAGCTCATTTTGATGGAATCCTACTTCCAGGTGGATTCTCTTATGGAGATTATCTACGTAGTGGAGCAATTGCTCGCTTCTCAAAGGTCATGACAGAAATCAAAAAAGCAGCAGATATGGGGAAACCTATTTTAGGAGTTTGTAATGGCTTTCAAATTTTATTAGAGGCAAATCTACTACCTGGAGCAATGAGACATAATAACAGTTTAAAATTTATTTGCCGACCTGTGGAACTTACTGTTGAAAATAACGAAACGATGTTTACATCTAGCTATGAGCAAGGTGAAGTAATTACCATTCCTATAGCTCACGGAGAAGGAAACTATTATTGTGATGAAGAAACATTGAACAGACTGAAAGAAAACAAGCAAATTGTATTTAAATATAGCTCTGAAAATCCTAATGGTAGTTTAGAAGATATAGCTGGCATTGTGAATGAGAAGGGGAATGTACTTGGTATGATGCCACACCCTGAGCGAGCTGTTGAAGATTTATTAGGTAGTGCTGATGGCTTAAAGCTGTTTCAATCGATAGTGAAAAATTGGAGGGAAACTCATGTCGTTACTTCTTGAACCAAGTCCACAACAGATAAAAGATGAAAAAATATACAGAGAAATGGGATTAAGTGATGAAGAGTTTGCTACAATAGAAGGCATTTTAAACCGTCTTCCTAACTATACTGAAACGGGTTTATTTTCAGTTATGTGGTCAGAGCATTGTAGTTATAAAAACTCTAAGCCAGTACTTAGCAAATTTCCGACAAGCGGTGAAAAAGTGCTACAAGGTCCTGGTGAAGGGGCAGGTATTGTTGATATCGGTGACAATCAAGCTGTCGTTTTTAAAATCGAAAGTCATAATCACCCATCCGCTATTGAGCCGTACCAAGGAGCTGCAACAGGTGTAGGTGGAATTATACGGGATGTTTTTTCAATGGGAGCTCGTCCAATAGCTTTATTAAACTCTCTACGTTTTGGTGAATTGGTTACTCCACGTATGAAATATTTATTTGAAGAAGTAGTTGCAGGAATCGCTGGTTACGGAAACTGTGTCGGCATACCGACAGTAGGTGGAGAAATCCAATTTGAACCATCTTATGACGGAAACCCGCTTGTTAACGCGATGTGTGTCGGTTTAATTGATCATGGGGATATTCAAAAAGGGCAAGCAAAAGGGATCGGAAATACAGTCATGTATGTTGGTGCCAAAACAGGGCGCGATGGGATCCACGGAGCGACATTTGCGTCAGAGGAGTTATCAGAACAATCGGAAGAAAAACGTCCTGCCGTGCAAGTTGGTGACCCTTTTATGGAGAAGCTATTGCTTGAAGCATGCCTCGAACTTGTAAAATGTGATGCATTAGTAGGTATTCAGGATATGGGAGCTGCAGGTTTAACAAGCTCTTCAGCAGAGATGGCAAGTAAAGCTGGTTCAGGAATTGAAATGAATTTAGATTTAGTTCCTCAACGCGAAACAGGTATGACTGGTTATGAGATGATGCTTTCAGAGTCACAGGAACGGATGTTAATTGTTGTTGAAAAAGGTAGAGAGCAAGAGATACAGCAAATTGTAGTAAAATATGGCCTTGATGCTGTAGCAGTTGGAAAAGTAACTGATGATAAAATGCTCCGTCTTTATCACAAAGGTGATGTTATCGCAGATGTGCCAGTTGATGCTTTGGCAGAAGATGCGCCAGTTTATCATAAGCCTTCTACAGAACCTTCGTATTATCAACAATTTCAGGAGATGGCTGTAGAAATTCCTAAAGTAAATGACTATAAAGAAACGTTATTGCAATTACTATCACAGCCGACAATTGCAAGTAAAGAATGGGTATATGACCAATATGATTATATGGTACGTACGAATACAGCCGTATCCCCAGGGTCAGATGCAGCGGTCGTACGAGTTCGTGGAACTAACAAAGCGTTAGCAATGACAACAGATTGTAATTCTCGTTACCTATATCTAGATCCAGAGGTTGGCGGCAAAATTGCGGTGAGTGAAGCTGCAAGAAACATCGTCTGTTCTGGTGCGGAGCCACTTGCAATTACAGACTGCTTAAACTTCGGGAATCCAGAGAAACCTGAAATTTTCTGGCAGGTTGAAAAAGCAGTAGACGGTATGAGTGTTGCTTGTGAAACTTTGAAGACACCAGTCATTGGTGGAAATGTATCTTTATACAATGAGACAAACGGAACGGCAATTTATCCGACTCCAGTTGTAGGAATGGTGGGCTTAATCAAAGATTTAGATCATATTACGACACAGCACTTTAAAGCTGAAGGTGATTTAATTTATGTAATTGGTGAATCCAAGGAAGAATTTGGAGGAAGTGAATTACAAAAGTTAACCGAAGGTCGTATTTTTGGTAAGGCACCTGAATTGAATTTAGACGTTGAACAAACTCGTCAAAAACAGCTGCTAACTGCTATTCAAAGTGGTGTTATACAATCTGCACATGACATTGCTGAAGGCGGATTTGCTGTAGCTATTGCAGAATGCTTATTTGGTACTGAAGGTTTAGGGTGTAACGTTAAGATAAGTGGAGATGCAGTCACTTCATTATTTAGTGAAACACAATCTCGATTTATTGTGACAGTGAAAAAAGAAAATCAACAAGCGTTTGAACAGCTTGTTCAAGCCACTTTAATTGGTGAAGTAAGCGCAGAACCAATGTTAATAATCGACAACGAGCAGGGTGAAGATTTGATCCATATTTCGGTAGAAGAAGCTGAAAATGCTTGGAAAGGAGCTATTCCATGCTTGCTGAAATAAAAGGCTTGAATGAAGAGTGTGGGTTATTCGGTATTTGGGGTCATAAGGATGCGTCACAAATTACGTATTACGGCTTACACAGTCTTCAACACCGAGGACAAGAAGGAGCTGGGATCGTAGTAAGTGATGGGAAAAAATTAAAAGGTGTCAGAGGTGAAGGCCTTGTAGCAGAAGTTTTCAGTGGCGGGAAATTAACTGAAATTCAAGGCTCTGCTGCAATAGGTCACGTTCGTTATGCCACAGCAGGTGGGAGTGGGATTGAAAATGTTCAGCCCCTATTATTCCATTCGCAAAAAGGGAGCTTGGCTATGGCTCATAACGGTAACCTTGTTAATGCAATGGCTCTTAAACATCAATTGGAGAGTCAAGGTAGTATTTTTCAAACAACTTCAGATACTGAAGTATTAGCTCACCTTATTAAGAGAAGCGGCTTCTCTACCTTTAAGGAACGAGTGAAAAATGCCTTATCCATGTTAAAGGGTGCGTATGCCTTTTTAATTATGGATGAAACTCAAATGATGGTTGCACTTGATCCGAATGGTTTACGACCATTATCAATTGGGAAATTAGGAGATGCTTACGTTGTAGCTTCAGAAACATGTGCATTCGATGTAGTTGGGGCTACCTATGAACGTGATGTAGAGCCAGGGGAGCTACTCATTATTGATGAAACAGGCATTCATTCCGAAAGGTTTACAGTGACGATGAATCGAGCAATTTGTAGTATGGAATATATTTATTTTTCAAGACCTGATAGTAATATTGATGGAATTAATATTCATACTGCAAGAAAAAGCCTTGGGAAAAAATTAGCATATGAAGCACCTATTGATGCAGATGTTGTTACAGGGGTTCCGGATTCAAGTATTTCGGCAGCAATAGGCTACGCTGAAGCGTCTGGTATACCTTATGAGTTAGGTTTAATTAAAAATCGTTATGTTGGAAGGACGTTTATTCAGCCATCACAAGCTTTACGCGAACAAGGCGTAAAAATGAAGCTCTCTCCGGTACGGGGTGTTGTAGAGGGGAAAAGAGTTGTAATGGTTGATGATTCCATTGTTCGTGGCACAACGAGCCGCCGTATCGTGACAATGTTAAGGGATGCAGGTGCAAAAGAGGTTCACGTTAGAATCAGTTCACCTCCAATTAAAAACCCTTGCTTTTATGGTATTGATACATCGACACATGAGGAATTAATTGCATCCTCACATTCAGTTGAGGAAATACGGAAGATTATAGGGGCAGATTCAATTTCATTTTTAAGTGAAGAAGGACTTGTGTCAGCGATTGGAAGACCGTATGAAGGCGAATATAGAGGCCAATGTATGGCGTGTTTTACTGGAAAATACCCAACAGAAATTTATCCAGATACAGTTCTTCCTCACGAAAAAGTACTAACTTAACAATACCCAACATTTGATTTAGGAGGATAAACATATGGCGAATGCTTACAAACAAGCTGGAGTCGATATTGAAGCTGGCTATGAAGCGGTATCAAGAATGAAGAAGCATATATTAAAAACAGGCAGACCTGAGGTGCTAGGTGCAATTGGTGGCTTTGGTGGCATGTTTGATTTATCAAAAATGAATGTAAAAGAGCCAGTGCTTATTTCGGGAACAGACGGTGTAGGAACAAAGCTTATGCTCGCATTTATGATGGATAAGCACGACACGATTGGTATTGATGCTGTGGCAATGTGTGTAAATGATATCGTTGTACAAGGTGCAGAACCGATGTTTTTCCTAGATTACATCGCTTGCGGTAAATCCTCTCCTGAGAAGATAGAAGCGATTGTGAAGGGTATTGCAGATGGCTGCGAGCAAGCTGGTTGTGCTTTAATCGGTGGCGAAACTGCAGAAATGCCTGGCATGTATGACGAAGAAGAGTATGACCTGGCGGGTTTTACTGTCGGAGTTGCAGAGAAAAGTAAGCTTGTTACAGGTGAAGCTATTAAAGAGGGGGATGTCCTAATAGGTCTATCCTCAAACGGCATTCATAGTAATGGTTATTCACTTGTAAGAAAAATATTATTAGAAGAAGCTCAGCTTGATTTAACGAATACTTATGGTGAATGTACTTCAGCACTTGGAGAAGAATTATTACGTCCTACTAAAATATATGTCAAACCAATTTTATCCTTGTTAAAACAAAGTCAAGTAAATGGCATGGCACATATTACTGGCGGGGGGTTTGACGAAAATATTCCCCGCATGCTACCAAGCGGGTTAGGTGCAGAGGTAGATTTCGGATCATGGCCAATACCTCCTATATTTGATCTTATTCAAGCAAAAGGAAAGTTAGATAAAAGAGAAATGTTTTCGATTTTTAACATGGGGATTGGTATGGTGTTGACGATGAGTGAAGAAAATATGCACGAAGCCATTCAATTGTTAGAAGCAGCTGGCGAAAAAGCATTTCTAATCGGTAGGGTAAAAGCAGGTGAAGGTGTAACGTACGGTGGAGGAGCACTAAAATGAAAAATATAGCTGTATTTGCCTCAGGGAGTGGCACAAATTTTCAAGCGATTGTCGACGCCGTTTATAACGGACATCTTGAGGCTAATGTAAAACTACTTGTGTGTGACAAACCACATGCGAAAGTTATACGACGCGCACAGCAAGCTAATGTTAATGTTTTTTCTTTTTCACCAAAAGATTATGATAATAAAGAATCATTTGAGCAAGAAATCGTTGCAATGCTTAAAGAAAATGATGTGGATTTCATTGTGCTGGCAGGTTATATGCGCTTAGTTGGTAGCACGTTGCTTTCTGCGTACGGTGGGAACATTGTTAACATTCACCCTTCTTTATTACCAGCTTTCCCAGGCAAAGATGCTATTGGTCAAGCATTCAGAGCTGGGGCAGCCAAGACGGGAGTAACGGTTCATTACGTTGATGAAGGAATGGATACAGGCCCTGTTATTGCTCAAGAAGAATTTCACATACATGCAGGCGAGACGATTGAAAGTATTGAGCAACGAATTCATCAAATTGAGCATCAATTTTATCCAAGCACTTTACAAAAAATTTTTGCAGAAACGAATAACATGAGTAAATAGGAGGAAGAAACAGTGAGAAGAGCGCTAGTAAGTGTATCAGATAAGGAAGGAATAGTACCATTTGTACAAGGCTTAATTGATTGTGGTATCGAAGTAATTTCAACAGGTGGTACGAAAAAGGTTCTTGAGGACAATGGAATCCAAGTCATTGGTATTTCTGAAATTACTGGCTTTCCAGAAATACTAGATGGACGTGTGAAAACTCTTCATCCGAATATTCATGGTGGTTTATTAGCAGTAAGGGATAACGATGCTCATGTAAAACAAATAACTGAACATAATATCACACCTATTGATATAGTTGTTGTGAATTTATACCCTTTCCAACAAACAATTGAAAATCCAGATGTAACCTTAAAAGACGCAATCGAAAATATTGATATCGGTGGGCCGTCAATGCTTCGTTCAGCAGCAAAAAACTATCAAGATGTAACTGTTGTAGTAGACCCAGCAGATTATGAAAAAGTACTAGCAGAAATTAGAGAGAATAACTCCGTAACATTTGAAACAAAGCAAAACCTTGCTGCAAAAGTTTTTAGACATACAGCTAGATATGATGCACTTATAGCAGAATATTTGACAGAAGTGACAGGTGAAGAAAGTCCAGAGTCATATACGGTAACGTTTGAAAAGAAACAAGACTTACGATATGGAGAAAATCCTCACCAAAAGGCTACATTTTATAAGAAACCTTTAGGAACAAATTATTCTATCGCAAACGCTGATAAATTACATGGTAAAGAGTTATCTTATAACAATATTAATGATGCAGATGCAGCATTAGAAATCGTTAAAGAATTTAATGAGCCAGCTGCAGTTGCTGTTAAGCATATGAACCCTTGCGGCGTAGGTGTAGGCTCAAACGTACTAGAAGCATATAAAAAAGCATATGAAGCAGATGCTACATCTATCTTCGGTGGAATCGTTGTTGTGAATCGCGAAGTAGATAAGGAAACTGCACAGCTTATGCATGAAATATTTCTAGAAATCGTCATCGCTCCATCATTTAGCGAGGAAGCATTAGATATATTGACGCAGAAGAAAAATATTCGTTTATTAAAAGTTGATTTTACTAGCCAACAGCATGATGGCAAACGTCTTACTTCTGTGCAAGGGGGCTTACTTGTACAGGATGAGGATGCGAAATCGTTGGAAGATGCATCTATAACAATTCCTACAAAACGTGAACCAACTGATCAAGAATGGGCAGATCTTAAGCTAGCCTGGAAAGTTGTGAAGCATGTCAAATCAAATGCAATTGTCATTGCAAAAGATGATATGACGATTGGTGTCGGCGCGGGACAAATGAATCGGGTTGGTGCTGCTAAGATTGCAATCGAACAAGCAGGGGATAAAATTGAAGGATCAGCACTAGGATCAGATGCATTCTTTCCAATGAGTGATACTGTTGAAGCAGCTGCTAAAGCGGGAGTAACTGCAATCATACAACCAGGCGGTTCAATTCGTGATGAAGATTCAATTAAAAAAGCAGATGAATATGGAATTACAATGGTATTCACAGGCATCCGCCACTTCAAGCATTAAGGAAGAAAAGCGAAGTCGACTGCACTGCCTCGACAAGCGTTGGAACTACTTCACTTAAAGGCGCTTTTTGCCTTCGGGTGAAATAGTGAAACGACCTCGAGAGGCAAGGAGGCGGAGCTGGACAGAAATAAAAGCGAAAACGCCATGACCATCCCCGAAAAGCACTGGAGGCATTTTTTGTGAAGGCGCTCTTTGCCTTTATGAAAATAGTGAAACGACTCGAGGGGATAGGCGCTGTAGCTGGACAAAAAGAAAAGTGGAGTCGACTGATCAACCTCGACAAGCGTTGGAACCTTTTCAACTGAAGACGTTTTTTTGTCTTCTGATGAAATGGTGAAACGACTCGAGAGGTTAGGAGACGGAACTGGACAAGAAGAAAAGCAAAAGCCCTTTTAATCCCTGAGAGGATATTGGGAGATAAGACAGAAGAGCTGTAATATAAATAATGATAATTAGTAGCTGAGGTGAAACACGATGAATGTATTGGTAGTTGGTAGGGGCGGTCGTGAACATACAATTGCATGGAAAGTAGCTCAAAGTTCAAAAGTTAATAACGTGTTTGTAGCACCGGGAAATGTAGGTATGGAGGATGTTGCAACGCTTGTAAATATTGATGAGAATGATCATGAAGCACTACTCGAATTTGCAAAAAGCGAGAAGATTGATTTAACGATTGTTGGTCCAGAGGTACCTTTAATAAATGGCATCGTGAATGCATTTCAAAGCAATAATTTACCTATATTTGGTCCAACAAAGGAAGCTGCTTTAATTGAAGGAAGTAAAACCTTCGCAAAAGATATAATGAAAAAGTATGAGATTCCTACAGGTCAATATGGATCCTTTACATCATATGAGGAAGCAAAGAACTATCTTTTTAAAGTAGGAGCTCCAATTGTCATTAAAGCAGATGGTCTTGCTGCTGGAAAAGGTGTAACTGTTGCAATGACGATGGAAGAAGCACTAGAAAGCCTTAATGAAATGATGAATGAGGAGAAGTTTGGCGAAGCTAGTACCCAAGTTGTCATTGAGGAATTCTTAGCAGGTGAAGAATTTTCATTAATGGCATTTGTAAATGGAACAGAAGTTTATCCAATGGTCATTTCCCAAGATCATAAACGTGCATACGATTTTGATAAGGGGCCGAATACTGGTGGAATGGGTGCATACTCTCCTGTACCACAAATTTCTGATGTAGTAGTTGAACAAGCTATTAAAACGATCTTAAAGCCTACTGCAAAGGCAATGGTGGCTGAAGGTCGTTCCTTTACAGGTGTGTTATATGCAGGCTTAATTAATACTACAGATGGACCAAAAGTGATTGAGTTTAACGCCCGATTTGGTGATCCAGAAACACAAGTAGTTTTGCCAAGACTTGAGAGTGATCTTGTAGAGACATTATTTCAAATTTTGGAAGGGAATCAAGTGACGTTAACTTGGAATGATTCAGCAACTATCGGAGTTGTGTTAGCTTCAAAAGGATATCCAAATCAATATGATAAAGGTGCTGAAATTGCAGGTTTAAATAATGTGAGCGATAAAACATTAGTTTTTCATGCTGGCACAGCAAAGCAGCATGATAAGATTGTAACGAATGGCGGCCGTGTCTTAGCTATCGTAACAACAGGGAGCTCATTAAGAGAAGCTCAAAACAAAGTTTATCAAGAAATAAATCACATTCAAAGTGAAGGGTTATTTTACCGCAAGGATATTGGTAATAAAGCTATCGAACCCGTTTCTTACGAACATACACAAAAGTAATTGCGATAATACTTCCTATTAATATGGTGAGAACAAATGTCATGTCTGTGAAATATTCTAGTAGCATAAAATCAACTCCTTAAAGAGTAGCCTCCTGCAAAAATTGCAGGAGGTTGTTAAAGATAAGAATCATTTCGTAAGCTCTGTTTTTTACGGTCTCATTTTATGACTGCAAGGTAGTTTATAAAATTCTAGGAAAATATAGTAGCTTAATTTTTATTGCGACAAGCTAGAGAAAAAAGAACCTAGAATTTTTCTGGATTTTCACCTGGGTAAGCCTCTTTGAGTTAAAAATACTATAGCTGATGTAATTAAGATGGGTTGATTGAATCCATATCATTATTAAGATTAATTCCTTGTTCATTTTTGGATGTATATTTTTCTATACAAGCAGTTAATGGACAAAATCGAGTGATTCCTTCACCAATTTTCATACCTGCAATCATTGCAACAACTAAATATGATTCTCTCCAAGGTCTCTTCACCATCTTTGCAGTAGCCCATGAAAGTAGAGTAAAACCGCAGGTAATGCGCATTAATGCATTGATTATACTGATGTTTGGTTTCATAGATGATTACACACCTTCCTATATCGATATCATTTGTTCAAATTACTTTCGTACGGTAAAATGTAAATAAGCCCATATATTGTTCCTAGCTGATTTTTAATTGGGCAAACAACAATAATTGTGAAAAAACCAAATTAATAAAAGATTGTCAACATGTTAATGAAAACGCATACATAGCCGTATGATTTATATCTTAACAAGTGGTTGACTCCAAAGCATTTCCTAGATGATTACGGAGCCAACTGTTATTTTAATTCTGTTTGAATGGAGGAATTCCATGCCTGACCAACGATATAGGTGGAAGAATAAACACCTACGTGAACATGTAGCTGTTATTGATGGAACCATACCACCAACATTAGTTTTAACTAATGCAATATATTTAAATCAAGTTTTAAATCAGTGGGTTAAAGCAAATATTTGGATTTACTATGAAAGAATTATTTATGTTGGTAAAGAATTACCATCTCATATTGATCAATGTGAAATCGTTGATTGTAATGGGTACTATTTAGTACCAGGATATATTGAGCCGCATGCGCACCCATTTCAGTTATATAATCCCCATTCATTAGCTGAATATGCATCTCAATATGGCACAACAACTTTAATAAATGATAATATGAGCTTGGTATTACAATTGCCAACAAAGCAAGCGTTTTCTTTTATATCTCATTTGAAAAATATACCATCTACTTTATACTGGTGGTGTAGGTTTGATCCGCAAACAGAAATCCAAGATGAAGAGTTAATTTTTTCTCATACTACTGTTAAGTCCTGGCTTGAGCATGATGCAGTTTTGCAAGGTGGCGAACTTACTGGCTGGCCAAAGCTCCTTGCTGGTGATGATATGATGCTTCTTTGGATTCAAGAAGCAAAGCGCTTACGCAAACAAATTGAAGGTCATTTTCCAGGCGCATCTGAAAAGACACTTGCAAAAATGATGTTGTTAGGAGCGACAAGTGATCATGAGGCAATGACTGGTGACGAAGTATATACTCGTTTGATGCAAGGCTATACGACATCACTTAGGTATTCATCAATTCGACCAGACTTACCTAAGTTGATAGATGAAATACATGCTCTTGGAATTAATAAATATGATCATTTGTTTTATACAACAGATGGGTCTACACCATCATTTTATAAACAAGGCTTTATTGACAACATGATTAACATTGCAATAGACAAGGGTGTCCCACCAATTGACGCATACAATATGGCAACAATCAATGTTGCTAGATACTATCAAATAGAGTATTTACATGGCAATATTGCAACGGGAAGGGTAGCGAATATCAATTTCTTAACAGAAAAAGACAACGCGACTCCTGTATCAGTCCTTGCAAAAGGTATGTGGTTAAAAAAAGATGGGCGTAATACAAATAACTTTGGTCATTTTTCTTGGGAAGAGGTAGATTGGCCTCAATTAAATATGAAATGGGATTTAAAATGGGAAGACTTACAGTTCTCTATGCCTTTAGGGCTGAGGATGGAGAATGATGTAATTATGAAGCCGTATTCGGTAAATATTGATGTCTCTGTAGACGAATTATCAACAAGCCATGATGAGAGCTTTTTAATGCTCGTTGACCGAAATGGTAAGTGGCGTCTTAATACCATTATAAAAGGATTTACCTCAAATTTATTAGGTATGGCAAGTTCATTTTCAAATACAGGTGATATGATCTTAATTGGTAAGAAAAAAGCTGACATGCTAGCTGCATACACACGGATGAAAGAAATTGGTGGTGGAATAGTCATAGCTGAAAATAATTCCACCATCTTTGAAATTCCTTTAAAGCTTAATGGAGTCATGTCTTTGAAGCCAATAGCTGAACTCATTCCACAAGAGCAGCAATTTAAATTAGTGTTACGTGAACGAGGATATCAATATGAAGATCCTGTATACTCATTATTATTTTTACAATCGACGCACTTACCATATGTTCGCATCACACAGCAAGGAATTTACGATGTGATGAATAAAACTGTACTCTTTCCAACAATAATACGTTAAAATATAAAAGTATAGATATAGTATGATAATATTGATAAATAAGGTTGTGTTTTAATGAGGGTTGGGAAATTAGGTTTGGCAGTTCTATTAGGTATTGCTATTACTGGATGTAGTAATGAAGACGAACAGGTTGTTAAAGAAGTAGAAGAAAATATAGAGCAAGTAGATGCAGAAGAAGAAGTCGATGAAACTACGACAACTGTAGTTGAAGAAGAACAGTTTGAATACTATTATCCTTTAACAGGGATCGGTACGAATGATGAATCGGTTCATCAACGTGCTGTTGCGGTTATGGTTAATAATCACCCAAATGCTCGACCTCAAACGGGGCTAACTCAAGCAGACTTAGTGTATGAAATGCTAACTGAAGGAGATATTACTAGACTATTGGCTTTTTACCAGAGTGATATTCCAGCAAAGGTAGGTCCAGTAAGAAGTGCAAGGCATGATTTTATTGAACTTAGTGATGGCTATGATGCATTGTATGTTTACCATGGTACTTACACAATACTAGAGCAAAAATTACGAAACGGCCTTATCGACAATATTAGTGGAAGTTACCATGATAATGATGGTACTGTTTTTGAGCGTGCAAATTACCGTAAAGCACCTCATAATTCCTATTTATTATTTGATGGTTTAAATGGAGTAGCTACTGATCGTTATAACTACTCAGTTACAAATGAAGTTGGTATTCCACCTCTACCCTTTACGAGTGATGATGAAGAGACAAGTGGAGATGACGTTCAATCAGTGATGATTACGTACTCAAATAGTTATTATGCAACTGTCGAGTATGTATACGACCAAATGCAGGAAAAATATACACGATTTACTGGCGAAGATCAAACGAAGGATTTCGAATCTGATACACCCGTCTTAATAGATAATATTATGATTGTTGAAATGAATCATCAAATCATTGATGAAGTAGGTCGTCGAGATATAAATTTACAATCTGGCGGTAAAGGCTATCTACTTCAAAAAGGTAAACTTCAAGAAATTGATTGGCAAAACGTAGATGGGAGAATTCTTCCATTTAAAGATGGACAACATGTAAAATTCCTACCAGGGAAAACATGGATTAATATTATTCCAACATCACCAGGACTGGCTGGCGCTGTATCAACTGGAAATGAATAGATAAATAAAGTTTTATTGAGTATCTAAAATCAGATGGAAGTTATTATTTTACCTAATTAACAAATTTCATAACAAAGGATGTTGTTGCACTCCTTTTTGTGTACACAAAAACTATATTAATAAAGAGAAGAAGGATGGGATTGTCATGCAAATAGATAAATTACGTGGCAAGGAGCTAGATCAATTATTTAAAGCTGTTCTCTCTCTAAGGGATCTAGAAGAATGCTATAAATTTTTTGATGACTTATGTACAGTCAATGAAATTCAATCGCTTGCCCAACGATTAGAAGTCGCTAGAATGTTACAGGATGGCTTTACTTATCATAAAATAGAAACTGAAACTGGGGCGAGTACAGCTACTATTTCACGTGTGAAGCGTTGCTTGAACTATGGAAATGATGCATATATAATGGCATTAGATAGAGTAAATGACGAAAATAAATAAAGTACAAAAGCCGTTGCACTTAGCTCCGGCTTTTTTGTAGCAATTTTAAGGCTTGATGTTGAGAATCTAATTTAAGTAATAATCGTCGAAAAGAAAGGCTCTTTTCGTAAACTTTGTTGCTATTTGAGACTAATTTAGGACAGCAACAATTGAATTTATGTAATGAACCTTATTTAAAATGAGCAAAGAAGCTAGTTTATACCCATCTATTACTTAGAATGAAAAACAACAATTAATGTGAAAACAGACAAAAGAAAAAATACTTAATACTTATTTCCAGCGCGTATGAAATTTTCTATCCGCACATTTGAGGTCACTTAACTCATATATCGGAGTGTAGATCACCCTTAAAAAAGGAGTTGTGCTTGGTGGGAATACCTGTGCGCGAGCACTTTTCTGTTATAATAGTTTAATGGATATTTGATTGGAGGAAGCATAGGTAATGTATGATTATAGGGAATGGCGTCATGTCTTTAAGCTTGACCCAAATAAAGAGATTTCAGATGAACATTTAGAAAGAATATGTGAATCAGGTACTGATGCAGTTCTTGTTGGGGGTAGTGATGGTGTCACACTTGAAAATGTACTACATTTAATGTCAAGAATTCGACGTTATACAGTTCCTTGCGTACTTGAGATTTCTACAATTGCTTCTGTAACCCCAGGGTTTGATTTTTATTTTATTCCTACTGTATTAAACAGCCAAAATATTCAATGGACCATTGGTATGCACCATCAAGCTATTAAAGAGTATGGAGATATTATGAATTGGGAAGAAATTTTAGTTGAAGGATACTGCATATTAAATGGTGACAGTAAAGCAGCACAACTAACAGAAGCTAACACTTCCATATCAAATGAAGATGTGATTGCATATGCACGGATCGCCGAAAATTTATATCACCTACCAATTTTTTATCTTGAATATAGCGGAACATACGGTGATGTAAACATTGTTAAAGATGTCAAAAACGAGTTATCTCATACGAGGTTATTTTATGGTGGCGGAATTTCATCAAAGGAACATGCCTTGGAGATGGCTAAGTATGCAGATACGATAGTAGTTGGTAATATTATTTATTCAAATATTGATGCTGCTCTGGAAACTGTTGAAGTAATAAAAGAGTAGTTTGTCAAAATGTTAAATATACGATAAAATAGAACGTACGTTTGTATAGGCGGTGAGGACATGCAGTATATTAGTGAAAGATTGTTAACAGGATTAAATCCACAGCAACAAGAGGCAGTAAAGGCAACAGATGGGCCACTTCTGATCATGGCAGGAGCAGGTAGCGGTAAGACTAGGGTATTAACGCATCGAATCGCATATTTGATGACAGAAAAAGAAATTGCTCCGTGGAATATTTTAGCGATTACTTTTACAAACAAAGCGGCAAGAGAAATGAAGGACCGTATTCAATCACTTCTAGGCCCAGCCGCTGAAGAAATTTGGATATCTACGTTTCATTCTATGTGTGTACGAATTTTACGTAAGGATATTGACAGAATTGGTATAAATCGAAATTTCTCAATTCTAGATTCTTCAGATCAGCAATCAGTCGTAAAAAACATACTTAAAGAAAAGAATATTGACCCTAAAAAGTTTGACCCTCGAACGATTTTATCAACAATTAGTAGTGCCAAAAATGAATTGATTGACGCTGAAGAATATAGTAAGCAAACGGGTAGCTATTATGAAGAAACAGTAAGTAATGTATATAGTGAATATGAAAGCCGTCTTAGAAAGAATCAAGCGCTAGACTTCGATGATCTCATTATGTCTACTATTCACTTATTTAAACGTGTACCAGAAGTGCTTGAATATTACCAGCGCAAGTTTCAGTATATTCATGTTGATGAGTACCAAGATACGAACCGCGCCCAATATATGCTCGTAAAAATGTTAGCAGAACGACTAGAAAATTTATGTGTCGTAGGTGATTCTGACCAGTCTATTTATCGATGGCGTGGAGCGGACATTGCAAATATCTTATCTTTTGAAAAAGACTACCCAGATGCAAATGTTATATTATTAGAACAAAATTATCGATCATCTAAACGCATCTTGCAAGCAGCAAATAAGGTGATTGAACAAAATATGAACAGAAAGCCTAAAAATCTTTGGACAGATAATCCAGAAGGTAATAGGATTTCATATTACCGTGCAAATAATGAATTTAGTGAAGCTCAGTATGCTGCTGGAAAAATCAATGACCTTGTGGGTAGTGGAAGCAAGAAGCTTTCGGATTTTGCAATTTTATACAGAACAAATGCACAATCTAGGGTTGTGGAGGAAGTATTATTAAAATCAAATATCAACTATACAATCGTTGGTGGTATTAAGTTCTATGACCGTAAGGAAATAAAAGATATTCTTGCTTATTTACGTGTGATTGCCAACCCCGACGACGATATTAGTATAACGAGGGTTATTAATGTACCAAAACGTGGGGTAGGAGCTGCCTCTGTAGATAAAATTGCAAACTATGCGATCGCCAATGAGTTATCATTGTTTCAGGCCCTTGGGGAAATAGACATGATTGGTGTAAGTACGAGAGTTAAAAATGCCCTAACAGATTTTCGTAATATGATTCACCATTGGACTAGCATGCAAGAGTATTTATCTATAACGGAGTTAGTTGAAGAAGTCCTCGAAAAAAGTGGCTATCGAGAAATGTTAAAAAATGAAAAGACGCTAGAATCACAGAGCAGATTAGAAAATATAGAAGAATTTTTATCGGTTACAACAAATTTTGAAAAGCAAAATGATGATAAAAGTTTAGTCGCATTTCTAACTGATCTTGCTCTAGTTGCAGATATCGACCGTTTAGATGAAGAGGAAGAGCAGGATAAGGAAGCTGTCGTTCTTATGACTTTACATTCAGCAAAAGGACTTGAGTTCCCTGTTGTATTTCTATTAGGCATGGAAGAAGGAGTTTTTCCACATAGTCGTTCACTTGATGAAGAGGCTGAAATGGAGGAAGAACGTCGACTAGCTTATGTTGGAATTACACGTGCAGAAAAAGAACTACATTTGTCAAATGCTGAAATGAGAACCTTGTTTGGACGAACGACGATGAATAGTGAATCGAGGTTTATAGGAGAAATTCCTGAAGAATTACTCGATGTTATCGTAGATAGTCAAAAGCAAAATACCCCATTCACATCTAGAAGTTCCATGTCAAAAACTAGCTTCAAATCAGTAGCAAAATCAACTGGTGGAGATACGATTGAATGGCAAGTAGGTGACAAAGCTTCACATAAAAAGTGGGGAACTGGGACAGTGGTTAGTGTAAAAGGAGAAGGTGAAGGAAAAGAGCTGGATATAGCTTTTCCAAGTCCAACAGGTATAAAGCGCTTGTTAGCTAAATTTGCTCCTATTACTAAATCTTAAGATCCAAGTATAGAAGTAGGCTTTTTACAATTGAATGAACTAAAGAGATTTACTTTGTGTAATAGTAAGTCAGAAAAATTATTTACATCTCTTTATCCAATAACGATGTTATAAACTCTAAAAGTGTGTATTTATGAAGGAGGGTGAACAGATGGATCGACAAATAGCGATAAAACGTGTACAAGAATTGAGTACATTAATAACTAAATACAACTATGAGTATCATGTACTAGACCAACCGACAGTTTCTGATTACGAATATGATCAATTAATGCAAGAATTACTTGAGATTGAAGAACAGTTTCCAGATCTTAAATCAGCTGACTCTCCTTCACAGCGCGTTGGGGGGAAAGTACTAGATTCATTTTCGAAAGTGGAACATGATGTGCCGATGCTTAGTCTTGGAAACGCATTTAATGAAGTTGATTTATTTGATTTTGATCGACGTGTACGTCAAGAAGTAGGGGACGAAATTAGATATGTTTGTGAACTGAAGATAGATGGTTTAGCTGTATCACTCAAATACGAAGACGGGGTATTTGTTCGCGGTGCGACAAGGGGAGACGGTACCGTTGGAGAAGAGATCACAGCTAATTTAAAGACCATTCGATCAATTCCATTGCGTCTAAATAAGCCAGTTAGTTTGGAAGTTCGTGGAGAAGCTTATATGTCAAAGTCCTCATTTAAGAAATTAAATGAGGGCAGAATACAGCTAGGAGAAGAACCATTTGCAAATCCTCGAAATGCAGCAGCTGGGTCGCTTAGACAACTTGACACAAAAATAGCAGCCTCTAGAAATTTGTCTATATTTATATATAATATCGCGGAAGTGAGTGCTACAAATATCCAGTCTCATAGTGAAGGGTTAGCTTTTTTGGAGAATATAGGTTTTAAAGTGAGTAACGAGAAAAAAATTTGTGGGAATATAGAGGATGTTATCGAGTATGTTTTAAGCTGGCATGAAAAACGTCCGAACCTTGCTTATGATATAGATGGCATAGTTATTAAGGTTGATTCTTTGGAACAACAAGATCAGTTAGGCGCTACTGCTAAAAGTCCTCGTTGGGCAATTGCTTACAAATTTCCAGCTGAAGAAGTTGTTACAAAGCTATTAGAAATTGAGCTTAGTGTTGGACGCACTGGTGTGATTACACCTACAGCTATTTTAGAGCCTGTGCAAGTAGCTGGGACAACTGTACAAAGAGCATCTCTGCACAATGAAGATTTGATTCGAGAAAAAGACATTAAAATTGGCGATTACGTTACGATTAAAAAAGCCGGAGACATTATACCAGAAGTTGTCAATGTTATTGTTGAAAAGCGCTCTGGAGATGAGTTAAGCTTCCATATGCCTACACATTGCCCAGAGTGTAATAGTGAGCTTGTTAGGTTAGAGGAAGAAGTTGCGTTAAGATGTATTAACCCTAAATGTCCTGCTCAAATTCGTGAAGGGCTGATTCACTTTGTATCTCGAAATGCGATGAATATAGATGGTTTAGGTGAAAAAGTCATCACACAACTATTTGCGAATCAGTTGATTGTGGATGTTGCTGATTTATATAAGTTAACTAAGGAAGAGTTGCTAAATCTGGAACGTATGGGTGAGAAATCGGCTACAAATCTCATTCAAGCCATAAACAATTCGAAGCATAATTCATTAGAGCGTTTATTATTTGGTCTAGGGATTCGCCATGTTGGAGCAAAGGCTGCTAAGACATTGGCTATGGAATTTGAGACAATTGAAAAACTTCAAGCAGCAACATTCGAACAGTTAATTAGCATAAATGAAATTGGAGAAAAAATGGCTGAATCGATTGTTACATATTTATCAAGCTCTGAAGTTCAAGCATTGATTGAGGAACTGAACAGCTTAGGGGTAAATACAAGCTTTACTGGAGTAAAAGCCCTTTCATCAGAAAGCGGCGATTCATTTTTTGCAGGAAAAACAGTTGTATTAACTGGGAAGCTTGAACAACTTACTAGAAACGATGCAAAAGAAAAGATTGAAGCTTTAGGCGGAAAAGTAACGGGAAGTGTGAGTAAAAGTACTAATTTAGTCATTGCAGGTGAAGCAGCAGGTTCTAAATTAACTAAGGCTAAACAGCTCTCAATAGAAGTTTGGGACGAACAACGATTAATTACGGAATTTGAAAAATAAGAGGTGTATGATATTGCGGAAAATTATTGCCTTAACTTTATCAACATTATTACTACTCTCTGCGTGTGCACCGAAGTTTGAGAAGCAACAAGAAATTGTTAATGAATCAGAAGATACAACTGAACAAGCAATCATTCCTAAGTATCAAATTTCTGATCAGTTTTATCGAACAGTTTTAACTGAGGATAATCAAATCAAACCAAGTGAATCAAGAGGGCTGGTTGTTTCAGGACTCAATACACGATATGACATAGATGAAGTGGAACGAGGACTTATGCGCATTGCACAAGATACCTTTTCTCCAGATGAATATTTTTTCCAAGAAGGACAGTATTTAGATCGCCAGACGGTCCAAAGCTGGTTAAGTCGAAAATTGACACCAGAACAGCTTCAAGAAAAACTTAACGAGGATCCAAATTATGTAGATTTAGGGTTAAATCCAAGTATTGATACGACTGCTAATGCAACTCTCACAGATTTAAATCAAGAAAGTCCTATCTATCTTGCACATATTTTAGAACATAATTATTTAGTAGAGAAAGATGAACAAACTGTTGAATTAGGCGGGATTGTCATAGGTCTTGCATTAAACTCGGTTCATTATTACAAACAAGAGCAAGGATATGATAGAGAAGTTAACATTGATCGATCTGTGCTTGAGAAAGAGGGTAAGAAGATTGCCGAAGAAGTTGTAAGGCGAGTGAAATTAATAGACGGGCTTGGGAATATTCCAATTGTTGTAGCATTATTTGAGCAACAAAGCAAATCTTCGATTGTACCCGGAAATTTCTTTACACAAGGAAATGTTAAAGCAGATAGTTCATCTATTGATAAATGGTCTGATATTAATGAAAAATATTATTTATTTCCTTCCGACGACGCTGAAAACGAACATCGTGAGGATGTCGTTACATTTAATAGGCTTAAAGATAGCATTGCTCAATTTTTCCCAAACTACACAGGTATTATCGGCAAAGGGTTCTACAAAGATGATACTCTTCAACAAATGACGATAGAAATACCGATGCAATTCTATGGTAAGTCAGAAGTCATTGGCTTTACGCAATACGTAACAAATGAGGCCATGGAAATATTCCCTAACTATATATCCTTGCAGATGTATATATCATCAGTTAGAGGCCAAGAAAGTATTGTTATTCGTGAAGCTGGTGAAGAAGAACCTTTCGTTCATATTTTTCAATAATAAGTCTCAGAAACAAGTTCAAAAATACATCGAGAGTTTCGTAACATCTTATCTTCTAAAAAATGGTTACATGGACAGCTACACTGCTTTGGATTACGTCACTTAGTAACTGAGTCTAAACAAAATGATGATGATGTTACAAACTCTCTTATTTTACGTGTAATTGTACTATGACCTGAATAAAAAGAGCATAGTTAAAGTGTACTATTCTTTTTAAAATTCCGACTATTTACACCATGTTTGATGTAACTGATTTTATCAGTTAGAATGGTAAATGTAATGTGTGTAAACGCTTAAAACAGTGGGGAGGAACGAAAAATGGTATTACCATACAAGCATGAACCATTTGTTGACTTTACTGTAGAGGAAAACAAACAAGCATTTGAAGCAGGGCTTGCAACTGTTGAATCTTATTTAGGTAAAGATTATCCGCTAATTATTGGTGGGGAACGAATTACAACTGAGGATAAAATCACTTCAGTAAATCCTGCACAAAAAGATGAACTAATTGGTACTGTATCAAAAGCTAATCAAAAACTTGCTGAAAAAGCAATGCAAGTTGCTGACGAAACATTTAAAACATGGCGTAAATCAAAGCCGGAAATGCGAGCGGACATTTTATTCCGTGCTGCGGCAATCATTCGACGTCGTAAGCATGAGTTTTCAGCATTACTTGTTAAAGAAGCAGGTAAACCTTGGAGAGAGGCGGATGCTGACACTGCTGAGGCTATTGATTTCTTGGAATATTATGGACGTCAAATGCTATCGTTAAAAGATGGTGTTCCAATTGAAAGTCGCAAAATTGAATATAATCGATACAACTACATACCTCTTGGAGTAGGTGTCATCATATCACCGTGGAATTTCCCGTTTGCAATTATGGCTGGTATGACAACAGCTGCACTTGTATCTGGAAATACCGTTTTATTAAAACCAGCTAGCACAACACCAGTTGTTGCAGCGAAGTTCATGGAAGTACTAGAAGAAGCAGGGCTTCCAGCAGGCGTTGTAAACTACATTCCAGGTAGTGGTGCAGAGGTTGGTGACTACTTGGTGGATCACCCTCGTACACGTTTCATAAGTTTCACGGGTTCTCGTGATGTAGGTGTACGTATTAATGAACGTGCAGCAAAAGTTCACGATGGACAACTTTGGTTAAAACGTGTTATTGCTGAAATGGGTGGAAAAGACACGATAGTAGTAGATAAAGAAGCTGACCTAGAATTAGCAGCACAATCAATTGTTGCTTCAGCATTTGGCTTCTCCGGTCAAAAATGTTCAGCTTGCTCTCGTGCTGTTATTCTTGAAGAAGCATATGACCAAGTATTAGATAGAGTTGTAGAGCTTACGAAAGAATTATCAGTTGGGAACCCAGCTGAATATGGTATGTTTATGGGTCCTGTAAATGACCAAGCTGCTTTTGACAAAGTGATGAGCTATGTTGAAATTGCTAAATCAGAAGGTAAAATCGTTGCCGGTGGTGAAGGTGATGACTCAACTGGCTGGTTTATTAAACCTACTGTAGTAGCAGATGTTGCAGAAGATGCTCGTCTTATGAAGGAAGAAATCTTTGGACCAGTCGTTGCATTCTGTAAGGCAAAAGATTTCGATCATGCGATGGACATTGCTAATAATACAGATTATGGTTTAACTGGTGCAGTTATTACAAATAACAGAGACCATATTGAGCAAGCACGTGAAGATTTCCATGTAGGGAACCTATATTTTAACCGTGGTTGTACGGGTGCAATCGTTGGTTATCAGCCATTTGGTGGGTTTAACATGTCAGGTACAGACTCAAAAGCAGGTGGACCTGATTACTTACTACTTCACATGCAAGCAAAAACAACGTCAGAAACGCTATAATTTTTTCTGATTGACATTTTATATGACAATATACGAAGGTGACTCATTATAAATTCTGAATCTGAAGTTCTAACTGTGAGGTTTTATGAAATCAAACTGTAGAGCTACGATCAGCATTTTTGAGTCACCTTCTGTTGTTTTTTTACAGTGCATATGGTAATATTTTTTAACAACATAAGAAGAATTCAGAATTATGAATTCTTGAAGAAGCAATGAAGAAGAAGAGTAAGTGCGGCGGAAGTTTTAGAGAGCTGACGGTAGGTGCAAGTCAGTAGTGGAAGTTGTACTGAATGGGCTCCTGAGCTCCAAACCGAAAGATTTGTTCAAGTAGGCTTTGGCGACCATGCCTCTGCGTTAAAGAGGCGCATATTCGTACAATACGTTGTACTGATATGTTTGCGAAGTGAGCTTTTTCTTATGTGTGAAAAGCTAATGAAGGTGGTACCGCGGGTTTCTCGTCCTTTTATAGGACAGAGGCCCGCGGTTTTTTAGTTTGCAAGATGGGAGTATCTTCTCACAACAATTGAGAATAAGGTATTTGGCCAGAAAGCCATCGCGTTTGGCCAGAAAGCCGCTGAGTTTGGACAGTAAACGCCCGCTTTTGGATAATAAGACGCCCAAGTTAGAGAGAAAGCCGCTGAGTTTGGCCAGAAAGCCGCTCAAGCTGGGCAGTAATCCACAAATGTTTAGATAAAAAACTAAAGCAATTAGCGTAATTAAGTTCATCACTGAAAGGAGTGATTTTTTATGGAAGATGGTTGGTGGTGTAGGTTAAATGTAATGTCATATAACAACATTCATATTTATCAATGGAGGGATTTTGATGACTAAATTAGTGTCGGGAATAAGACCAACGGGAAATATCCATTTAGGGAATTATTATGGTGCAATGAAAGGGTTAATCGAACTGCAAAATATGTATGATGCCCATTATTTTATAGCTGATCTTCACTCATTAACAACTCATCGTCAAGGTGAAAGATTAAGAGAGAATGTCATAAATGCTGCTCGCGATTACTTATCGGCTGGACTTGATCCAACAAAGTGTACGTTGTATGCACAGTCTTCAATTGCTAAACATATTTGTGAATTGCACACATACTTTAGCATGGTTATGCCAATGGGAGAATTAATGCGCTGCCCCACATTTAAAGAAAAAGCAAAACGGCATCCCAGTAACGTTAATTATGGTTTAGTTGGTTATCCAGTGCTCATGACGGCAGATATAATGATTCACAAAGGTGAGGTAGTGCCAGTTGGAGAAGATCAGCTTGTCCATTTAGAAATTGCTAGAACGATCGTCCGCAAGTTCAATAATTTATATGGTGAGGTTTTTGTTGAGCCACAGTCTATTATTGACAATGCTGTAAGAATTCCATCCTTATCTGGGAAAGGAAAGATGAGTAAATCAGATTCAGATGATTCATATATTAGTATGACAGATCATCCACAAAGCATTCAAAGCAAGGTCAAGAAAGCATATACAGATCCTAATAGAATATACCGTACAGATCCAGGTAATCCAACTAAGGAAGGGTGTAATGTATTTTATTTACATTCATATTTTACAGAAAAACCAATAGTAGAGGACATTCAACAACAGTGTAAAAAAGCTGAAATCGGTTGTCTCGAGTGTAAAAACATGCTCTCTCAATCTATTATTAATATTGTGGCTCCCATTCAAGAACAAAGAGTACAATACTCAGATGATGATGTAATAGATATTTTAAAGATGGGGCAGAAGAAGGCAGAAAAATCGGCTGAAATGGTCATAACTGAAGTTCGTAAAGCAATGGGGTTTATCATGTATTAGTAATAGGGGGTTTTCAAAAGGCCATTTAGGGAAACTTTGTTGCTATTGAGACTAAATTAGGACAGAAACAAATAACTTTAAGCAATGGACATTATTATAGGTTATAAGGACTTACTTGATAATATGAAAAGCAACAATTATTGTACAAACAGGATTCGTAAACTTGTATCTCATTAGAATAGTCTGATGAGAATATGTACATCCATTCACCTTAAAAGATACTACAAACGTTAGCGGTGTGCATGTTCATTTCTTAGTACGGAAAACAAGAATCAATGTGTAAACAGTTTATTATAAAGAGAGGGAGATCAACGTTGATCCCCCTTTTTTATATAGATTGTAGTAGTAATTAAACTATCTTACATCAAACAGCTTATCTAACTTATAGCTCCATGCCTTTTTTAACATAATCATTAATTAAACCTTGATCAACAAAGGCAATAATCGGTAATATCTCTGAAATTCCTTTACTTGAAACAGCATCTAAAGCGAGTTCATTGATCAACTCTTTGTCAATAAAAGGGCATATAGAAGTTAATGAGCTTATGCCATTTTCATTATAGCTGTATTTTGCGATGTCACTTAACGTATCACTACTTAAATAAGGTGCGATTGGTGTTAAAGCTTTAATACCATTGATCTCAAACTCTTTTTTTGCACAATTATTAATAATGTCTTGAGTAATAAAAGAAGCAATAGCTGTAAGACCTTTAATACCATTGACCTCAAACTCTTTTTTTGCATAATCAACAATTACATCTTGAGTAATAAAAGGGGCAATAGCTGCAAGACCTTTAATACCATTGACCTCAAATTCTTTTTTTGCACAATCATCAATAACATTTTGAGTAATAAAAGGGGCAATAGTTGTAAGATTCTTAATACCATTGACCTCAAACTCTTTTTTTGCAAAATCATTAATAACGTCTTGGTTAATAAAAGGAGCAATAACTGCAAGACCTTTAATACCATTGACGTCAAACTCTTTTTTTGCAAAATCATTAATAACATCTTGATTAATAAAAGGCGCAATTGCCGTAAGACCTTTAATACCATTGATTTCAAACTCTTTTTTAGCACAATCATCAATAACGTCTTGACTAACAAAAGGAGCAATAGATGATAATTCTTTATTTGAAAGGTTATCTTTAATGGTATGAAAAACCTCATCAGCTTTATCTGTTTGAATTAAGGGTGCGACATTTGAAAATTCTTCTACAGAAACATCATTTTGTTCTAAATATTCAGATGTATTATCATCTATTATATTTTTTATTAATTGTGTTCCGTCTCCGTTGTTAAGGATCTCATCAATTGTCACATCAAATATTTGAGCAAGTTCAGGGAGTTTAGAAATATCAGGCATCGTTTTACCACATTCCCAATTACTAATTGCTTGAAAGCTAACTCCCAGTTTATCTGCTAACTCCATCTGTGTTATTCTTTTTGACTTTCTAAATTGTGCAATTTTTCTACCAATCTTGTTCATATCAAACAAAACTATCACCTCTTTAATTTTTGATGCTTTAATTGTATCGAGTTAATCATTTAGTGTACATCAACTGATAGTTGAATAACACCATTCTATATTTCAAGTAGTAGTTGAAGGTTGTTTTCGTACTAATGTTTAAATACATGGTTACAACAAGAGATTATGGCATCTTAAATATTGAACAACAATAACAAATAAAACGATTGCTATCTTATTTATGTAAAATAAAAACGAAGTATATGGATAGCGTTTAATTCAAGGGACTGAAATGAATAAAGGTGTTTAATAGAATTACTGAACTACTATCATTTTATTATCAATAAATGGTAAAGTAAAACCATTGAAGGAAAATGGAAGCTTATGATTTATAAAGATTAATAAGGCAACAGTAAGTTAGCTTGAAGTGTTAACGGAATTATTTAATTTGTATCGCGTTTTAGGTAAGCAAAAGTCTGATGTTGGTGGTGCAAGAAAGTTTTTACGAGAAAGGTTGATTAATAAAGAACCAGTCATATTTATTGCACTTAATGGAGGAGACCCTCTTGATTTTGTTCAGTTAATGATTTGGATTGAAAGAAGAGAAAGTGGTTAGTTAGCTCTTTTCTTTTACTTTGGCTGTTTTTACATTAATGGTTGCTTTTCGTAATAAAAGCTAACAAGATTATATTTAAGGACATCTTTTTACATTTAAAGTATATTAAAGTCATTTATTACACATTAGGATTACTAAGTTCAAATTGTTAAAGCCATATTTGAGATTCCGCCACCACCACCATCATAATCACTGGGGAAACGGTGAGCTTTATCATCTTTATTATTATCCCTTAAGGACAAGTTAACAATTACTAGTAATACTAAAATGATAAAAATAATTAATAAAATCCACCACATATTACTTACCCCCTATACAATTTACATATTAAAATGTAACGCTACAAGAATGGATTCTTTGTAGAATATTATATTCGTCGTTCAAAAACATAAGGCTGTTTTAGCAAAAGTTTGTACCCCGCTTAGTGGAAAGCAGATGAGTGTAGTGAATATAGATGGTGGGCAAAGGCTATATGTTGTTATTGAGTAATCATTTATTGGGTTTTTCCTGGTTATTTTAATTAAATTTATCACGTCTAAAGTGGGCTCTTTCAATGAGGTGGAGTAGAGTCTCCACTTCATTCACCGATGCTCAAGCTTAGGAATCGTTCCTATGCTATGGGAGACCTAAGAAGTTCATCAATGTTCAAGAACCACATATAGATGTGATTCCTATAGTTGGAAAATGTATAATTTAGGATATAAGCTTGTACGATATGAAAATAAACGTAAAGAAACAAATTTGCTCGATGCTGCCTCCTGTTTTAAAAGTTAATGGTAAACGAATATAACGTCCAAATGGATAAAAAAGCTTTACCCCAGCTGGTGTAAGCATATCACCTAAGATATGTGAAGCAGTTCCGAATATGATTCCTGTCACGAGGGAAGTAGGTAATAAGCCATATGAAAAAGTTAATATTCCTACAAAAAGTAGACTATGAAAAAATGTTCTATGAGTAAAAAACGTTGAAATAATTGATGGTAAGATCGGAACTTTGTTACTTATTTTGCTTTTTGGATGGTCGATGTCTGGTAGGAGAGCGCCTATGGCTAGCCCTATAAAATATGATGTTGGGTCAGGAACTTGAGCCCATTCCATCATTGATAATCCTATCATTCCTGAAAATGCTAGATGAGTATGATATTGCATTCGATTCCTCCATGTTGATTTATCTATGATGTTTAATGCCTGTGTATTGTTTATACACGAAATAATGTGATATTTCAATGATTCTTTCATAGGATGTCGTTTGTCACGGTAGGAACTGAAGTACTTGTATTTGAGATCTTGAAAAGTTAAAAAATATTTAAACAAACGTTTGATTAAAACTGTTTTATATAGAAATTACCAATATTGTGTTAAATATTGATATTAACTAGGAGGTGTAACGTATGACCAATCCGTGGGATGCTGAACAAGTAGTGTCACCTAAGCTTGCAAAGGATTTAATTGAAACACAGTTTCCGGATCTATATCCTGTTACGGTTTCATTAATGGGGAAAGGTTTTGATAATACTGTTTATCTCGTTAATGAAGAGTATGTCTTTCGATTTCCACGAAGGACGATGTCAGTTGATTTATTAAATACAGAAAATAGCTTACTTCCTATTTTGTCGTCAGTTCTTCCACAAGCGATATCACATCCTATTTTCTTTGGGAAAAGTGTTACTGGAAAGTATCCGTGGCCTTTTACTGGGTATTATCGTGTTGAAGGTACACCGCCAAATACATTGTCAAAGCTTGAAAGAATGAACTCTGCAATTATACTAGCAACTTTTCTCCGCTCTCTCCATGACTTTCCTGAAGAAAAAGCTAGATTGTTAGGTGTACCGTTTGATGAATTAAAACGATTAGATATTAGGAAAAGAAAACCAGTTGTAGAAAAATATATAGATCAAATAAAAACGCTACAATTATATGATCAAGTCTCATCATTAATGTCATACATAGAGCAAGTTGATCATATTGATGTAGAGCAAAAAAGCACACTTGTACATGGTGATATTCATATTCGTAATATACTAGTAAATGAGAACAACACAGTTTCAGGATTCATTGATTGGGGTGACGTTCATATCGGACACCCTGCTGTTGATTTAAGTATTGTATATAGCTTTTTACCTCCTGAAGGCAGGAGCGTATTTTTTAGCCATTATGGAAAAGTTGATGAAGAAACTTTATTGTTAGCAAAATTTAAAGCTGTATTTACGACAATCATACTTCTTATGTACGGTTATGATCATAATGATATGAAGTTAATTGAGGCAAGTAAACAAAGTCTTGATCTAATTTTTTGTGAAGAAAATACTTGAACGGTGTCTAGATCTTAAAAAAATGGAGGTTAAAAAATGAACAACACAGCCTTACTTATCATTGATGTACAAAATGGTATGTTTTCTGAAAAAGACCCAGTTTACAAAGCCTCATGTCTATTAAAAACATTGAAACAACTAATTTTAAAAGCTAGATCGAAATCTGTACCAATCATTTACATCCAACATAATGGACGTGAAGGACATCCGTTGGAATTAGGAACACAAGGTTGGGAAATCCATTCAGCAATAGAGCCGATGGCTAGTGATGAAATCATTCAAAAAACTACACCAGATTCATTCTTTCATACAAACTTAGCTGAAAAACTAGCGGAAAATAAAATAAATCATCTTGTTATTGGAGGAATACAATCCGATATTTGTGTAGACACAACTTGTCGACGAGCTTTTAGTATGGGGTTTGATATTACGTTAGTTTCTGATGGGCATAGTACTTGGGGATCGAATGGTTTAACAGCTCAACAAATTATTGATCATCACAATGGTGTATTACAAGGGTTTACAAAAATAGCAAGTGCAAAAGAGATTCATTTTTCTTAGAACTTAGAAATCATCTAAGTTCTTTTTTAATGCACTTTATAAAATTTGAAGGATTTTACAATTTTGTGTCGAATTGTATATAAATTAGGAAGGGGATAAACATGACAAAAAGAAAATTAACCAGTTTAGTACCTATTTTTATAGTTATCATTATAGTTATAGCAATAGGAGCATTTTTATATGATCGAGAAACAGCAGAGACAACAATGAATAACGATGAACCTATGAATGAAAATAACATAGAAAGCGAGATAGTAGAAGAAGTTGACACCCAAGAAGAGCAAATAGAAGAAGCTGACAATCAAAATGAGCAGGTTGAAGAAGTTGAGGAGCCAACATATAATGTGCTTGCACCTTTGCCGGGTGCTTCAGCTGATTACGACATTTCGTTAACTTTAGATGATCAAGGTGTTTTTCATATATCATCAACAATTGATGTGGAAAATCTTTCAGATGATGTTTGGCACGATGTAGCCTTTTATTTAGTTCCCAATGCCTTTATCGAAGAAAATAAACCAGAATTCATAGAGGGCAAAGCGGAAGTTTCAATCTTGTCAGTGGATCAAAATGGACAAGAGGCTACGTATGACTTACATAATAATAATTTGTTTATTCAGCTAAATGAAGAAATAAACTCGGGACTAACTTCAACTATTTCTATAGACTACACACTAGAAATACCAGAAAAGGGCCTTCGCCTCTCTCAAAAAAACGGCAATTATTATTTAGCACATTGGTATCCAATGATAGCTCACTATCAAGAAGGCTGGAATATTGAGAATTATATGGCGAGAGGAGAATCTTATCATACCCCATACGGGAATTACACGATTTCTTATAAGTTACCAAAGGAATACTTCGTTGTAAGCTCTGCACCAGATGGTGAAGCAATACCTTCTACCTCAGGAACGCTTCATGGAGAAAAAATAAAAGATTTTTATATAGGCATATTAGAGCCTAATGAATGGCTAACAACTTCAATTAAGGTAAATGATACCAATTTACGCTTATTTGTACCTGTTGATGCTGATGACCTCTTACAAGAAGGTATGAAAGAAGCTGAAAAAGGCTTTAATTATTTTGAAAAGAACATTGGTGATTATCCATTTGAAGAATTAGATTTGATTGGTAACGATGGTGGGATGGAATATCCAAATGTAGTGGAAGTGTCTGATGCGCTACGTGAACAATCATTACATACAATTATTCACGAGATTGCACATCAATGGTTTTATTATCTCGTTACAAATGATCCTTATCATGATGCATGGTTAGATGAAGGAATGACGGAATTTGCAACGACTGTATATTTTTATGAGCAAACAAAAGATGAAGACATTAGTTTTGAATTTGCAAAACGGGTATCATCATTAAATGAAACCGAAGATAAAGTTAATATAAGTTTAGATGAATTTACTAATAGTTATACGGGAACACTATATGGGAAAGTGCCCCTTGAGTTATGGGCGTTCTTCCAAACAAACGGAGGGTATGAAGAAGCTGTTAAGTTTTTATCAGCATATTATACGGAGTTCCAATACGAATATGTTACGACTACAAAATTTGTTTCATTTTTTAATGCTTATTTTCAGAAGGATTATAGTGATTTTTTAGCTAACTGGCTAGAGTTTTAAGCTTAACACGGAATCTATATGATGAGATTCCGTGTTTTTTTATGGTTGTTTTGGCATTGATTTGTTGCTTTTACTACTAAAATAAACATATAAACGAAGCGTTCGTGGCTTCTATGCTCATTTAAATGGAGATCAATTGCATAAATTTAGTCGTTGCTGTCCTAAATTAGTCTCAATAGCACAACTTTCTTATTGATTAAGGTAGAGAGAAGTGATTATTTTGACTGGAATTGTATACTTCTATTGCTTTAATGGGCTAAAATTTGATATTATCAGTATATTGTGAACGGTCGAACAACCAATGGAGGTGACTTTATATGTCAAGGATTTCAGTCGATCAAGTGAAGCACGTAGCAAACTTAGCACGATTAGCGATTACAGAAGAGGAAGCAGCGAAGTTTACGAATCAGCTTGATGCAATTATCTCTTTTGCTGAAGAGTTAAATGAACTTGATACAACAAATATTGAACCAACTTCTCACGTGTTAAACATGACGAATGTTTTACGAGAAGATGTTGCAAAAGAAGGCTTACCTATCGATGAGGTGTTAAAAAATGCGCCTGACCACAAAGGTGGACAAATACGTGTGCCATCAATTATAGAATAAGGAGGGGCGAGGCATGTCATTATTTGATCATAAAGTATCAGAATTACATAAACTTTTACACAAAAAAGATATTACTGTAACAGATCTTGTTGATGAGTCGTATAAACGAATTAACGAGGTTGAAGATAAAGTCAATTCCTTTTTAACGTTAAATGAAGAAAATGCACGTGCATATGCGAAACAATTAGATGAGGCGATTGGGAATAAAGATGAATATGGACTTTTATTCGGACTTCCAATAGGACTTAAGGATAACATCGTCACAAAAAATCTTCGTACTACATGCGCGAGTAAAATCCTAGAAAACTTTGATCCGATTTATGATGCTACTGTTGTTAAAAGGTTATATGATGCTGAAACAGTTACAATTGGTAAGTTAAATATGGATGAATTTGCGATGGGATCTTCAAATGAGAATTCTGGTTTTCATGTAACAAGAAACCCGTGGAATACTGACCATGTACCTGGAGGTTCAAGCGGTGGCTCAGCAACTGCAGTTGCAGCAGGTGAAGTACTATTTTCACTTGGTTCTGATACGGGAGGGTCAATACGTCAGCCAGCAGCATTTTGTGGAGTTGTTGGATTTAAACCTACATATGGTAGGGTGTCTCGCTTTGGCTTAGTAGCTTTCGCATCATCATTGGATCAGATCGGACCAATTACACGTAATGTAGAGGATAACGCTTATTTATTACAAGCAATTGCAGGGCATGATCAAATGGATACTACTTCCGCTAACGTTGAAGTGCCAGATTTGATATCTTCCTTAACTGGAGATGTAAAAGGGTTGAAAATTGCTGTACCAACTGAATATATTGGTGAAGGAGTATCTGAAGATGTTCGTAAGTCAGTTCTCGAAGCGCTAAAAGTTCTTGAAGGCTTAGGTGCTACATGGGAAGAAGTCTCACTTCCACATTCAAAATATGCATTAGCCACGTATTACTTACTTTCGTCTTCAGAGGCTTCGGCTAATCTTGCACGCTTTGATGGGGTACGTTATGGTTACAGAACGGATAATGCTGAAAGCTTAATCGACATGTACAAGCAAACCCGAAGCGAAGGTTTTGGCGAAGAAGTAAAGCGACGGATCATGCTCGGTACGTTTGCACTAAGCTCAGGATATTATGACGCATATTATAAAAAAGCGCAGCAAGTTCGGACATTAATTAAAAAAGATTTTGAAGATGTGTTTGAAAAATATGATGTGATTATAGGCCCAACAACGCCAACACCGGCATTTAAAATAGGCGAAAATATTGAGGATCCATTAACGATGTATGCCAATGATATTCTCACAATTCCAGTGAACCTTGCTGGAGTACCAGGTATTTCAGTTCCATGTGGACTCTCAAACGGGCTTCCGCTAGGCTTACAAATAATCGGCAAACACTTTGATGAAGCAACGATTTATCGTGTTGCACATGCATTTGAACAAGCAACTGACCATCATAAAGCAAAACCAGTATTGTAAGGGGTGAGAAGAAGATGAACTTTGAAACGGTAATAGGGCTTGAAGTCCACGTAGAACTAAAAACAAAATCAAAAATCTTTTCAAGTAGTCCGACTGATTTTGGTGCACCCCCAAATACGCAAACGAGTGTAATTGACCTTGGTTACCCGGGTGTGCTACCTGTGTTGAATAAGCAGGCAGTCGAATTTGGAATGAAGGCAGCCATGGCACTAAATTGTGAAGTAGCAACACATACTAAATTTGATCGTAAAAATTATTTTTATCCGGATAATCCAAAGGCTTACCAAATCTCTCAATTTGACAAACCAATAGGAGAAAACGGTTGGATTGAAATAGAAGTAAACGGTCAAAAGAAAAAGATTGGCATTACCCGCTTGCATTTAGAAGAAGATGCAGGAAAATTAACTCACTCTGGGGGTGGCTATTCATTAGTTGATTTTAACCGTCAAGGAACGCCACTTGTAGAGATAGTTTCAGAACCAGATATTCGTACACCTGAGGAAGCATATGCATATTTAGAAAAGCTAAAATCAATTATTCAATTTACTGGAGTGTCAGATTGTAAAATGGAAGAAGGCTCACTCCGCTGTGATGCTAATATTTCTTTGAGACCTATTGGGCAGAAAGAATTTGGTACGAAGACAGAACTGAAAAACTTAAACTCATTTGCTTTTGTTCAAAAGGGTCTTGAATTTGAAGAAAGACGCCAAGAAGCAGTTTTACGTTCCGGTGGAATTATTGAGCAAGAAACACGTAGATATGATGAAGCAAGTAAAAAGACGTTGCTCATGCGCGTCAAAGAGGGTTCTGATGACTATCGTTATTTTCCTGAACCAGATTTAGTTGCTTTACATATTGATGACGAATGGAAGGAACGCGTACGGTCTGAAATTCCAGAGCTCCCAGACCAAAGGCAACAAAGGTATGTAGAAGAACTTGGGTTACCTGCCTATGATGCACAAGTACTTACACTAACTAAGGAAATGTCTGACTTTTTCGAAGCTACCGTTAACCACGGCTCAGACGCTAAGCTTGCTTCAAACTGGGTGATGGGTGAAATCTCCGCCTATTTAAATGCTAATCAGCAAGAAATTTCGGATATAGCCATTTCACCCGAGGGGTTAGCAAGCATGATCAAACTAATAGAAAACGGTACAATTTCATCTAAAATTGCTAAAAAAGTCGTTAAAGAGCTTATCGAAAAGGGTGGAGACGCCGAGAAAATCGTTAAAGAAAAGGGCCTCGTTCAAATCTCTGATCCAGCACAGCTTACTCCTATTGTTGTTGAAGTGCTTGATGCAAATCCACAATCAGTTGAGGACTTCAAAAGCGGGAAAGAAAAAGCCATTGGCTTCTTAGTTGGACAAATTATGAAAAAAACAAAAGGTCAAGCGAATCCACCAATGGTCAACAAATTATTGATGGAAGAAATAAAAAAGAAATAAGATATTACAAACACTCTTCAACTTATGCTTGAAGAGTGTTGTTTTGTTATAGTAGAATTAATTTGGTAAAATATGTATTTTTTATAAAGTATTTTACATGATCAAGGGGGAGGATCAGTTGAAGTTTAATACGATTCCATTTCTAAAAGATGCTAAAAATGAAAATTAATTCATGAAGGCTTTTCTGAAGATGACAAATGGAATGTTGATGAGTGTTATTTATTGAGATTCTATCCTAAGAGCAATATAGAAACTTTGACTTGGCAAGCTAATTTAATCCAGCAATCTTATGAATCTGGGTGCCAAGTTTCAAATGTATATGATGTAGGTGTATGGGAAGAAATACCTTATATGATTGTTGATTATTTAGATGGTGAAAATGCAGAATTGGTGATGGATAAGTTAACAGATGATGAGCAGTATGAACTTGGTAAGGAAGTGGGAAAGTTGCTTACAAATTACATGCTGTACCTATTGCTGAGCCTTCAGTATGTTGGGATGAGCTTTGGACAAAACGTGTTGAACGACTTTCACCACAATATAAAGAGATTTTTCATGATTCATCGAGGCATCTCTACGTGTTAGATTTTATTAATGGTAATCTTGCATTAATGAATAATCGTCCTGTTGCTATTCAACATTACGATCTACACCCTGCAAATATAATCGTTAAGCACAAAAAGCTTGTTGGTATGATTGATTTGCAGAAAATCACTATTGCTGACCCTTATCATGAATTTTATAAAATGGAGTATTTCACAACACCTATTAGTCAAGCATATGCTTGTGGTATCATCGGTGGCTATCATCAGGATGGTGTGCCAACATTATTTTGGCAACTTCATCGCCTATATGCAGCAATACATATTATTTCTGCTGAAGTATGGGGACATATGGTTGCTTTAGATCAAAAGGATAAATTTATGCGCCATACACTTAGAACGCTAGATGAATGGGACGATTTCAAAAGAGAGATTCCTAGTTGGTATAATAGCGTTCGTTAAAGAGATTAATAATGATATATTAGGTAGCTTAGTTATATTTTTTGTATATTTGATAAACATGAAACCTGCTTGAAGATAATAGAATGTATTATCAAATAGTCCTTTAAAGGAGGCTACGATTAAATTGGATCAAAAAGAAGTTTTATTAGAACAAATGATAACTTGTCATGAGCAAAAGAATTGGTTTGTACCACTTACTGTTGCCCTTAAAGGGGTTTCAGCGGATCAGGCTATGTGGAAAGAATGGGACAGCAACTCCATATGGGAAATAGTTAACCATTTAACTTTTTGGAATGAGCGATATTTGAAGTTTTTTAAGGGGGCTCCACTACCTAAAGGTAAAGTCGTTAATGAAGATACATTTGATTTGTCTAAGGTGAATGATTCTAACGAAGAATGGGCAGCTGCAGTATCTCATCTTTGTAACATCATGTCTGAATGGATAGCTGTGGTGAAAGAAAGTGATCAAGATAAACTTTATAGCATTGCGCATATTGAGTCTGGTACATCATGGTCTTCGATGATTGCTAACTTCAATACTCATAATGCATATCATATTGGCCAAATTGTTCAAATACGAAAGATACAAGGGGTATGGGATTCATCAGCTGGAGTCAACTAAATTCTTAAATTTTAAGCTGTTCCCATTTGCTGACAGCATCTTTTGTTAAGGTAGCTGCGTAATAATGGAAAATAAAGAAATTTACAAGGGCGAAAAACAGCTAAGCTTTGTGATAGTAGGTCTAAAATCAGTATCTCCATAAAAATGGTAAGAGTCCCAAAATGTCGAAACTGATACATAACCACTAGCTGCATAAAGAATAGCTGTTTTCATTGGATCTAGGAATGTAAATGATTTGAAAGTTACTAATGCCATCTTCAATATATGTTTTACAAGTCAAACAAAATGCCCATGAGAGAATAGATGATTACAGTTGAAAATAAAATAGTCATATGGAAAAGAGAAAATATAAACATTGACTTTGCCCATTTTTCTGAATCCATTCTTTTATAACCATAAATACTTAAAACAAGCCATGAAATACTTAACAGAAGTGCTACGAGCATTAACCCGGTGCTTAAAGATACGAAAAGAAAACTAATTAAAATTAATACAACTAAGTAGACATTTGTTTGTATATACGTTCTTTTAACTCCTTTGATTACTGGAAGCATTGGAACATTTGCAGCTTTATATTCACTGTGTTTCCGTATAGCAATAGCATAGAAGTGAGGCATTTGCCAAATAACTGTAATGACAAAAAGGCCGAGAATGGCAGGGTGTGTAATGTCTGGATAAATAGCAGCCCAACCTATGAGTGGGGGCATTGCCCCAGAAATACTTCCAATCTCTGTATTGTAAATTGTTCTTCTTTTGCTCCACATCGTATAGGGGACAACATAAAAAAATAAGCCCAAAAACCCGAGAAGTGCTGCTAAAGGAGTCGCTAATGATAATATTATTATTCCAATGATGGACATGAAGCTACCTAGCCATAGAACGTTCTTAGGCTGTATTTCTCCTGTCACAGTGGGTCTGTTTTTTGTTCTTTCCATTATTGAATCAATATCTCTGTCATACAAATTATTAAAAGCTCCAGCCGCACCCATTACTAAAATAGAACCGATGGTAGCATAAATTATTTCTGGTATTTTCTCAATGAGACTCAATTGATACGTATATAAAGCCAATGTCAACCCCGCAAACATAGGGAACAGATTGGATTTAATGATCCCAGTCTTAACAGTTTGCGCTAAAATTTGCGATAATGTACGCTTTGACATTGTTAAGTTTTCTTCCTTATTCATGATGACCCTCTTCTCTTTGAACTAGATGATCTGAACGTTTATTACTATACTCGAGAATAACATGATTGATGTGGATCTACAAAATTAAAAGCTTACATTTTACATTTCATATTGAATTTACAAACTAATTGGTATGTTTGTCAAGAGAAGGGAGTTATAACTTATCTATTTGAAAAAATGGTTATGTTATGCAATGTTGTCATTTTGCAAGAGTGTACTCTGCTGGTGAAAAAATTACGATGATGGTAAGGTCTTTTTTTATGTCATAAAATTGATGTTTCACATTTTTCTCTACAAATACAAAAGATCCGTCCTTAACTGTAAAGTGATTCTCCCCGACGAACATTTGTGATTCACCACTTATGATAAAATAAAGCTCATCCTCTGTATGTGGTTGTTGAGTATCAATCTCACCAGCTTTTAGCTCATATATACCTACACTCATTGAAGAGGTATTAAAAAACTCATTATATGAGTGTTCTGAGCCTTTGAATTTATTAATCAACTCTTGTAGGTTAAATATATTCTTCATTACGAATCAGCTCCTTATTAATCATTTATTATTCTGAATATTCTATAATGTATTAATGTATTTTACAATTACATCTATATTTAAAATGAAAAAACGAATATTTGAAGATAACTTGTTTTTGGGAATAGCTATTATTCGGGTTATAAAATGGGGAATTCTACATTTTGGTAAAGGATGTTTTCTAAATGGTATTAATTTGATAACAATATCAACAAAGAAAAAAAGCCTTAGTAATCCTTGTTTTCGCATAAATTGTTGCTTGTCGTAATAGAGCTAAATACGATTATGATTAACGGTCATGGCATTTTTTCTATTTTTAAAATCTATATCCGCTCTTAAAACTCATCATACTGCTTATTTTTAATAACAATAGAACAAAGTTAAAAAAGCCTTAGTAATAGTTGCTTGTCGTAATAGAGCTAAATACGATTATAACTAACGTTCGTGGCATTTTTTTCATTTTTAAAATCTATGTGCCCTCATAAAAGTCATCATACTCCCCATTTTTAATATCATATCAACAAAGTTAAAATGCCTTAGTAAATGTAATACAATGTTAACGCGATCGATAAGAAATGATAATATAGTTTCTATCGTTCAACTTATAAGAATGAATGGAGGAAAATAAATGAGCGTGCCAAATTGTCCAAAATGTAATTCACCATATACGTACGAAGATGGGATTCTACTAGTGTGTCCAGAATGTGCTCATGAGTGGAGTTCTGAGGGAGACGTCGAAAATAATGAAGATCAGAAGGTAATTAAAGATTCGAATGGAAATGTCTTGAAAAATGGTGATTCTATAACAGTCATTAAAGACCTTAAAGTTAAAGGTAGCTCATTAGTCGTAAAGATGGGGACCAAAGTAAAGAACATTCGTCTAGTTGATGGAGATCATGATATTGATTGTAAAATTGATGGCCTTGGGGCTATGAAATTAAAATCTGAGTTTGTTAAAAAGGTATAGTGTCACACAGCAGCAATATTGAGCATTACATAAACATTCAGGTATATGATATGGTTGTTAAAAATGGAGACAAGTTATTAAAAAAGAGAAGGAAGCTCCAAGTGGAGTTTTCTTCTCTTTAAATGGATATTTCACTTGACGGCTTCCTGTTGTTTTTTACATGTTTAAGCTCAGCAACGATCATGAAGCTGACAATAACGAGAAGGAGCCAAGAGCTAATTTTGCCGATATGCACAATTTCCCATGTCTGCTCTTGATTCGGATACGCCCATGCACCAAAAAAGGTGGCGATATTTTCCGCAATCCAAATAAAAAATCCAATTAGGATAAATGAAAGTGCTAGCGGCATTTGATAAGTTGTTTTGTTAACCGTAAAGGACACGAATGTTTTAAGGAAAACAAAGAGAATTGTAAGCTTTAATACCCAGCGAACATCAAAGATGAAGTGATGTGTGTAAAAATTAAAATAGATTGCAGCTCCTAAAATGATTACAACCCATGAAGGAGGCCAACTGTTCAATTTTAAATCAAATCTTCTCCATGCCTGACACATATAACTAGCTACACTTGCATACATAAACCCGCTGTACAGAGGAACACCATATATTTTTGTAACTGCGTTCTCAGGGTAAGACCATGATCCCATATGAACCTTATATAACTCAAGAGCAAGTCCAATTAAATGGAAAACAAAAATAACTTTAACTTCATCTGCAGTTTCATACTTAAATATTACTAATAAAATTTGAGCTATTACGCAAATGAGCAGTATAAGGTCATATCGAGCAATAAAGGGAACTTCAATAAATTTTGTAAGTGCAAGGGAAAGAAAAATAATAACGGGAAAAACGCAGGACCGTGCCTGTTCAAAACCAAAATAGAAAAAGTTACGTAAATGTTTCATATATAAAGCACCTCATAAAACCCTAGTAATATAGTTGTAAGTATGGGTGGAAATGAAAAAAAAATCTATAGTAATAATTGGTTATATGTACTAATACTGGTTATTAATCGTAATAGTAGCATAGATGACTGCAAAGTACGATACACTAAGTAACAATTTAGTGAAGTTAAGTTAATTTCTAGTTAACTATCTATGCAAAAACGACAAGAAACAGCCCCGATTTTTTTCTTTAAAGGCTGTTTTCTCATTGATTGTTGTTTTTCGTACAACAAGAGTTCGTGACAGCTTTTCCACTGTACAACGAAGACTAACAATAAAGACGACTGTTTATGGTAATGATAACAATAACACCAAAGTTTACGAAAAGAGTCTTATATGGAGCTACGAATCGTTCTATGTAATGGTTATGTCGTAGGTGTGTGATTAATAATAACGTAAATTGATGCGCAGGGAGTAACTTGTATGTTATTTCTCTATCTCAATGAATTCTCTAAGTAACTTCCAATTGTTTTCTTCTCGTCTCCAAATAAACATGCATTTCGCATATGCAGGTGAACCATTTATTATGCTAACCTTTGTGCCTAAAATGATATGTTCATCTCCATTATTACGTTCTGTAATAGAAAGGGGTTCCAATGTCATTTCAGTATTCTCATCATATTGTTGTAAGACTGCATTAATATCATAATGGTAGTCATATTGTTCGGGATGATTAAGGTTTGAATTTCCCCAAAACCCTATAAAACTTTTTGACAAATATTTTCTAATGTCATCTCCATTTTTACTTTTAAATCCCTCATTCCAAGACTTATAATATTGGTCTAATACTTCTTGAATAGTATCCATAGCATTCCCTCCTTATAAGATGATACGTATTAAATTTCAATAAAGACACTACTAATCCTTTAATAAATGTTCGACATGATATGTCAATCTCTACTTCCTTGTGCAACTGATGCTAGCTAACAATCGTGTCCGAGGTTACTATAAAAATGAATGGTCAATAAAAAGGACTATGATCATTTTGTTAATATGCAGGTATTAAAACTTAGTGCATCGAAGCAGTAGGGTGATATGCAATTTATCTGTAGGAAAAATAGGCTTGGAAGTTGATAGACATAAACGATCGTGTAATTTCGATTTAACTATGCTAAGCAGGTGTTAAGGAGGATAAGATGTGTAAAGATTATATTATTGAAAGAAAATTAATGTTAACTGACTGGAGTCAGTCGTTAAATAATATGAGTGATGAATTATGGCTCAAGCCTATTAAAAAGGGGTCTTGGGCAACAGCTGATATTATCTCTCATTTCAAATTATGGGATATGTTTTTAATAGAGAATAGACTGTCTTATTTAGTGAGAGGAGAAGCTTTCCCAAAAATAGAAGTTGATGTTGAAGGTATGAATAAAAAAGCTTCTGACTATGCTAGGTCGGGTATTTCAAAGAATGATTTAATAGATGAATTTATTTCAGTTCGTAAAGAATTGGTTTCTATAATAAATCATTTCCCTGTAGAAAAATTTAATCAACCATGCAAAGGTAAGGAGCATTTAAGTCTATGTGATTATCTTTCAAGCATGGTAGATCATGATATACATCATAAAAAACAAATTGAAGATTTTTTAGCAATGTCGTTGTGAAAATCCTAGCTATTAGGATGGTTATATAAATCAATCAAATATACCCCGATAAAAGAGTATATTTGATTGATTTTGCTAATTTTTTTTACTTAATCGATATTCATCCTCTAACATACTCATTAAAATAGCATCATGGTATTGATGATCGTAATATAGTCTTTCACGTTGTATACCCTCTTTTTTAAACCCCAATTTCTCATAAACATGTAACGCTCGTTTGTTAAAAGAAAATACCTCCAGTTCAATACGATGAAGGTTTAATACTCCGAATCCGTATTCCAACATTAAGGAAATTGCTTCACTTCCATAACCTTTACCTTGATGTTGATCAGCATCTATAGCAATGCGTATGCTAGCACTGCGGTTAATAGTATCAATATCCTGTAAGGCGATGTCACCGATTACGTCATCTGAAGCATTTAGTACAATTAATAAAATAATTGATGAAGAATCTCCGGATTTGCTCTCAATATAGCTATTAATTTCTTTTCGTGTATAACTCCTCTGTGTACCAGTTAGTCTTCTTGTTTCTGAGTTATATAGCATGCTGAAATATATTTCACTATCCTCTACATCCAATGGGCGTAAATAAACTTTATGTCCAGTTAAAAAGCGAATTGGGAGCTGTTGATTTGATGTCATAGCCTATTCCTCCTTGTTCATTTAGCAAGAGTATATCAGTAAATTGTATATATAAAAATGTGCAGTTTATAATAATTGAAAAGGACAGATGTGGAAGAAGGATGATTAGATGATACTGCTCCCAGATGAAAACAGTAACATGCCTCTTTATGTTCAGATATATGAATATATGAAGAAAGAAATTGTCGGTCAAACTATTACAGAAAATACGCGTCTTCCATCTATTAGAAAGATGGCAGATTTACTTGCTATTAGTACGACGCCAGTAGAGCTTGCATATCATCAGCTTATAGATGAAGGTTACATAATTAGTAAACCGAAAAGTGGATATTATGTTAAAAGCCTACCGAATACAATATATGATAATCAAGTTAATCTTTTTGATACTGCAAACGTAAAAGGTTATACACCAAAACAAGTCTATAAATATGATTTTCATTTATCGAAAAATGATTTTAATGCATTTCCTTTTCAAACGTGGCGTAGACTTTTTAACCAGGTTATGCGCCATGAAAACAAGGATTTACTTTTTTATGGAGATCCACAAGGAGAAGAAGGGCTGAGAAATGAAATTGCAAAATATTTGTATCAATACAGAGGGGTTCAATGTTCTTCAGATCAGGTTGTTATAGCAGCAGACCAATATGTACTACTTAATTTTATTAGTCAAATTTTGCAAGAGTACTCTGTGAATGTTGCAGTAGAAAACCCAGGATATATTTTATTTCGATCTACTTTTAAGCAGCAAGGCTTTCAAATTTCACCAATTGAATTAGAGAAAGATGGGATTAACCTTCAGCACTTATATGATAGTAAGTCAAGAATCGTTTGTGTTTCACCTTCACATCAGTATCCACGTGGTATGATCATGCCTGTCTCGAAACGCCTCAAATTGCTAGAATGGGCAAAACAACATGATGGCTATATTATTGAAGATGACTACGATGGTGAGTTTCGTTATCATGGAAGACCGATACCTTCATTACAAGGATTAATACATGACACAAATGTAATTTACTTAGGTGGTTTTTCGCAAGTATTAGCCCCAGCCTTTTGTATTAACTATATGGTGCTGCCAAAAAAACTAGTTTCTACATTTCACTTAATACAGCAGCGGCTATTATTTGAGCAATCATCCTCGCCAATTCACCAAAAAACGCTAGAGGTTTTTATAAAGGAAGGCTATTTAGCTAGACATATTGCCAAAATGAGAAATATTTATAGAAAGAAACACGACAAGGCAATAAATGCCATTCAAACTCATTTTGGAGAAAAAGCAATTATCTTAGGTGAAGATGCAGGCTTTCATCTCTTAATAAAGGTTCATAGCGCAAAAACGGAAAGAGAGCTTATTGATTTAGCAAAACATGCAAGTATAAATATTGCCTCAGCTACATTCACATGGTTTCAATCACCAAAAGAAGAACGAAAGGAATTTATTTTAGGTTTTGCTAGCATGGACATAGATGATATTGAACCAGGTATTAAATTGCTCAGTAAAGTTTGGCTGAAGTAAAAAAATAACACTCTTTCGTAAACTTTATTGCTATTTTTACTAAAACTGGACAGCTAGATGAGGGTTCATAAATTTTAAAAGTAGAAAAGTTACCACGACCACTAGGTATTGACGTGCTTATATCTAAGTACGAAATGCAACAATCAATAAAGAAACAGCCAAAATTAAAATGGAAATGATGTTTATAATATAATTGAATTTTCATAATATATAAAATATAATAAATACATACTCATAAGTTTGTTTTTGTTACATATGTATATAGAGGTGGTCGTGTGAATTTAGTAGATAGAATTAATGAAGCTATAAAGAAAATCTCAGTTGAAAAAGCTTATGACAAGGTTACTTATGCTGACATTGCTAGAGAAGCAGATATACATTGGACTACGGTTAAAAGAAATATTGGAAGTAAAGAAAATATCCGAATAAAAATTTTAGAGTATCAAGCTGTAAGCAATGAATCATTCAAGGATACACGAACAAAAATTATAGATTCTGCTGAAGAAGTATTTACTCAACTTGGGTATGACGGAGCGACTTTGGATCAAGTTGCTGAGCATGCAAACATGACAAAAGGTGCTGTATATTGGCATTTTACAAGCAAGAGTGAACTTTTTTTAGCATTAATTGATAGAAGCCTAAAGCAGCTTTTATATCACTTACCTCAACAGTCAAAAGATGTATTTTATTCACATAATCCTCAGGAAGCATTATCAAATTTACTACAAAGTCAATTTATGTCATGTGAGCATGACCAAGGGCATAGGCCAACATTATTTTTTGAATTTATTTCTAAACGGAGAGATGAGGAAATCCATAAAAAGTTACATCAATCCTTCTCACAGCTGTTTAATGGAACTACTGAAATCATCCAACAAATGCAGCAACAAAAACGGTTGAATGATGATCTGGATCCTCACAAACTTGCTGTTACATTGCACGCAATAATGAATGGCATGATTCTTATGTGGTTAGTTTCTCCAGAGTCTGTACCGCTTAGATCAATAGGAGAGGAAGTAGCAAAAATCGTGTGGAGAGGAATTGAATACACAAAATAAGCTCATTCAATTGATATGAGCAAGTAGTAATATCAACATACTTACAAGTTTGTTGATCAACTTTATCATTAATTAACAAGGGGTGGATAAAATGGCTTTCACTATTTTACTCAGTATAGCTTTGTTATGTGTTGCTTTGTTCGTATTCAATAAATTTCGATTTAACATGGCAGATAAGTTGTTTCCGCACAGGGGGAACTTTATAACAGTTGATGGAGTGAAGTTACATTATATTTGTGAGGGTACTGGTCAGCCAATCGTTTTTTTACATGGTGGCATACTTTCGAGCCAGGATTTTGAAGAGATAGTGAAGCTAGCTGCTGAAGAGGGCTACCAAGCGATTGCCTTTGATAGACCGGGGTATGGACACAGTGATAGACCACAAGGTATTGACATGAATCCAAACGATCAAGCAAGAATGATTCATGCTGCAATTAAAGCCATGGGAATTACGAAACCTATTATACTAGTCGGACATTCATGGAGTGGTACGATGACGTTATCGTATGCATTACAGTTTCCTAAAGGTGTGGCAGCGCTTGTTACACTAGGGGCGGTCATGTACAAAGAAGGTTATCCTGCGGAAAAACCTGATCTATTATCGAGAATAGTAGTGACACCTGTGCTTGGATCAATGCTTTTACATACGTTATTAAAGTCACCAATAGGGAAAGGCTTAGCTCATACTACGGTTACTGAGACGTTTAAACCTGAACGTGTGCCTGAAGGCTATAAAGAAGAGTTTTATGCTTTAGCATTCCGCCCAGTTAATTTTAGGGCCAATCGAGAAGATGTACTTGCGTTTCCAATTACATCAAAGAAGATAAGTGAAAAATATAAAGAGATAAAAACGCCACTCCTCATAATGGTTGGGGGAAATGATCCATTTAGTACTACAAGGGAACAAGGACAGCGGTTAATGAAAGATATTCCACACGCACAATATAAGCTTATTCCAAATGCTGGTCATATGATGCCAGATATACATCCAAAGCTAGTTTTACATCATATTAGCACTTTTTTTACAGAAATAAATATAAAACGCAATAATACAATAGAATAATCCGCGCATAAAATAGCTAACATTTGGTATTTTATGTTAATCTGGTAATGATAAATTCATAAGATTGTCGGTAGTGTAAGAGAATGACGTGAAGGAGGGTGTAAATACAAGTTTACAAACACTATTAAACTTCTAATATTTTCTTTTTACACATATGTTACTATTACCAAGCAGCTCTTTTGCAACTGAGTGGGGGTATGAATTTGTCGTATGGAAAGGTTATACGTATGAAGTACTTGATGAAGTTGTGACGAATGTAGGTAGGAAAATAGGTAAAGTAACTAGTTATTCGGATATGGAATCTTACTCAGGTAATTTTTCGAATGCTTATAAGGAAGGTACGAAATATTACGCTATTCAAGGTATAAGTACAGATGAAGCCATTGCAGTGCAAGTTGAAGATGGGGTTTATAAAAAAGCTGTAAGAAGAGGGGAACATAAGGGTGTTTCATCGCCAGCTTTATTTATTATAGGAGCTTTTGTGCTCCTTATCATTGGTGCATTCTATGTTGAAAAGAAGTTGAAGAAATGAAAAATAGTTATTGAATGATATTAATAAAATGTCACCTGTTTACATTGGGTGCCGTTAATAGTATTTATGGAGGGTGAAGAAATGCCTTATATTAATCTTCAAATAACAAAAGGTGCAAGTCGAGAACAAAAAGAGCAAATCGTTAAAGATTTTACAGAAACTCTCGGTCGTGTATTAGGAAAAAAGCCAGAGCACACTCATATTGTTATACAAGAAATTGAAGATGAAAACTGGGGATTTGCTGGTGTTTTAACGGACGAATATCGCAAAAACACTTCACAGTAATCATTTCAATAGGCTGTTTTCGTATTAATTACTTTTACTTTTCCTAATTAAAAGCTATTCATGAATATTTAGGGAGATCTTTTCACCTCTAAAGTACATCAATTAATCAAATGTATGGGGAAAAGCAACAAAATTTGAAAATAGCCTTTCGATAAAATGTTATAACTTCTTGTCCTTAGATCTAGATCCAGTAATAACGAATAAAATAATTTCATTTGCAAAGCTGATCCTGTTACGTAATAGGAGTCAGCTTTTTTATTTGGTTGTCTTATTACTTGATTATTGCTGTTAGTAGGTTTCTTTGACTCGGTAGGAATCGTGTAAGCATTACTTAACAGTGATATTTTAGTGTAGTTTGTACAAGATAATATTACTATCTACACCAATATTTCCAAAAAAAGTACATTTTTTTATTTTATATACTTGAAAGAAGTATATATATGTGTTAAATTTATTTCATGAATAGAATAAGTTTAATAAAAGGTCATTTAGAAATGTGTGTATTGTCGATTTTGTCAAAGAAAAAAAGCTATGGGTATGAAATTATGAAGGAGTTAGAACAACACAATTTAAAACTGAAAGGAGTAGGCAGTATTTACCCAATATTGACGAAGTTAAAAGATCAAGAATGGGTGGATACTTATCGTGAAATGACAGATAGTGGTAAAGTTCGCGTGTATTATGAAATTAATGATCAAGGAGAATTGTATCTTCAAAAGAAAATTGATGAATGGTTAGAGTTACAGAGTGATATTAAATCTCTACTAAATAGTGGATTAAAGGGAGAGGATCTAGAATGAAAATGGAATTGAGCATTGCAGAACAAGAATATGTAAACAAAGTGCTTGATGAGTTAAAAAGGTACCAAATAAGCTCAAAAGAAAGAAGTCGTATTAAAGAGCAGCTTCTGGAACATATACAAGAAGCTCGTGAGCATGGTGATGATGCGATTAGTGAATTAGGAGATCCTGCTACATTTGTTACTGATTTCTTGGAAATAAATGGTATAGATCAAACTGCTGGGCTTAAACAAATACAGCAAAGTAAATCAAAGAAAGGTAGGGTATTTCCCATTGGAGTGTTTACCCTCATCGTAACCTATCTTTGTACACAGTTCATATTTTCTATGTCTTTAACTAGAGCATTTGATCCAACATACACGAATAATACGTTTAAATATAATATTTTTTATCAAATCTCAGATAATACATGGTGGAATGCTATGCTAATGGTTTTTAGTCTTGCAATTTCATTGTTAGTGTCATTACTAGTAGTGCTTTATTTACGTAAAGTACGATATAAGAGGTGAAGATATGAACGTAAGAAAACGTATAGGTAAAGTTATACTTGTATCCTTATTACTTCATCTATTTTTCTTCAGTCAACAAGAACCTCGAGCTTTTGCAGAAGAAGACTTGAAGAATACGATCGACAAATATGTAGAGTCATACTTAGAAGAGCAACGAATACCAGGTGCTTCAATTGCAATTGTTAAAGATAGTGAACTATTTTATTCGCAAGGTTGGGGGGTGACTGGAGAATCTGAGGAAGCGGTTACGACTCAAACTCCATTTACTGTTGGGTCAATTAGTAAATCCTTAACGGGCTTAGCGATTATGAAATTAATTGAAGAAGGTACCGTTCAACTAGACGATCCTATTCAAATGTACCTTCCATGGTTTTCCCTTAAAGATAAAGAAGCAGCATCTAAAATAACGATCGAGCAATTACTTACTCAAACGAGTGGTATAAGTACATACTCTGGCTTATTATTATCAGACCAAGGTTCTCAAGATTTCAATGCGATTAAGAACAATGTGGAAAGTCTCTCTGACACTAAGTTAACAGCTACACCGGGACAAAAACATCAATATAGTAATGCTAACTACCTAATTCTTGGTGCCCTTATAGAGGAAGTGACGAATCAAGCGTATAGTGAGTATATGGAAGAGCAAGTATTTTCACCGTTAGGTATGAATAATGCTGCAGCGGATCATGATACAGCATATGAAAGAGGGTATTTAGCTGGGTACCAGTCTTGGTTTGGAATTCCACGAAAAAGTTCAGTAACATATGATAATGGTGGAGCACCGTATGGGTACATCACGGCTAGTGCAGATGATATGGTTCAATTCATACATTTTCTTAGTCAACAAGATGGAAATTCATTGCTAAATGAAAAATATATGAACCTATATTTAACTCCTCATGTTCAAACAGGTGATAATCGATTCTATGGTTTAGGTGTTAGAATTTCAAACCCATATTCTGAGGATCAAATGGTATGGCATTCAGGTTCTACGCCTGATTCGCACTCTGAAGTATTTTATCTTCCTGAATCTAAGTGGGGTGGTGTTATTCTCACTAATAAAAATCATGCTTTAGAAGAGATGGCACTTGTAAACCTTAAACAAGGAATGATAAACATCTTACATGGTGATGAACCAGTTGAAATTTCGAAGTTCAATCCTATCGCTCAGTTAATTATATTAGGAATAGCTGTTCTATTAATACTGTTGTTTGTTTACCGATTAATTACCGTTAAATCGGTAAAAGTTCGACGAAGAAAAAGGTGGAGCATCATTGGTATGTTGTTATTAGTATTAGCATTTGCAATCAAGCCGGTATTTAGTTATAGTGTTGGATCACCTTGGCATTCAATTAAAGTATTCGGTCCGGACGTTGCGTTCCTTACTAATTTAATGATGATCCTTCTAGCATTGAACGGCATATTATCAATCTATATTTCTTTAAAATATAAAAGATCGAAGGAACATGTAATAGCAGCATAGTTTTATCATCAGTAGCTACGTCTTCCAGCCTCTCAAGTCATTTCGTAAAGGGATAATTACCTTAAAACGAAATGACTCTAAGGCATATCGGAGAAGGCAGTATCATACAGTCATTTAATTTAAAACAAACTGAATTAATTTTGTACTTAATTCTTCGTCAAGAGGCAAATTAGCGTTTGTATAAGTTGCAAGATTTCCTGCTTTATCAAGAGGGGCTTGTTTTAATATATGATTCATTCCTTCTATAATAAATAGTTCAGCTTGAGGGTTTGCTTCTTTAAGCAGATGTGCTTCTTTTTCAGTTACTTGTATATCGTTTGTCCCATTTATAATTAGTAGGGGTATGTTGAGTGAACTAATAATATCTACTGGATTATATGTAAACCAAGAAATTAAATAAGGTTGCACAGAAGGCCTAAATAAAACATTTAATTCTTGAGAAACATCTGTTACTTGTTTTCCTTGCTTAAGTTGATTCAGAATATTTTTCGTTTCGTCCATCAATTTTGGCGGTAATTGTCCTTCAAGTTGTTCGAGCAAGAGCTTATCAGCTGACTGCCCGACTCCAGCTAAAGAAATAAATTTATCAACCGCCACTTCCTGTACAGCTATCATTCCAATTAATGAACCTTCACTATGTCCAACAATATTTATTGAAGCAAAACGGCTATCTTTTTGTATATAATGAACAATTGCTGCAACATCATTTACGTATGATTCGATTGTTAAGTCTTCTTCTTTGTTAACGAGGCTTATATTATCTCCTACACCTCGCTTGTCGTAGCGAAGAGTTGCAATACCACGTTCATTAAATGCTTCAGAGAGCATTTTTAGACTATTGTTCTTACCGTTTGCTCCAACTGTATTCCCATCTTTGTCTGTTGGACCAGAGCCCGCAATAATAATAGCAATAGGTAGAGAATCTGCTCCCTCGGGTATGTCAAGAATAGCTGTTAAAGTACCTCTTTCAACCGGAATTGAAAGTGTGTTTTCCTCTGTTTTTCTGTGCTGTAGCTGTTCTTCAGATTGATCGGAACAGGCTACAATTATTAAGGATATGATTAACAAAACGCCTCTAGCTAGTATTTTCTTCATTGTAAATCACCTCTTGATGTAAGATTTTTTTGCTAAGAACATATATGTTTACAGTGCTAGCATGTGTGTCATCTATTCTTCTATATAAACAATGACAGTGGCATACAACCCAAACTTGTTGTTCTACTCTACTTTGTTGTTTTTCACTTACAATTGAATAGCTGTTGTGTATGATCGATTTTTGTAGTCTTTAGAGAAGAAGAGATGCTCTATATTCGTATTTAGTTCTTTTTACGAAAAGCAAAAATAGCCTTAAGTAATTACTTGGTTAAAATTTAGGAGAGAACATAAATGAAAATGAAAAAAGGAACGGTGCGAATTTCTAAGTTATTAATAAGCTTGGTGTAAAAGCTATGTTGACAATCATGTTGGTTTTTATTCCTTTGATAAATGTTGTAGCTCTTCTCACAGCAAAGGGTACTAAACAAGCTAGTGTGAAAATAGATTATATTTATTCTCGGTATATTTTATCTTGTGTTATGGATATATAATAGATTATGAAGTATATAACAAATTATTCCATATTAATTGGAGAATAACTAGATTGAGTAAATTGATTATCTTGTAATAGAGAGTGTCGATTATACCGAATATAAAATAACATAAGATGAAAGGAACGTTTTTTATGCAAAATATGCAGAAGGACATCAATATAGTTATATCAGAAGTCGTTAAAGATACAACGTTTTCTGGAGTCATTTTTCTGAAGGATGATAAGAATAATAGTTTTGAAGAAAGTCATGGCTACGCAAATAGGTCAGAAGAGATTGCTAACACTGTAAAAACTCGCTTTGGAATTGCATCCGGCTGTAAGTTATTCACTTCTATTGCTATTTGCCAGTTAGTAGAGAAGGGGTTATTATCATTCAATACAAGGCTCAACGAGTGTCTAGAAATTGAATTACCACACTTCGATGAAGCAGTAACGATTCATCACCTTTTAACCCATAGCTCTGGGATTCCTGATTATTATGATGAGGAAGTTATTGAAGATTATGAAGATCTTTGGAAAGATAGACCAATGTACGCGATGAATACTTTAAAAAGCTTTCTGCCAATGTTCCAAAACGAGAAAATGATGTTCACTCCTGGTGAGAGATTTCATTATAATAATACTGGATTTATTTTATTAGGACTCATTGTAGAGCAACAAACAGGTCTTAGTTTTACTAAGTATGTCGAACAGAATATTTTTCAGCCATGCGGTATGAGAGATTCGGGCTATTTTTCACTTGATAGACTACCTAAAAACACAGCCATTGGCTATATAGATAACGATGAAGAAGGTACATGGAGAACAAACACCTATGCTATTCCTATAAAAGGTGGTGCTGACGGTGGTGCATTTATTACTGCGCCTGATATGATGAGATTTTGGAAAGGGCTATTTAGTTATGAATTATTAAGTGAAAGGTGTACTAACGAGTTGTTAACTCCTCATATCCATAAAGACGGTGATGATTATTATGGGTATGGTATATGGATTAAGAAAACGAATAATAGAATTTGTAAATATCATGTAATGGGGTACGATCCAGGCTTATCATTTCACTCATCTTTTTATCCTGATAGTGGTATGACGATGGTCATCACTTCAAATAATGAAAATGGAGGCCCTTATAAAATTACTAGAACGATAGAAGAGCATGTATTGAATGTTTAATATGTTACGAAAATTGCAGGAACTGCTTTTGTTAATCTCATATGAAGTAGCAGCTAAAGTAAAGCACTGTTCTTTAGCTGCTTTAACTTTGTTAGCAATTTACTAGACATACATTTTATTTACCCCAACGAAGGGCAATACCTCCCCATCCAAGACCCGCACCGTAACCAACTAGGACGATTAAATCTCCATCTTTAATGTTTCCATGTTTTAACTCTTCATGTAGACCGATTGGTATCGTAGGAGCAGAAGAATTGCCATAGTACTGAATCGTTTTTGTGTGTACTTTTTCCATAGGGAAACCTAATGCTTTCATCCCTTGCTCCATAATTCTTAGATTGGATTGATGTGGTACGATATAGTCGACTTCTTCCAAGTTTAGCTTCGATACTTCTAACACTTTATTGATAGCTTTGGGCAGTTTATCAACTGCAAATTCAAAAACAGCCCTACCATCCATTTTGATATTCTTGTTTTCATCAAGATGTAAATATTCCCCACCGCTGCCGTCCATCTGCATGTTAATTCCTAATATACCTTTTTCTTGAGGAACTTTTCCAACAACAACAGCCGAAGCACCATCTGCAAATATGAGTGCAGTTTTTTTATCCATCGGATCAATGAAAGATGAACACTTATCCACTGCAATAACTAGTACTTTCTTATAGAGACCTGTTTGAATATATTGCGCACCTGTAGCTAGAGCTGTAATAAAGCTTGAACATCCAGAATGCAAGTCTAGCCCTGCACACTTTGTCGCTCCAATCCGATCTTGAACGAGTGCTGCCGTAATATGGGTGTCATGTGTATTTGTCCCTATAATAACCATTTCGATTTCATCAGCATCAACTCCAGCATCTTCGAGCGCTCTTCTTCCAGCTATTTCACACATATCAGCTAGCGATGCTTCAGCACATTCATATCTTCTCTCTAATATCCCTGTTTTTCTAATAATATCTTCTTCTGTAATCCCAAATCGTTGTGCAATTGCTTCATTTCCAATGATTTGTTCAGGAATATTCACTCCTATACCTAGAATCCCAGCATTATAATCCATTTACATATTCCCCCCTAATATTTGTTAATTCGACACTATTATTTTATCATGGTAATTAGTTGGAAATATAGTAAAATTTACATTTTTATAGTAGTTTTGAAGGGGAGAATGTATAAGTTAAATAGCTAAATAGTATGACTCTTATGTGCAAAGTTTAGGTAGTGTTCTAATGGCATGACATGCTGGGAAAAAGGAGGGGAAGATCTATTTTCACCGGGATTAAAGAAGGAAAAGAAAGTATTTTTCTTCCCACAATAAACATAATAGATTTGTGATATGTACTTTCTACCAAGATTCGCTATAGCATTAGTGATGAAAACGTCATAGGTGGCATCATTAATTCAGAAGGCACTTCAACTAGGAACTTAATCACGTAAAATACTATATTATAAAATAGGTATAGGTTAGTTCACATGAATTATATAAATAGTATTTTCTCCAACAACCTGATTACAAAAAATGAGTTTGCTATTACCATACAGAATTCTGAGAATACGATCTCAAGGAATATTAGTAAATCCCACAAGCTCCAAGGTGTCGATATTCTATGAGATAACAATAAGTTTATAAATCAAGAAGTAGTAAATAGCAATGTAGGATTAACAATAGCTGGTGATGACAATGAAGTATTAAATAAAGTTTTTTTAGGGAATAAATTAGCTGATATTGTTAGTTTAGGGGCCGACAACATATTAAATAGTATTAAGATTGAAAGAGATATTTAAGAACTGCTAGCATATTGCTGTTGTTCAATAGACAGATTTGTATGAGAATAACAGCAATGAAGCAGATTGAGATTCAGCTCTATTCATTATTTCCATTTATGTATATTCTTCTTTTCTTGGAGCAATAGAGTAACAAATTTTCAAGGTTGTAAATTATTATTAAAGTAATAGGTAGCATGCTATACTTCTACTAGGAGGGTTTCTACTATGAAAAAACTACTATTAACAGGATTTGTTCCGTTTTTAGATAATCCTATTAATCCAACTGAAGACATTGTAACAAAATTAGATAAAACGATTATCGGAAATTATGAAGTGTTTGGTCGCGTGCTACCAGTGGAGTTTGCTAAGTCAGGGAAAGAAATAATAAAGCTATATGAAAAAATTGAACCTGATGCTGTTATCTCGTTAGGATTAGCTGCTGGAAACAACCGTATAACACCAGAAAGAATTGCGATTAATTGTAATGATGGCGCTGTTGACAATACGGGTGCCGCTATGAAAGATCAGCCGATAAATATTGAAGGGCCTGATGGTGTTTTCTCCACATTACCAATTCGCCGTTTTGTAGATGCTTTACAAGAGGAAGGACTCCCTGCAGAAATCTCTAATTCTGCTGGAACTTATTTATGTAACAATGTGATGTATACTATGCTTACATATTTGCAACAGCAAAATAAATCAGTTCCGTCTGGGTTTGTCCATATTCCAGCTTCCCATGAGCTTGCCTTAAAAAATAGGAAGCTACCAAGTTGGTCTAGTGAAGATTTATTAAAGGCAGTTACAACGATGATCGGTGTGTTAGATGAAGCGTAATTAACCCGTGAATGTTCTATAGAGGTAGCGAGTATATAGCTGAAAATGTACTTTTACTCGCTACTATTTTAATTCGTTTTCATCTTTCGATATTACCCTTTCACAATGACAAAAGTATAAGGTGATTGATTTGAAACCATTCACATATTATCCTATTGGTGATTCAGGAATGAAGATTCAATTAAGCGATGATATCTCGTTACATACTAATAAGAAAGTTCATCAAGTATGTAAGGTGTTAGAGGAGAGAAAGATAGATGGAATTTTAGAGGTTGTACCATCCTACCATTGCTTTTACGTATATTATAACCCACTGAAACTGAAAATATCTCATATTGTCGATTCAGTAGAGCTTGTCTTTCACCAGCTTGCAGCTCAAGGTGATGAGCAGAATGAGGTCGTTTTAGTCCCAACTTTATATGGTGGGGAATATGGAATAGATCTCACTCGAGTGGCGCAAGAAAATGGTGTTTCAGAAAGTGATGTTATTCAAATACACGCTAGTATAGATTATTTTATATACATGATGGGTTTTTTACCTGGATTTCCTTATTTAGGTGGAGTTGAGGAAGCGATTGCTACGCCTCGTCTTAAAAATCCTAGAACAAAGGTCGCTGCTGGTTCTGTTGGAATTGCTGACCGTCAAACAGGAATTTATCCAGTTGACTCGCCAGGTGGCTGGAACATCGTTGGAAGGACGCCATTACCACTATTTAATGCTGACTCTGCAAAGCCATTTCTTTTTCGTGCCGGACAGTATATTCGCTTTATACCTATTTTAGAGGATGAGTTTTACCTTATTCAAGAACAGGTGAATAACGATACATACGTAGTGAAGGTAGAAAAAAAGGAAAATTAAAAGCCCCATGAATATAGGAAAAAAGAGGTGATTTCATGCTGAAAAGCATTGACTTAAACTGTGACTTAGGCGAAAGCTTTGGTGCGTATACGATCGGACAAGATGACGCTATTCTTGACTATGTCTCATCAGCGAATATTGCTTGTGGTTTCCATGCTGGTGACCATAACGTTATGGCAAAGACAGTAAAACTTGCAAAGGAAAAAAATGTAGCTATCGGTGCTCACCCAGGGCTTCCAGATTTAATTGGCTTCGGTAGAAGAGAAATGAAAGTGTCTCCTGAAGATGTGTATCATTTTGTTATCTATCAACTAGGAGCGTTACAAGCATTTTGCACAGTTCATAAAGTAGATATGCAGCATGTCAAACCACACGGAGCACTATATAATATGGCTGCAACAGATATACAAATTGCCGCTGCTATAGCTAACGCAGTTAAAGCGGTAGACTCACAACTCGTTCTTTTCGGGTTAGCAAACAGTAAGCTTATCGAGGCAGGTCAAGAGCTTGGCTTATCAACGGCATCTGAAGTATTTGCTGATCGGACATATCAACAAAATGGGACATTAACACCTCGCAGTGAACATAATGCACTTATTCATGATGACAATATAGCAGTCAATCAAATAATTCGTATCGTTCAAGAAAAAATTGTAACGGCTGTAACAGGAGAAAATATACATTTACGTGCTGACACAGTATGTGTTCATGGGGATGGTCCACAAGCGTTGATGTTCGTAAAGAAGCTGTTTAAAGCATTATCAGACAAAGGATTTTCTATTAATAAAGTAGGTGGCTAGAAAATGGGTAAGCCGATATTTTTTGTGAAAAAGAAAGGGTTATTTACAACATATCAAGATTTAGGTCGATACGGCTACCAAAAATATGGCGTACCTGTATCCGGTGCAATGGATCAATTAGCATTAAAGGTCGGGAACTTATTAGTTGGTAATTCTATTCGTGAAGCGGGAATTGAAATTACGATGCTTGGACCATTATTAGTTGCAGAAAATAGATGTCTCATAGCAATCACCGGCGCTCATTTAGGAGCAAAAATAAACGGCAATCCAGCACCATTGTGGAAAGCATTGTTGTTGAACAAAGGTGATGAACTTTCATTCTCTAGTCCGCAGGAAGGTATGCGTGCATATATCACTGTAGCTGGTGGCTTTGATGTGCGTACAGTAATGGGAAGTAAATCAACTTATGAAAAGGCTGATATAGGGCAAGCAATCGATGATGGAGATATTATAAAATGTAATAATTCATATGAAGAGCACACTGAATCAAAGTTACTTCAGAACAGTAATGTAATGCCAAGCCGTTGGCTTGCAACACATACTGTCCCTACATACGGTAAACATATTGTTGCTCGCATCATTAGTAGCCCCCATACTGAACAATTCACGAGCACAAGTTTAAAAACATTCGTTCAAACTACATATACTGTCAAACAAGCTGATCGCATGGGCTATCGCTTAACATCTCCTACACCCATTGCACATAACAACGGTGCGGACATCATTTCTGAACCAATACCAGTAGGGACAATCCAAATACCTGCAAACGGTCAACCTATTATTTTAATGTCCGATCGACAAACGATTGGTGGCTATACAACGATAGGAACGGTCATCACGGCTGACTTACCAAAAATCGCACAGCTCCCACCAGGTGGCACGATTCAATTTCAAGCTGTTACTGTAGGTGAAGCACATATGTTAATAAAAGAAGAACGCGCGATGCTTGCTCAAATCGCTTTAGGCGTAACTGGAAGTGCGGCACAGGCGTTAGCGCTTATAAATGAATGAGCGAGATGTATCGTAAGTGTACTTGGTGTAAGTTCTATTGAACTTGAGGGTATGAAGGAATTGTTGGGTCGGACAGTAAAATACAAAAGTTGGACAGTAAAGCAGCTAGTTTGGACAGTAAAACAGCGAACTCGGACAGTAAAGCAGTGAACTCGGACAGTAAAACACCAAAATTGGATAGTAAAACAGTTAATTCGGACAGTAAAGAACCAAAGTTGGACAGTAAAACAGCAAAATCGGACAGTAAGCCACAAAATGGAATTGAGATTGTCTAAATTTCAGTAAGTTGAAATAAATATTCAAGGTTTGATTGCTGCTTTCCTACTAAAATTCGCCTCCTATCATTTCAATTTTACAGATTTAACAGTTGAAGCTTGTTAAGGTCCCCTGAACAGGGGAGAATTTTACTTTTCTTATGGCGTTTTTCAACTGCTCGTCCCTACCTTCATCTCCCCATTAACATTTCTGCAAGTGGATAAAATAATAATTATCAGTCAACAAATGTATATCTAGATCAACAATTTTACGAGGGTGAATTTTTTTAGGGGTTCTAATCAATTTAGGTGAAAATATAGTAAAAAAGCAAATGTGCCAATATATTCATAAAATCTTTAGTTGCTTTTCTTATCTTAAATGTTTGCAGCGCATAGTTCTTCTTGGTAATAATCCCTGTAACTGGGTGAGAGAAAATTCAATTTAGAAAAAATATTTCAAGTGTCACCGAATGTTCAAATACAGTTGTCGTTATGTTAGGAAGACAATTATCCAATAATTTTTGTATTTGATGTAGAAAGGAATGATCTTTTTGTATGAACTGCTAAAGACAAACATACATATAAAAATATATAGAATTATATAAGATAAAATTGATCATTTTGTACAAAATGTATATAGCATAAAGATTTATAAATTCTTTGCATCAAAACAATCTTTGAGCTATGATGTTAAATGATGGAATGGAAACGCCAAGAGACATAATAACAAATAGGATGATGGGTATGAAAAGAGCGCGAATTATATATAATCCAACATCAGGACGTGAAGCATTTAAGAAGCATTTACCTGAAGTACTTCAGCGGCTTGAACAAGCTGGCTATGAAACCTCATGTCATGCTACAACGGGTGAAGGTGATGCAACGAAGGCCGCACAAATTGCTGTTAAGAGACGTTATAACCTTGTAGTAGCAGCTGGTGGAGATGGAACAATTAACGAGGTTGTGAATGGAATTGCAGAACAGCAATACCGTCCTAAATTAGGGATTATACCGGTAGGAACAACGAATGATTTTGCGAGAGCAATCGGTGTGCCTCGGTCAATTAATGCAGCTTGTGATATTCTCGTCGAAGGTGAACCGGTACCAATTGATTTAGGTAGAGTTAATAAGCAATATTTTATTAATATTGCAGGTGGTGGCCGCCTAACTGAATTAACGTATGAAGTACCTAGTAAGTTAAAAACGATTCTAGGACAGCTAGCATATTATTTAAAAGGGATTGAAATGCTACCTTCAATTCGTCCTACAGAAGTGGAAATTGAGTATGACGGGAAGTTATTTGAAGGAGAAATCATGCTTTTTTTAGTAGCAAACACAAACTCTGTAGGTGGCTTTGAAAAACTAGCTCCAAAATCAACATTGAACGACGGCATGTTTGATTTGCTCATTTTGAAAAAAACAAACCTTGCAGACTTTATTCGTATTGCTACATATGCGCTAAGAGGAGAGCATATTCGTGACCCAAAAGTGATCTATGCAAAAGCTAACCGCATTAAAGTGCAAACACATGATAAAATGCAACTGAACCTTGATGGGGAGTACGGTGGCTTAATGCCAGGTGAATTTGTAAACCTGTATCAGCATATTGAAGTATTTGTACCGAAAGATAAAGCCATGAAAATGAAAAAAAAATCATAGACTGTGTTTCGGTTGAGAAGGACTACACAATTGTTTTCAAGCAGGAACATCCACATTTGTAGCATACAGCATATATATATGTAGAAGTTGTAGTGGAAGATGTAAACAAGGTTCGTTATTGAATACAAAGTTATTGATAGACCGCCATACGCGGTCTATTTTTGATGGTTATGAATATCATTCAGGTGCTTAGCACATACAATTTATGTTACAATCGTTTCAGTATTTTATCGAAAAGGAAGTAGTCATGATGACAAAGGAAATAGCACCTATAGAAAAAAATGAGTTTGTGACTGTAACGTTTGAAGACCTTACTCATGATGGAGCAGGGGTCGCAAAAATTGATGGGTTTCCATTGTTCGTTCCACAAGCGTTACCTGGTGAAACGGCTAAAATAAAAGTAATAAAAATAAAAAAAGGCTATGGTTTTGGTCGCTTAATCGAAATACTTGAACCGAGCAAACACCGAGTAGAACCAACCTGCCCAATATATAAGCAATGTGGTGGTTGCCAATTGCAGCATATGAGCTATGAAGGGCAGCTTTTAGCAAAGCATAAGCAAGTAAAAGACGTCTTAACTCGTATCGGACATATAGAAAATGTGACAGTTCACCCTGTCATGGGTATGAACGATCCATGGCGCTATCGGAATAAAGCACAGGTTCCAGTTGGAGAACGTGAAGGAGGACTTGTCGCAGGATTTTACCAGCAAAGATCCCATGAAATTATTAATATGGAGTCTTGTGACATTCAGCACGAGCAAAATGATTTTGTCGTGCAAACAGTGAAGTCCATCTGTGAAAAATATGGCGTACGTGCGTATGATGAAAAAAAGCATCGTGGTACGCTTCGTCACGTTATGGCTAGGTACGGTCAAGTTACAAAAGAAGCTATGGTCGTACTCATCACGAAAACAGCGGACATCCCGCATAAGAAAAAGATAATAAAAGAAATAGTGGAACGCATTCCTGACGTAAAGTCTATCGTTCAAAACGTCAACACAAAACGAACAAATGTTATTTTTGGTGATGACACATCTGTTCTTTGGGGAAACGAATATATTTATGACTATATCGGCAATATCAAATTTGCCATATCAGCACGATCGTTTTTTCAAGTAAACCCAGAACAAACAAAAGTACTCTATAACAAAGCGCTAGAATATGCAGAGCTTACAGGTGATGAAACAGTCATCGATGCATACTGTGGCATCGGTACGATCTCCTTATTTTTAGCACAAAAAGCAAAACAAGTATATGGTGTAGAAATTGTGCCCGAAGCAATTGAGGATGCAAAAAGAAATGCAAAATTGAACGACATATCAAATGCCGAATTTGCAGTAGGGAAAGCCGAAAAAGTCATTCCAGCATGGTATGAACAAGGCATACACGCAGACGTCATGGTGGTAGACCCACCTCGTAAAGGCTGTGATGAAGAACTACTAAAAACAATTATCGATATGAAGCCTAAACGAGTCGTTTATGTGTCATGTAACCCGGCAACACTAGCACGAGACTTACGAGTGCTAGAAGCAGGAGGATATGAGACGAAGGAAGTACAGCCTGTTGATATGTTTCCGCATACGGGGCACATTGAGTGCGTCTCGCAGATAGTTTTAAAAGAAGCAGCAGGCCCCAAATAGGGATTCCTGCTGCATTTTATTCGATTATTGGAGCCGAAAAGCGATAGTGAATATTAAAACTACTGTCTTCATTTACTTCAATACGATTGACTAGTCGAGACAAAATTTCTGGTGACAGCTCATTAAAGTTAAGGAAGCTGAGTAGTTCTTCTTTTAACTTTTCTATACTATCTATAACTTGTTCATCCTCAATTTTTGATAATAACTCATTTTTCTTTTTAACTAATTGTTCGATTTCAATATTGCTTGCTTCAACGTTTTCACGATAATCTTCATGAGTTATTTGTTCGTCAGCCAACATATTAATATATTTCCCTTTTCGTTTTTTAAATACAAGTATTTGTTTATTGGCTTTGTCTATTCTTTTCATAAGATCATGTTTAGATTTCTTTGTCTTTAGCTCTAGTTGCTTGAGATATTCTTCTTTATTAATTTGTTTCACTAACAATTTAATGTCGGTTAAAATCGTATTTGTAAGATGCTCCTCTTTTACAAAATGACTACTGCAGGCTTTCTTACCATGCCGTGCGTAATTGCCACAAATATACCCTTTTCGATTACTTCGATACCACAATCCTTTACCACAATCAGCGCAGTAAAGAATGTTAGTAAATAGGTGTTTCTTAGGTGCAGTAATATATTTAGTTCTTACTTTCATTTGTTGCTGAACAGTATTAAACATTTCTCTTGGAATAATTGCTTCATGAATATCTTTGTGGATGATTTGATGTTCCTTTTTAACTTTTTTCCGTTTCTTGCTTGTAACACTGACTGTAGTTGTGCGCCCCTGAACTAAGTCACCAACATAATGAGGATTTGATAAAATAAGTCTAATGGTCGAATCATTCCACTTGTCATTAGCATTTTTTTTACCAGCAACTTCGGCAGGTGTAGAAATACCATCGTTATAAAGTCCCCTTGCTATACTTTCTCTTCCAGCTCCACGTAAATATTCACTAAAGATCCTCCTTACGATATCAGGTGAATCGTCATTTCTAATATGCAACTTTCCACCTCTTACTTCATAACCGAACGGAGGGCTAGACCCCTTAAAGAGCCCTTTTTGTGCTCTTGTTCGCAAAGTCTCTTTCACACGGTTACTCGTATTTTCTGATTCTTGTTCATACATCCAAGCGTAAAGTCCAAACATATTAGTATTTCCAGTTGTGGTATTAATGGCATTATCTAAAGTGATGATATGGATGCCTTGATTCTCACATAAGTTTTTTATTTTATATGAAAGTTCTCCGTTCCGTGCTAATCGAGAAAGTTCCTTAGCCAAGATTATATCGAATTTTTTCTCTTCAGCATCTTTAATCATCTTTTGAAGATTTTTTCTCTTCGCCGTAGTTCCAGACTGGACATCCACATAGAATTCGTAGATGTCCCATCCTTGTTCCTTAATATATCTATAAAATAGTTCTTGTTGATACTTCAATGATGCTTTTTGTTCCTCTTTATCGGTTGATACACGAATATAAATTGCACATCTCATAGTACATCCAACCCTTCAGGTTTATTTTGAGATGTAGCAGTGCTTACCTTGTTAGCATTATTAACAATTTCATCAATTTTATTATGAATAATTAAACTAATAAGTTCGTTAAATCCAGTTTTTGGATTGGTATAAATTCGTTTAGCAATAGTCTCTTTTGTGTTCTTCATCTTTTTTCCTCCTTCCCAAAGAAGTAAATAAATGAAGATCTATAACATGAATAGGTAACTTCCTTTTGAATTTTTGATTAGGTTTATAGTTGTGAAATAGTGACCTTGCATAATAATTAATATTTGTATTCATAAAGATGATCCTTTCTTACATTAGTTGTGGAAAATAAAATACCGCAAAGTATTAGCTTTAATGAGCTAATTAAACTTTGCGGTTTTCGCTTTTCTTGTTATTTTGTTTTTTGCTAATTTAATTTTAGGTTTTCATTCAGTATATTTCTAAATTTAATCCGATTTTTCTTACTCACAATATTTGTAAACCTTACAAATACTATATGTCTTTGGGGTTTCTTATTTCGAGAACATCACCTTCCTATTCAAATTAGTAATATGCTTTATGGTTAACATAGTATATTGTATCTTCGTTTCTTTATATTTTAAGGCTATTTTTAAAAAAATATATTTTTCTTCGGTTTTTTGACCAAGAAGAATATTTATGATTCGATTTTACAACCATCGAAGTATACTTCGATGGTTAAATAACCGAAGAATTGCCTCCAAAAACCCTTGATTACAAGGGTTTTTAATGTGTGTATATCTTAGTGTTAAAAATTCAATGGCGAATCTTCGGTTTTTTAACCAGACAAATCCTCGACCTTGTTAATTTTTTCGGTAAAGTAACTAGTTACATTTTCCAAAGACACAAACGGTGAGAGTCTGTAATTAATTTCTAATTCATTGTCTTTTTCAAAGTTGACTTTTACTTCTTTAAAATACATGAGAAAAAATACTCTCAGTTCTGTATCTGTAAATTTAAAGAAGGAGTGTTTTTTTAGTTGTGTAACAAATTCATAGTAATAATCGTCATTTGAAATTCTGCTAATTTCATCCTTTGTGCTATTCAAATACATGATATCATTCTCAAGGTTTTTCTTAGCTGAAACAAAGACATCTCCTAAATCTTTGTCTGAAGCAATTTCGTTGGCCATTATTTTTTCGTTGTATTGTATTCTGTCTAGTTGTTTTCTTAGTATTTTTTTTGATCTGTCCAACTTCACTGACCAATCTTTTAGTTGTTTGTTAGCAGTTTCAGCAAAGCTACTTAGTTGATTAGACCATTTATTCTTCAAGTCATTTAATACAACGTTATGAATTTCAATAATTGGTAGTGAATTCTTACACTGATTACATCTATAAATCATATACATGCCTTTTTTACCTTTTGGAGAGTTATCCTTGGCTATCATTATACTATTACAATTACAACATTTGATTAAATTACGAAGGTAATAAGGTGTTTCCATTTTTCCATGCTTTTCTTTTAATTTGTTCATTTGTTTAACAAGATGTGCTAGTGTTACTGAAATAATTGGCTCATGCACTTGTTTAAATAATTCAATATCTTTATCAGGTTTAGGTTTACTAATATCATATTTTGTTCTTACATACCATGCTAGGTCACCATTATATACTTTATTGTTAAGAATATAACCAATGGTGCTGCTGTTCCAAAATATAATCTGTTTCGTTGTTATAGAACAGCGATTTAAATGGTTAGCGATTTTTTGATGTGAGTAGCCCCAACTTGCAAGGTAGTAAATATATTCAATTACTTCAGCATCTTGATTAGGAAATAGACATGCGTCTATCATATCGTAACCAGCAGGTGATTTTGAGCCAGGACGCTTACCAGCAGAAAGTGAATTTTTCTGTGAATCTTTTGCTCTCGAAGATTTAATCTCTGATTCTTCTGATGCAAAAACTAATTTAGATTGAACTAATGGATTATTAGGATCCCAAATTCCAATAGATTGAGTACTGTAGAATCTTGAATCAGGGTATTGACCTATAATTGGTAAATAAAAGTCGTAATAAAAATCCGTAATACTTCTAGTCATCCGTGATTCCTCATAAAAACAAATCGCTATTACACCTTCATTAAGATATTGAAAGATCTCTTGAATACCTTTTCTTTTTGAAACATTATTGTGAAAAGCGCTTGTAGCCTCGTCTATACACCAAGCTACAATGTCAATACCCTCTTCTTCAGCAGTTAAGAGAATTTGTCTCTTTTGTATATCTAATGAATGATTTCCATGCTGTTTTGTATCCGAGTATCGTAAATATCCTATACCTCTCACTTTTTTCATGAAGTCTCAACTTCTTTCATGTATTTTGCTAGGAATAGTTCAACACTTACATGATCATCATAAATAATAGCCTTTTTGACTAGTAGTTTAATCAACTTAAATAAATCCAGTTTTTCGAGGTCATGAACAAAATCAAATATCATAGCTTTTATGTCTTTTATCTCATACTTTAGTTTTAAAAGACTTGCAAGGTCATTATTTATCAAGTTGTATTGTTTTTTTAATTTATAGATTTCTTTTAAAATTTGTTGGTAATTGAATCCTTTTGACTTTCCTCTAATGCTAATTTCTATAGATAAATCGTCACAACGTTTTGAGATTTTCTTTTGTTCTCGAACTAATTCCTTACTTCTAAGTTTAATCCCTTCTTCCATTAATCTCTTAGAAATGCTTGGGCTAATATTCTCCACATGTTCTAACACTGTTTGTGTAATTACATCATTAAATTCCTTAATGTCCATAAAATTTCTCTTATGCTTAGAACTGCAAACAAAGTAGCCAACATCAAGTACGTTTTTCTTCTTATGTTTCATAACTTGTTTACACATCCCACACTGTGGAATGAATTGGATCTCTGCATTGACATCATGAACTTTATTTTTGTATTGGGTGTAGAAGCTATTAATAATTTCATTAACTTCAGTAAACAATTTTAAACTAATGATAGGTTCCACATAAGAAAGTGGTTGATATCCACCACCATGTGATTTATGATGTCCAGAATAAAAAGGATTTCTAAGTATTTTTAATATCTTATCAACATTGTTTATTCCTTTTCTACGCTTAATGAGGACTTCAAAAAATTGATCTTCATTTTCAACTTGTTTTAAATCATTAAATAATACTTCAATAGATTTTTTTTGCTCATGATTAATAACATACTTTACATTTTCTTTTCCTTGTTCTTTTCCTTTTATGCGTTTATATCCGAATATTCTAGAGGGATACAGCATTCGAGCATCAGCTGTACGAGTCCGAATGTTTTCACCTTCAACTTGACTAAATATCCCATACAATGCTTCAACACTTAGTTTTCCACTAAAGGGTGGTTCATTACTTGCGGTGTAAACTACTTCAACACCATTGTTGAAAAATATTCTATTAATATCCACACACTCATAAAAGTTTCTAAACAAACGATCGCGTTTATAGACAATTAATTTTTTAACCTTTCCATTTTTAATTAAATCAATGACCTTCATTAAATCTGATCTTTTAGTCATAGGGAGTTGTGTAGCTGATACATCTTTATCACGGAAAAAATGAATTAAATCTTCATCACCATTCAATCCGATTGATTTCAAATACCTTATAGCAGCAGTTTCTTGGAGTTCAAGACTTTGTGTTGCAGAACTTACACGTCCATAAACTGCAATAATATTAAGTTCTTCCATAAAATGTTCCTTTCATTATAGGTTTTTACTAATTAAAAGAGTTCGAAGTTTATCATCATCACGAGTTAAGTGGTTTAAAAGTGCCTTTTCAATGAATCGCTCTAGCCATAATTCAGATTCTGAAGACAATTCTTCTGAATAGGTGACTTTTACAACTCTGTACTTTTCACTCATATTTATCCCTCCAGTAAAAATGGTTGATATCCATCTTAGCCTGAAGGGACATTATTTATACCAGTGAGAATTTACTTCCTTTATCACTCTGAATCAATCTCTAGAGATAATTGAGATCCTTCATTTTGTTTGATATTTTTACCCTTTCTAGGTTTAATAACTACCTTAGTTTCATAGCCGGGAATTTTTAGCTTTTCTATTATTTGGTTCATAATCCCAACCTCTTTGCCGGATAAACAATTTGATTATGGCTTTGGATATACCGTCAGATTCACATTGTTCTAAACAACGATAGTGCCATATAAGACTGCGCTTTCCAATATCCATCATCGAGGAAGTCCTCCTTTCTATATTTTTATACACTGAGTAGTGTGTAAATATAATAATTAGTATTAATGAATATTCTTATAGGACTTTTGGCTTATTTTTATCTTTATGTTTTGGAATCTATATTCTAATAAATAGAGGGACTAATTAAATCTGCTATATAAAGAACTCCATAAACGCTTCAATTTAACTGTAATTACCGTTTCAAAAAGTAATAGGATAAGAAAATAGATCAACCTGAAAATGATTGGTTGACCTCCTAATAGGATTTGATGAAAAGATAATGTTCTTAAAAGAATAATTAAGTTGTTAAAAGTGATAGTGATTTTATTACCTAGTAGACTAAATACTACGTAACAAATAATTTTATTTGTGGAATTATGTACTTAAAGAAATGCAATTTTATTAATTTGATTATTTCGCAAACGGGGCCATATTGTTGAATAATAAAATTAATAAATGATGTTAAAATTTAGAAAAGAGTTATTAGGTAAGATTTAAGAAATTGGGAAAAAGGGTGTTTGTATGAAGAAATGGGAAAGGGAATATCTTGTAACAGAGCGTGGTGTATTTGAAATATATAAAAAGAGTAATGGGGAACCTCTTTGTGTTACTCACCATTACTCTGAATTTAATGAGACAGGAGATTATTTTGCAGAAACCTTTACCCAATTTTATAAAGTGATCTTAGTAAATTTAAGAGAGGTAGGTAATTCAGAAAAGGCAAACGAACCCTATCAGTTATGCTTATTGGAAACTGTTTTTGACTTAGAAGCAATCCGTGAATCACTAGGTTTTGAAAGGTGGGGATTTGCAGGCCATTCAAGGGGAGGAATGTTGGGTATTATTTATGGTATTTATTTTTCCAACCATTTAAATTTCAATGTTATAGTTGGGGCAGCAGCAAAGGAATATATGACGTTCTCCATAGATTGCATTTATAATTCAGCACACCCACAATTTCACGAATGCAAGAACTAAGTGAACTATTAAAAAAGCCCAACTTATCAATAGAAGAAAGAAATGAACTAAAAGTTGCGAGAACAAAACTATCTTTATTTGAACCTGCAAGGTATGATGAATATTTTTCATTAAATATTAGTAAATAAATGTAAGAAATTAGGTTGAACTACTTTAGTAGAGAAGTGCAAGTAAATGATGTAACAAAAAAATTGAAATATATAACAACACCCACATTAATAATTTGTGGTAGATATGATGTACAATGTCCGATAAAGTACTCTCTTGAAATGAGTGAGAATATACCTAACTCAGTAACATTGAAAACATTGGCATGTTAAGATATTCTCATTCAATAAAAAAACGGGTTGATTAAGGCAACTGGTTTTTTAATGTCATATTGTTAAACCAGATTGTACTGGTTCGTGGATGAAGGAGAGCTACATACATCTGCTATTCAATATTTGATAGGAACGGAGCCTATTCCGAATATTTGGGGGAATTATTAATAGTAAACAATTTGATAAGTACAAGGCCATACATCCAGATGCAAAACCGTTGAAATATGGACCAGAGATGAAGAGTCAGTGGCGAAGGACATTAGATGAAGTGATTATACCTCTGAATGATGAGTTGAGATAAATACGTTTAAATAATTATGCAGTATGAATTTTGCATCGAATAACTATGAGTTTTACACCTTGAATTTGTGAAGATAAATATTTATAGCATGACATAATTGTCATTTTGAGAATAAAAATAATGTTGAGTCAGAAGACTATAAATTCCTCCTTTGACTTAGTAAAATTTTTTCTTTAATCCATATGTTATGTTTGAAATGAGTTTTTATGTTACAGTAGTTTCCTTTTTATGTGGGTGGAATATTGATTTCATTCTTGAAGAACTAGTGTCATAACTTAATAAAGTTTGATAATTTAAGACTTATAAGAAATTGGATTAATTGACCAATTTCTTTTTTGTCGATTAATACCTACCCAAAGTGAATAAAATAAATAGTAGTATAAAGGGGATTTGAACTCTTTAGTCAGAGGAAGAGGCCTTTCGCTCTAGTAGAAACAAGACATAAGTGCAAATCCTCCGTTTTTAAAAAGAAGCATTTTGGAAGCCTGAGTGCATCTGAATTTGAAAAATAGAAAGAAGAGGTGTACCTTAACTTTTGAAACATCTCCTAAAATTTTCAAAAATGCGTTATCCAAAACCTTATCCATCACCTCTAAAAAACATGTTAATTAATCTGAAATTAAATCTTACTTATTTTTAGCTTTTTCTATATATTGTCTTCTTTTTATCAACTTGCATCGTAAGACATATTTATTAAGCGTTTAGCTTTTTCCATATCTTCATCGTTTGAAATAACAACTTCCAAATCGCCAGTTCCGTAATGCCCTATGTTGCTAACATCACGGGTAAACCCTTGTTCTAAAGTAATTGTGTCGGACTTAACCTTTAAATAAAGTAGTACCTTTGCAGTCTGGGGATGTATTTCTACACAAGCAAAGTTTTTTATGCGTTTAAATGCTATGTAATGTTTAAGGATTTTTATTTGTACGTCATCACCGAGAGCCATCATATAAGCTTTTAATGTTTCAAACCTATCGGTTAATTCCGTATTAGCTTGCTCTAAGTAATCAGATACAGTTTTTACTCGTGTATTACGTTCAGTTGGAGTAGGTGTATCTTCAGTAATATGCACCGTTTGTGCCGTTGTAGAGTTAACTAAATCAAGTAAAACAAAACCATCGTTATAATGTTTATATTGGTAAAGTTCAATATTTCTGTTTATTTGTTGTACAGCGTGTTCATCATATTTAGTAAAACCGCCTGCAACACACAGTAAACGAGGACTATTCCAATCAATAAGATCCGCAACAGCTTCTCCGTACTTACGTAAAGTCATAAGTTCAAATTCTGCTTTATGGTCAAGTAACCAATCCAAGTAAAATAGCCCTTGATTTATTACATTTTCGTTAACTGAACGCTTGTACTCAATAATTACGGGCGAATGGTTTTCGTCTATGCCTAGAGTATCAATACGCCCTGCATGGCGTTTCCCTGTACTATATTCAGAAGCTAAAAATCGAACACCTAAAAATGTTTCTAAATGCTGTTCGAATAAATGTTGTAATGATTTTTCAACAGCAACAGATTGCCCTTCTAATTCATCTACGGTATGCCCGTTTAGCCGAAACAATTTAATATCCCCCACGTTACAATCCTCCTTACGTTTACAATTATACCATTAAAAAATAGTATATTCTTCATGTAAAGTAATACTTCTATGTAGAGAGGAGCTGCTCTTTATTATTGTAGGCATTGGAAAGGTGTGGTCCAATTCTATTTTTTTCTCCTAAATAATATTGGTGATACAAATGGCGTTTGGGTTTTGAAAATGGTTCATAAGTGGTAAAGCAATAATTCACAATGAGTTGGTTTTAAAGTTGGTGATAAATAAATCCTCCGCTTCGTTTAAGATTTTTTAGTTCTCGCATCTGGAATTCTCTATAGGGATAAAATTTGTTTGAATTAGATGAAAGAATAGATAATGGGTAAATATGAGCCAAGTAAAAAAGGAAGGAGTTTTTATTATAATAATGGAAGGTTCGAGTTAGAGTTTGAAGATAAGTTAATATTTTTCATAATTATTTCTTATGAAAATAAGTAGAATAAATATTGGAATCCGAAGATAGGGATCGATGATTTTTAAGAGAAATTGCTTCAAGTATCAAAAGGTTAATTCTATAGCCAAAGATCAAAAGTCAATACTAGAGATTCCTAATGATAGTATCAACATATCTTGATATCATAACTTAGTGTATGGAAAGTACCCGATTGATTACAAAAATAACCACCTAAAGAAAATTGTCTAGTTAGGTGTTGACAGTCCAGAAACCCCAGTAAAGTTTAGGGATTATTAAGTAAATTAATGCCTAAACTAATAATGCGACTACAGATACGATTACTAAGATGCTTATTTATGATGTTTAGAGTTTCGTAATCTGACATAAGAGGCTATTCCCATTTAACTGGGGATAGCCTCTTTAGTTTAACTTAATATGTTTAAGTTTTATAGATAACAGTTGCCTTATAAAATTTATTAAAATAACTGCTTAAATTACATTGCTTTAATTCTTCTTTCAATATGGTTAATTTCTTCATCAGAAAGCCCATACTTTTTATACAATTGGTTATCTACCTCTTGAACAGATGTAGACCAATCAATATCTGAGTTGTTTGTGAAATCTTGAAGAGGAACAAACCTATACGTATTTCTAGTCCCATGTTGACTATTTTTAGCCAAGCTATGCAAAAATCTTACAAATTTAGATTTCAAATATTTAGCTAAAGAGATTGAGCCATTTTCATTTAATTCTAATTCAGCACCAATTACTAAATATGTTTCAGTACATATTGAATTAGGACTAGCAACAATTGTGTTTAGATTATCATCGTTTAACTCAGTTCCTATATTATTAGAGTAGGGTGTTAACACTTTCCATTTATTAATCCACGTCGAATTTTTTTCAATCTCTGTAAACTCAATATATCCAACTTTACCTTTATTAGCATAGCATTTAATCGGTTCATTCAATAAATGACTTTCATTTTTAAATTTACTATTCTTAGTAAAGTTAGTAGAAAATCCAAATGGGTTACGAGCAGATACATACTCCATTAAGCTTTTCTTATCACTGCAATTAATTTTATCCAAAATAGATATAGCACCTGAGTCTCTTATTAAGATATCAGAATCTTTATATTTCAATGACCTAGAAATACCACTAATAATTGTGTTGTTTTTATATGTTACAACTCGCGTAAGATTATGTCTATTATCATAATTCCTATCCCACAAGAAGTAACATACACCACCTCTAATATTTGTATTGGGGAAAATATCTTCTGGTGTAAGCCAATCATGCAATTCTCTAAGATGGATGTCATTTAACATTTGATCTCGGAAATCATCTAACCTTTTTCCACCTACATACCATCGTGTCGGGATAATGAATGATAATATTTCTGGGTTAAGTTCTTTAGCTAAACTTACAAAATTTTGATAGATGGGACTAGCACTTGCCTGTGCTCCTCCATCTTTTTCTTGATATGGTGGATTACCAATAATTACATCAAACTTCAAATCCTCATCTCCATATAATTCTCGTAACTTTTCTTTAACAAGGCCATTCTTTGTGTATTCAGTTAAATCACATTCTATTATATTTTTAATCGAAATGTCATTAAAATCGGCAAATATATAATTTTTCACTATGTTGTAAATGATATTACTTGGTGCACATGCATAAACTTGATTTTCGAGTATCCACTTAATTCTTTCTTTTGAATTTGGGATCTGTTCTTTTAACCCTTCATTCAAGCGTTTAACAATTTCTGTTATATATAGACCACTCTTTGTATCTAAATCAACGAACTTAACATTGTAATTACTAAAGATATTAGGGTTATTTTCCTCGACCAAATCAACCATCAATTTTACAACTTTTCTAGGAGTAAAAATTTGATTGGTTTGTTGTGGTGGAATATAATCAAAAATATCTTCAGTAAGTGTTTCATCAAAGTAGTTTGATAATATTTTCCTCTTATTTAAGAACTCTTTGATACTTGCATCAAAAACAACTTCATTGAATAAACCATGCACTTTACGATTATTCCCATCTTCATCTACATAGTCAAACCCATCACGTAGTTTTTTAAACTCATCAAGGGTTATGCTTGTCAATTCCTCGAAGGTTGGTTCATCAATATTTTCTTCAAAACTAGATAAAGTCGTCTCCCCATCACCATAGGCCATAAGGAATGCAGGAATAGTTCTAGCAAAACCACGCAAGTGATCTCGAACGTCATCTTCAGTGGTTTTTTTCTTCTTCTCTTCTACTTTGACAATTTGTTTTTCAACTGCTGTTTCAACTGATTCGCTTACTTCTGTATTTAGATTTTCAGTAAAAGTTTTATTTACTTCAACTTTCTTCTGTTCGTATTCCTTTTTCAGTTGCTCTACTTTAACTTCATCATGAGCTTTTTGGGCGGTATGAATTTGTTCAGTGAAATCTTGTTCGATTTCTTGAACTTGACTGTGATACGATTCTATATTTTTCTCAACCACATCTTTAATTGTCGAAGTTACTTCATTTTTTGCTTTATTCGTTTGAGTTTTATTCAACTGAAATGTTTCTTTTAACTTGCTAAACCCTCTATCTAGAGTGTCATTAATTTCATTTGTAATAGTTGTAACTTCAGGCATATCCGGAATATCTGGGGATTCCATCACTTTATAGATTGCATCACCGAATATATCTTTTGTATTGTTAATAACAATGTCTGACGGTACATCAATGTTTCCATCATCATCAATCATCGGCTTAGTTACGTTGATTTCTCTATGGTCTGTCAAACGTTTGTTCTTTTCAGGTTTAATCTTATCAAGGATTTCCTTAAATGGTGAATTTCCTCTAAAAATACTTGAGATATTCGCAAATAATAGGTTACTCATGAAACTGCGTTTTACAACCTCTGTTGAGGTGATTTGTGTTGGTATAGTTAAGACTTCAGTTGCATCTAACTCGTGCATATTTCCTTCATTATCTTCACCAATAACTGGGAAGAAATTCAATAGCTTTTTAATCTTTTTCTTGCGTTCCTCACTCGCTTTGGAGCTACCACTTGATAAGTTATTAGCTAATTCGTCAAATAGCAATAGCGTTCGTTCTGGTGCGAAATCGAAAATATAGGCATTTTCTTTTCGATAAAGCTTACCGTCCTGAACAAACTCATAAGGGTTTTGGGCACGGAAAGCGGCTTGGAAGTATAAACTAGGCGACTTAATGTTGCTAAGCATAAGCACTGCAGACCATTCAGGAATTGTTATACCCGTTGTGAGCTGACCAACGGATAAAGTTATTGATTTATTGTTTTCATAAATTGCCTTTTTAACCTTATCAAAACTCTTCTCATTCTTCTTGAGGTCTTGTCCTTCTTCCTCAATGTTCGGTTCCTTGTCAATGCTTATTCCATCACCAGCTGCTAGTATAATCCTATATTCACCAAAAACAGGGTGAGATTTCAACAACTTTTCAAGTGCTTTCGCAGAGTTAACCCGAGGTAAAAGCCAAAAAGTATGGTTTAATTCGCCCCTGTGTTCATCTGACGCAAAAGGAAACTTTCCTGAAGATAAGTTATCAAGAAATTTTTTTACGCTTTCTTCATATTCAAACTTGCCGTCTTCTTTAACCCTGAAGAATTCATTCAAGTCAAAAGCATAATCAACATTACTGTTATCGTCTAACGTTAAGCCTTTAGATACTCGATCCTCGATCATCTTGCTCATCTGATATGTAAATAAGCTAAGCGTGGGCAGATTTTCGTATGGATTACTTCCTGTTGTGTAATCCCAATCCATTTTTGCTTCTTGTTCATCGACATAAGACCAGTTGAAAATCTGATCTTCATTAAATTTGTTGTTTGCCAATGCTTTAAAAGGAGTACCCGACAAGTGTAGAGTAAAATTCCGTTTAATTTTATCGAACGCCGTGTCCGTTTTGGCTGTATCAACTCCCTCATGAGCTTCATCAATGATTAGTAAATCCCAATTTAGTTGGCCTACCCATTCAAGTTTTTCATAGTTACCACCTGCAAACTTTGCACCTTTCAAGTCTTGGAGTGAAATAAAGGTGATTTGTGAGGGGGTATCAAGCTCAGTAGAACTTAGGAAATCGATATAATCCTTGCGAGATAATGCTTTATCTGTTAGCGAATCCGTTTCAGATACAAATTTCAACCCTGTTTCTTGCCAAGAAATGAACTTCTTAAAATCATCAAACCATGAGTTAGCTATAGCGGGTCTATTGGTAACGATCAGTACATTTCTTGAATTGATTTTTCTTACAAAATCATATGAAGTCAGTGTTTTCCCAAAGCGAGGTTTTGCATTCCAAAGAAACTCCTTTGGTTCTTTTCCACTATGGTAATAGTCAAGCGTTTGCTGAACCGCTTTGCTTTGTTCATTCCGAAGTGTGTAATCTGATTGACCACCATCAACCTGAATTTCATCATAATCACGATTGATATACTTGTCAGTTAGAACTTCCGCTTTTTCAAGTGTTCCATTAAAATAAAACCATTCGTCTGCACGGCCATTAAAATCTTTTTTCTGAATCCCATTCTGTTTAAGGAAACGGTGAAGTGACTTATCATGAAACCAAGTGCCATCAGACTTTTTGGCAATCTTTTCAAAAAGAATTTTAGGGTTAAGACCAGCAGTCCCAACCTGCTCAAAAATCCGCTTTTTAACATGTCTATTAGTATCACCGATTTTGACGTAACCTTCATGAGAAGGGACTTCAGGCAAGGTATAAGCATATATTTTCAAGTCTAATTCTTCATAAGGATTAATAATTGTTCTATCCATCGACTTCCTCCATTTCTTCCTTATAGACTTCAGTAATTTTTACAGGAACATATTTCAATCTTTTCTCTTTAGGTTCAGCTTCATCATCATAACTGTCAAATAAATCTAGTTGCTCTATTTTTACTGCATGTTTTGATGACTCTCCGCATTCCTTTTCTTCTTCATTAAGAATTTCTTCAAGAGTAAATTCGGTGCGTTGAACTTTAATTGTTTTAGCGTTCTTCCGAAGGTTTATGGGTTGCCATTCACTAAAAATAATTGGATTACCATTAGAAGATAATTTAGTTAGAAAGTTCCCTTGTGCAATATTGTTAGAGATAATCAATTTAGCACTGTCTAAGACTTTGTTTTTCACTTTTCCATCATGTTCTCTTGCTTGTTGCTGATACGCATCATAATAAACTTGATACATATTCATAACGCACCTTTGAGCATTATCTTCAAGCAACTCAACTCCATACAACGTTGATAATGCAAGAAGCGAATAATTCTCATATCGAGTTAGTTCATCACCGTAATTCTTTTCTATCATCTTCATTTTTCTATTTAAAATTTCTACTAAGAAAGCCCCTTCTCCTGCAGCTGGCTCTAAAAAAGTAGAAGTTAAGTTCTGACATGCATCACGAATATTAGGCATATCAAGCATTTTCTTAACTATCCTTCTTGGTGTAAATACTTCTCCGTGATTTTGGATCCGTTTTTTACTTTTTATTATTTTTTCAATAACCGATTCAGATGTATCTTTCATTTGCTAATCCTCCATTACAAGAAATCTGCATCATTATTTGCAAAAATTTCGTTTGGAAATTATTTAATTTCTATTATACAGGTTGATTTGTTTTAGAGGTAATTTCACAAGAGGAGGTTTTCTAAGAACCACATTATTTTATCGAAATAGATTGTGAAAGCAATGTGGAGGCAGATAAATATACCAAATAGCAAACTGTAATCTAACAATAATATGGTATAATTTAGAAAAAGTAAAGGGGTTTTTCATGGCTTTTCAAACTGCAATCACGATTAAAAAGGTCAATTGAAAACATTAAGCAGCGAGAATATTATTTTGAGCGTGAGTTTGTCTGGAAGCCTGAAAAGATTAAGAGATTATTTTCTTCTATAATGAGAGACTACCCAAGTGGTTCTTATAGGAGAGCATATTCATTACTAAGTTCTTTGACTGAGCTACCAGAACGGTAAAGTTTCAACAATCACCTTCTTGAAATCTTGAGTATATTTTTTGCCTGTATTTTTGTTTCCCATCCGGACACAACCTTTCTATGTACATTTTAAGTACGTAACGTTTTTGTGTCCATAAAACTATACTAACTTCATAGATATTGAACATGGTTCACTTCCTCTTTTTTAATATAATTTGGAATGATTCAATACAAACATTATCATAAAACACACTATTTAAATGAGTGTGTTAAACGTAAAATTTAATACGTTTAGTAAATGCTTGGCTTGTATATTGTTAATCTAGGTTAGTATGTTGAATTAACCCTAATTGAGAGTGTAAGCGTTTTTGCGAGCTTTTATTACAACTTCAGTTATTATTTATTATGAAAAGGAATGGACGACAATTTTTTGTGCATATAAATTCATCACTGAAGCTAAATAGGACATCCCTCTTTCACCGTATGTACATAAGTTACCATCCATTTTACATGGTAATAAAAGAGTCTTGTATAGGTAAAACGGAGACAGGTTTCAGGCAAGGTTTAGAATCACTCTTTAATAGTAGAGACGAGACTATACAAAAAAATTGAGGACTTTCAAAATAGGGATAGAAAGGTAATGTGTATGGATTTTAAAAGCTATTTTAATTTAACGGAATTAGGTAAACTAAAACAAAATGAACTATTATTTTCTTTTATAATATATGTATTTCCTCTGTTTATGGCTATTAATAGTCAAAAAAAATATATGATACTCCCAATTGTTAATCAAACAATATATGTGATGCTAACTTTAATTACACTTCTAATATTAAATGCATGGTTAATATATAAGAAATTGAATAATAAGAGGGAAACTCCTGAATTATATAAAGGATATTTATTAAGTATGATGATTTTTTTAATGGGATTATCCATTGGGTTATTAAATAATCTGTTAATAGGGGGAGTATTTTTACTTATTGCATTTTTTGCTTATTTATTCAGCACAGGAATAGTTCTTTACTACATATATAACTGTATATATATTTATGTCTTAAAAAAGCTGTTTCCGAAGCAGGGTAATGAAACAAAAAGTGAAGAAGTAATTAAGTTACGTTCTTTATCAGAATTTATGGATTTAAACACACAAAAGTTATATCTTTCTCTTCTTATATTAGATTTATTTCTTTATTTTGTGTTTGTTGGATTTATAATGATGATAATTTTTAAACATTTAGATATTCAAGGTACATCTATAATGTCAAATCTATCTGATTGGGCTAAAACACAGGATAATATTTTTATGGTTTTTAATGCAATAGCTTTACTATCATTAATGCTAACAGTTAATTCAAGAACAATTCCCAAAAGAAAAAGAATAATAGCAGATGCTAAAAATGAACTAAACAAAAGGTTTAATAATTATTAATATGTTAATAAATTTAGAAGTTTCTTAGAGAATACCAGGATAAAAGAGTAAGAATTAAAAAAGTAGGAGAAACAGATAAATAGAGAATATCCTTATTAAGGATGTAAAAGTATGGGATTGTGTGCTGGAGTAAAAGAGAAAGAGTGATAAAACAGGCTCAAAATCATGTTCCTATACGAAAACAATCAAGACTCTTTTAACAACCTAGAATATAACTTTATATCCCAGTGTTTGTACTTTGCAAACACTCTTTTTCATATTATTCCTTTGAAAACCATGAGAGAATTGTTTAATTATCACACCGATAAAATTATTATTCGACAAATATCAGGGTGTAACTATACCTTAACTATAAAGTTAGAATTGAAAAGTTTACATCAAGCTACAAAAAACAAAAACCACCTAACAATAGTATGATAAGTGCTATAATGGAATAAATTAGAAATGTTGATAAAGGCTTCTTAAAGATTTTTCACCTCTTATGAAACCTGGAAGTCTTACAGTTGATGAAATTGAAGTTTTAAGTGAATTAATTAATTTTGAAAAATACAAAACAACTGATGATAGAACCCTGACCCTCTTTTTTACCTCTTAACTAATAACGGTGAACCTGAATTTACATCTTGCTCGTCAAGTGAATAATATAAAAGGGATGATATGTGTGATTAAACCAAATTGGAATGTCTTTAAAGCAAAATTTAGTGATAATCCTCAGAATAATTTTGAATGGTTTTGTTACTTGCTATTCTGTAAAGAATTTAATATAAACTATGGGATATTTAGATATAAAAACCAGTCAGCTATAGAAACCAATCCGATTGAGGATAATGATGATGTAGTTGCTTGGCAAGCAAAATTCTATGAAACATCGCTTTCAAGTCATAAAAAAGATTTAGAGGATACATTAAATAAATTAAAGAGAGACTACCCTAACGTGAATAAGCTGTATATCTACTCTAATCAGGAGTGGGGACAAAATAAAGGACAGATGCCTCAAGGACTAAAAGAAGTTGAAAAGCAAGCAAAAGATCTAAATGTTAGTTTAGAGTGGAAATTAGCTAGTTTCTTTGAATCTGAATTTGTTACAGTAAAAAATGATATCATTTCGAAGCACTTTTTTACATTTGAAAAAAGCGTATTTTCTATATTAGAAGAAATGCAGAAGCATAGTGAGAATCTATTAAAACACATAAACACAGATATCTCTTTCAACAAACAGAAAATTGAAATTAAGAGAGAGAATGAATTGAAACAGCTCATTAATGATTCAAATCAAGTATGTATTATCAGTGGTGCGGGTGGTGTTGGGAAAACTGTTCTAATAAAGAATGCTTATGAACGCTTCAAAGAAAATGACCCATTCTATATATTTAAAGCAACAGAATTTGAGTTGAGAAATATCAATGATATATTTGGGGATTATAATCTATATGATTTTCTTAGTATTCATAAAGATTTTGAGAATAAAACAATAGTAGTTGACTCAGCTGAAAAACTACTAGACATACAAAATACAGACCCTTTCAAAGAATTTTTAACAGCAATAATTGAAGATAAATGGAAAGTAATTTTTACAACTAGAGATGCTTACCTTAAAGATCTAAACTATCAATTTTTTGAAATTTACAATATTTATCCATTAAATATTGGGATACGCCTTTTAGAACAAGACGAACTAAACACTATTTCTAATGAGAACGCTTTTGTATTACCTAAAGATGAAAAATTACTAAAATTGATTAGGAATCCTTTCTATCTTAATGAATATTTGAAATTCTATAAGGATATTGATGAAATTGATTATGTTGAATTCAAATCAAAGTTATGGAAGCAAAGAATAAAAAAAAGTAAACCTGAAAGAGAAAAGTGCTTTTTAGAGATTGCACTTCGAAGGGCGAAAACAGGTCAATTTTTTGTTGATGTAAAAAATGAACTAGGTAATTACTGTGATGAATTAATGAGAGATGGAATGCTGGGATATGAAGAGGTAGGTTATTTTATAACTCATGATATTTACGAAGAATGGGCATTAGAAAAAATTGTTAATAGAGAATTCACTAATAGGTCTGATGAACATGGTTTTTTTGTATCAATTGGGGAATCCTTACCCATAAGAAGGTGTTTTAGAAATTGGATATCAGAAAAATTATTACTCGAAGATCGTGAAATTATAGAATTCATTGAAGATATTTTTAAGAATAATCAGATTGAGTCTTATTGGAAAGATGAGTTATTTGTCTCAGTTTTACTTTCGGATTATTCAAGAATTTTCTTTGAAGTTTTTAAAAGTGAGTTATTGTTAAATAAATGTAGACTATTGAAAAGGTTGACATTTATTTTAAGGATTGCTTGTAAGGAAGTTGATGATGAATTTTTCAAGGAATTAGGCGAAAAAGATATCAATCTCTCTACTCTCGATTACATCTTAACAAAGCCAAAAGGAATCGGCTGGCAGGCGTTAATCGAATTTGTTTACAACAACATAGAGACAATTGAGATTGAAGATATTAATTTTGTTTTGCCTATAATACATGATTGGAACAACAAAACAAAAAGAGGAAATACTACTAGATATGCTGGTCTTATAGCTCTGAGGTTTTATCAGGAGACTATTAAAAAGGATATTTACTATTCACTGGAAGATAGACTAGAAACTATTCTTAAAACAATAATAAATGGCTCTTATGAATTGAAAAATGAATTGAAGGATATTGTAACGGAAATATTAAGCAATGAATGGAAGAATCATAGGGATCCTTATTATGATTTAGTTACGTTCATTTTGACTAAACTTGATGGTTTACCTATCTGTAGAGTATTACCGAATGAAATTTTAGAGTTAGCTGATTTCTTTTGGACTTATACACCAAAAGAAAGTCATTTATTTTTAAGCAGGAGAGATGATGTCGAACATGATTTTGGTATAGAAAAAAACCATGGAGATTTTCATCCAGCAAGTTCTTATCAAAGTCCTATTTACTGGTTACTCCAGATTAGACCAAAAGAAACTATGGACTTCGTAGTAAATTTTACAAATAAATCTATAAAGAAGTATGCTTTTTCAAATCTAGCCTCTAGACTTGATACTATAACTGAGGTTGAAGTTAAGTTAAACGACCAAAACCACAAAAAACAGTACACTAGTCAATGCTTATGGCAGATTTACAGAGGGACAAGTTCTTCAGTAACTCCTAATTTGTTGCAATGTATTCATATGGCTTTAGAAAAGTTTCTTCTAGAAATAGCAGAAAAAATGGAAGGCGAAGTGTTAGTAAGTTGGTTAAATCATCTACTTGAATCTTCTGAGAGTGCCTCAATATCATCTGTAGTGACAAGTGTTGTGTTGGCATATCCAGAAAAAACATTTGATACTGCAAAAATCTTATTTCGAACTAGAGAATTCATTATCCATGATACTCATAGACTATCTTCAGAACACAGTGCTAAAACACGATATTCAATAGGACAAAACTTGGGTAGTAGCAATAATAGTTTTTATGATAATGAGAGATTGAAAACTTGTGAAGATAAGCATCGTAAATGGAGTTTAGAAAGCCTCTTTTTAAACTATCAAGTTTTTGCAATGCAAGAAACTGGAGAGGATGTGGGGAAGAAACGTCAGGAGATTCTTTGGGGTATTCTGGATGGTTACTATAAGAAGCTACCACTAGACTCTGAGCAGAATGAAATAGATAAAGTTTGGAGATTATTTTTAGCTAGAATGGATAGACGAAAGATGAGTATTAATGCTGAAGAGACTGGTGGCCGCATATTGATACAGTTTGAACCTGAAATAGAACCAGAAATAGAAAAGTTTAGAAAGGAAAATCAAAAGACATATGACGAAGATATGAGATATGTTCCTTTGAAGTTGTGGGCTAATTTAAAATTTAAAAATGATCATAATAAATCTAAGCAATATGGAAAGTATGATAGCAATCCCCAAAATGCATTAGATGCAACTAAGGAAATAATACACCTAAAAAATGAGGGATTCTATTTATTAAATAATTCTATACCATCATGTGTATGTGCAGTGTTAATTGAGCATTATTTCGATGAGTTGAAAGATGAAGATAAAGAATTTTGCAAGGATGTGATAATTGCAAAAGTAAGGTCTTGTGTACAGTCTAACTACTTCTATCAAGTGGGGGATGGTGTTCAAGAAGCAATAGCTTCATTGTCTAATTTGATAAAGCTGTATCCTGAAGAAAAGGATACTACTAAGTTATTGCTATTGCTTACGTTGTTTAAAGATGAATCTATTGCTTTTCCTATGATGGCAATACATCAATTATGGGAAATAGAATTTGAAGATGTACATTCATTACTATTGGGTTATCTAGTATTCAAGCACAAATATAACAAGTTAATAAGTGAATTTCGAAAAGAGAGCTTTGAAAATGGAAATTATGAACCGGATTTAGGTGAATTGTTGAATAGATTTCTAACTGTAAATGAGATGAGCCTGAATAAAATGGTTAATAACAAATTATCCATCTTGGATTTAGGTAATATTCAAGACCTTGATTTATCCATATTATCGAATGCTTTAAAAATGATGCCTAGTAAGTTAAATAATAAAGAACATATCACTATTACTAATGAAATAATATCTGTGTTTGCAAGAGAGCTAACACAAAGTAGGAATGGTGATAAAGTTGATTACATGGTACGTAACGAATTTCTAAAGAAATATGCTTACCTTGTTTTGTGTTCAGAAAGTAGTGAAGTACCTCAATTGATTCAACCATTTATCGATAATTTCAATTCATCAGAATCAATAGCAGAGATGTTTCAAGAGTTTATTTATGCTGAAGATAGAATGCATAGTTATGATAATTTTTGGTTAGTTTGGAATCTGTTCAAAGATAAAGTGTTTGAAGTAACTAAAAACGGAACAAATAACTGGTACCTAGACAAAATTATTGAAAGTTACTTATTTGCGCAAACAAGATGGAACGATAATACTAAAGAATGGCATTCATTAAAACTAACAAACATGAGATTGATTAAGGAAGTATCTGAACAGATGGGTCAGCATCCTTCAGTCCTATATTCCTTATCTAAACTGTTGAATGATATTGGGAGTTCATTTGTAGCTGATGGGCTAATCTGGATATCTAATATATTATCGAAGCATTCAGAATACGAGACGTTAAAGTTTGAAAGGAATACTTATTATTATCTAGAAAACTTGGCAAGGAAGTACGTCTATGAAGAGCGAGAGAAGATTAAGAAGAATAAAAGGTTAAAGCAGAAAATTCTAGTTGTACTAAATTTTCTTATAGAAAAAGGTTCTACTGTAGGCTATATTCTTAGAGAAAATATTATTTAGATTGACAAAAAAATTAGTAGATTTAAACTCTAATGTATTTAAGGAGCAACTACTAATTGTCATATTATGCTCGGTACATGAAATGTGTGGAAAATATACTTGAATAGAAATAGAGTTTATTACTAATTAAAAAAACTGCACTTTGATGCGGCACGGTGAGCCGTATCTCAAGTGATGGTTAGCTGAGTTTTTGCATATTCTAAGCGGCACAACAATCTGTAGTTTTTTTACTCAATTTTATTCTTGATTTCTTCTGCATTTGCATGATAACAAGTTTATTATTCTATACTTTTTTGTTTTTGTGCAATAATTTCACCTGTTATGTGGTTGGTTTACATATGTTATTTGATTGTTTTTTCGATATCAAAAGTGTTGTTTTCAAATAAATAAAAAAAGTGTAGAGAAAAATACCTCATTCTCTACACTCTGACCACACGTTACCACAGTTGGTTTTAATTAAAATTTCTACTTTAATAGGAGTAATTATATCCCTATTCATTTAGAAATATTTAATAATACAGCCTCCCGTTTTCTCTTTATTTCATTTCCAAATATACGCACAAGTGAAGAAGAGACTTCTTTAGCCTTACTGTTTGACACAGCTTTGTCTACAAATTTTCCATACTTATCTTCATCTGATTCCAGTATACCTATATAGTCACTTAGGTATCTTTGTAGTACCTTTTGAATGAAAACTATACGTTCCTCTTCTTTTGATGGAGCAATGAGTTCATCTATAGCTTTAGCTTGATGAATGTCTTGAATGAGTTGTTCATACTCAGCTGTTTCTTCTTCAGTTAAATAGACATAAGGTAGTTGAAGCCTTTTTTCTAGTGCAACTTGGTTATCATATTGATCAGATGTTATGTCTGTTATCTCAACTATTTCCTCTTTAGAAAGACCATGTTGAATAAGCCTACCCACTGTCCTTTGAAGAGGGAGGATATTTTTATTCCTTTCATTAATTGTACAATTCATTTTTTCTAAGAGCTTGTCATGGCTTTTAATAAGCTGTTGCATTTCTTTTAAGTATTGATTTATTGTATTATCATTAAAATCCACTAAAGTAACCTCCTATGTATTATTTGTTATATTTCACCTTATTTGCTTAATTAAATAACCATTGATTTGATTTTCAGTATTAAGTAGAAAAATTAGGTAAACACCACTACATCATTTTATCTGCGATCACCACTCAAGCCACGTCGAATGCGTAGCATTAATAGAGTTAAAATAGCTTATTATCAATAGATTTAGTGTATTTTTAACTAAAAATCGAAGTGTGTATTATGTTCCCTCGGACAAATGGTTCGGGGGATTTTTGCTATCACTTTAACAATTTATCCTAGCAGGGGGCTGGCACCAAAAAAGAAAAAGTTCTGAGCAGAAAATCTACTCAGAACTCAAGAATTATTTCAATTCACTACCGTCAATATATACTTTAATTTTATCAATCTTACCATCGCGACTGAAAATAGATTGACTTGTTACAAGATCTAAAGCATCCACATCTTCAAAAATGCTTTCTGTACCATCTTTATAACAAACGATGATTTTCTTGTTGCCCTCTAGGTAATAAATTACCGGAACTGCACAGAATGTAAATCCTAAGGAATTCTCATCTAACTGAATTGTTTCTGTTTCCATAGCATTACTATTCCTAGGTAGGGACCAGGTTTTCATTTCTTTTAGAAACTCAGACTTTGTTAATAACTCTGGTTTAAAACGAATACATCCTTCCTCTACCTTCACTCCTAACTCACCTATTCTAGAGATAAAGTCTTCTTTAACCTGTCCGGTCATGCCTGGTTGTTGTACTCCCGCAAAGCTCGGAGTATGGGAATAAGCATCTGTTGGAAATGCGCCGTAATGTTCAGGTGATTTCTCTAATCCTATTCCAGCTTTAATAGCTTCATACTCATTCATAAGCGCCTTAGTTTCTTCATTCATACCCTGTTGACAATATATATCATTGAAGTTTTCTTGTGTCGCCAAAACTAGCTTTGATACCATGTGCCAATAGATAGATCCTAATCCCTCATACTTATAAAATGTACCGGAGCGTCCTGTAAAAGCATGATGGTCAAAAAGGTTTGAGAAGATTTCTTCAACAATCTTAATATCTTCATCTTTATACTCTTTTGTCACTTTTAGTGCTTCTCGAATCTCTTCACCGTTTCTGAACTGACCGTTAAAATGGTACTTCCCATTCACATCTTTTTCAATAAAACGTGTGTGATTTTGATTCAGTTCTGATTTTAAAACAGTTGATGACATAACTTGTTCATCAGGAATCACATTTTTCTCTAAGAACTTTGGCAACTCACGGTTTGGATAGAGCATATAGCTTTCTTGGTCTTCGCGATAAATAGAACTATTTCTAAGTGCCTCTAGTACATTAATGGTTTCTTTTCCATTTAAAGCTTTTGAACTTAGCACGGCAACCTGACCTTCTAACATCTCATAAAGATTTGATATGCTACAGCTTTCCTTATCAAATCGGATGAGATTGTATGAATGATATAGACCGTCTTCTCGTTTATTCTTTTTAATTGAATCTTTTAAATGGACCATTGAAACCTCAATAAATTCTTTAAAGGACTCTATAGAAAGTGCCGCTTTTTCTCCTACAAAACCATTGTCATATATAGAATTTCTATATGTTTCTCCAATCTTACCTAACGCTTTTACAATATTAAAACGAGTGTCGTCGGACATTTTACCGCCAAGATATTGTTTACTATCTTTAAATACCTCCAATGTATCATTGAACATCTGATGCACTTCAACTGAAACCTCAATTGAGTCCTCTTTAACTTCCTTAACTACTTGACTCATATAAGCTTGGAAACGGTGCAAATAATACAGGGTAACCATTGATAAGCCATTCCCAACAAGAGCGTTGTTAGCATCGTTCCACTCTGGACGTTGAGTATTCATCCAAATACCACCCTCAGGTACATAGTTAGAGAACTTAGCAAGCATAGTAACCAAAAGTTTTTCCATTAAATTAACTTTGTAGATACCGTCCCTGTTGCAAACTAACTTACCATCTGATCCAAGGCTTGCAACTTTGTTGTCAATAAGTTGATCACTCTCGTCACTATAAATAATACTGTTTCTTGGATCGTCGACTAATGCATCAAACCCTTTAATCTTATAGGGCACATTCGCATATACAAAAATGTCTTTTTGAAGAAGATCCAGTATCTTTTCAGGATTATAAGCCTTTGATAATTCCATTAGCTTTAATAGATAAATAATTTGATGATCTCCCCAGTATCCAATATTTGACCACGGATCTTCAGGGTCAAGCTTCTCCCAGTCAATTCCATCTTTCGTAATTCGATATGGGTTATACCCGTCTGCTGTTGATGCATTTACGAATTTAGCAATTATACTCTCCGTATATGAAGGATAGGAAATGGATAAGGCTTCCCAATTTTGAAATATATCACGCCAATTCCCTTCAAACTTTAGCTCCTTGCTTCCATCTTCTTTGGTAATCTCTATATTAAATTTATTCCATGGACGACTTGGATCTCCATGGCGCCTACTGAATGTAAGTGGTAAGTACTCTAATACTAAACGTTCAAAATCCTTGCAATTAAGCTGTGCTACCATAGCAATCAGCTCATTATAGTTAATTGTTTCAGGTAATCGGCTCATAAACTCTAGATGCTTCGTATATACTTCTTTATTCCAATTCCCTACAAATCCTTTGAAATCCTCTCTATCAATCTCATAGCCATCTGCATATATACCACCTCGCATAATATTGTAAAGGGTATTTGAAAAGTGTCTATAACCCTCCTTCTCATTTGAAGTACATTGGAATCCATCTGCATTAAACACTAGTTTTTTAAGATTGTACTCACTCTTTGAAACATCAACTTCTATCTCTTCAAGAATCGATTGATTGTTCATAACCTCTTTAATAAGTTTCTCAACTTTTGAAGCGCTTTGATTAAGCTCAGCTACTATATACCAGTTTTGTGATTCACTACCATTAAGGTGGATAGAATCTCCAACATAGTAAGAACCTCTTCTACCCTTAATATCAACTTCTGTTTGAATCTCTTCGTTTTGTAAGAACGCTCTAATCTGTTGTTCTGACAGAAGGTAGCTAGGATTCTCAAGTCCCTTTGACCAAACCGTCGTTGCTTTCAATGATTCACTTGGCTCAGCTTTATCTGTTATGATCGAACTAAGTGTGTAAATACCAAGCCCTGCTTTTTCTACTAATTCACATCGTTTATATCCATCGACAAGCGTACTTTTTGTGGTTTGCAAAAGCGTATTAACCCCATATGGTAGTATGTTACGAATTCCGTCTAGGACTCTAATATCTACTTCCTTTTCAGCCATGTTAACTATTCTAGATTCTTTAATAAATCCAAATAAATCACTACTCTTCCATGTATAGGTATAACTAACCTCTAGGTCATGGTTGATCTCTTCAAACATAACTTTATTGCCTATAGTGTTTTTATATAGGTTTCTTGTAATCTTATATACATTGTCATTATGAAAAGAGAAAGGTTTCCACAGGAAACTCCTTTCATCTTTATTGACGATTAGGACTGTATGTGATCCGGTTGTCTCAATACTGTCATGGATCTTATCATCTGTATAATATGGGAATAAAGCTGTCTCTGCATTTTTACGACCGCAAGTCAGCCCGCCAGTACTTGATATAAACATCCAAAGGTCAACATCACTTACTACTGTCATAAAGAATGGATTCATTTGATTGTAGTTTTTGATCTTAAAATAAGTGTCCTTATTCATAGTTACCGTATCAAGCGAAACCGCTTTCGTTTCAGCGTGCAAAGATGCATTTCCTAAGTATAAATTTGGTGTTTTCTTCATTATATGTTCCTTTCTAAATCAGATTTTAAAATTTATCTCGTCACTAAATATTATAAAGTGATAAGGCTAAAAGTACAATAAACTTCAGAACTGGAGAGGAATTTTAAGAATAGAAAATGGTAGTTTTTAGAGCTGAAGATTAAAAAAGAGGTACTTAAAGAAGATGTATTCATGATAGAACAGTGAATCTAGAAAGAGAGGTTTGGGGTAAAGATGATGAAGAAATGAGGATGAATCAATCATTCGCATACAGATTGAAAAGTGGCTACATACGAAACAATTTCGTAAAAAGATAATGAAAGAAAAAGAAATAAGCGTAAAGTGTAGAAAAGTAAGTAACGATAGCAAAGTAAGTGGAGCTCTTACTAGCTGGGAAAAATCAAATACTTGGTCTTGGGGGGAGAAATGGAGTAAAAACATGACGCTGTTCCTTAGCATTCTTAACTACTTATTCGAAAAAAGAGTACGACTAAAAGGAAAACAAAAGCGACATCGAACAGTCATTTAATCGATTTTGAAAAACATCTTAGATCTAGTATTCTTCATTGTAGTAGAATTAGGCTTTCAAATAATGGCTGTAACTGCTCATGCAGAAGGGAAATTCATTCGAAAGTACTTTCCTGTTATTTACAGCTGTCGTTTAATAGAATCTCCAAGCGGAGAAACACAAATAATGACTAAAAACAAAGAAAGATAACGACCCAGAAGCGATGGTAGGGTTGGAAGAACAGAGCAAATGGTCTTGTTTTAATTGGTATAGAAGGAGGGGGCAGGTGAGGATAAGAAAACTTGCCCCTAAGGAATAGTCAACAAATAAGGAGGAAGAGGGTTCTATTAGTGGCACAGTGCCCGAGTAACTTTACTATTTTTTGTGTTTGACCACATATTGACCACTTTATTGTTTTGCTTTTTGTAGAGCTTCACCAGATTTATTACTGTGGAGTAGGAAATGGTGATTATTTAGCATTTGATATGAAAGACGATACTAATGCGTCGATCATTTATCTAAGTCATGCAGATAGAGAGGACATGGGTATAAGCTAGCGAATAATTTCATTGAATTCATTGAAAATTGGTCTAGGCTAGGTTTTGTAGGGTGCGAGGATAATCAATTGTTACCTTTTACAATAAGCCCTGATAGTGGTTTAAAACGCAGATGGAAATGCAGCAGAAAGATTAGGACTCTAAATGTTAAATGCGCATAAAATGTTAGTGCATACTCACTATGAGTTTATAAGTTTAACTTATTTTTTCAGCTTTGTTAAATAGTTATGAGTGAGTTTGCATGTGAAATAAGAAAAGTCTTAATAAATTTATTTGTTGGTTGTCTTCTAATGTAATCTTTTATAATTTAAAAATATAAACAGTTTAATGAGGAATTGAGAACCTGGTTATGAAACAGTACTAGAATTGTTAATTTGGAGATTACATATCAATATATTCTACATTCATAGAATGCCCAAAAAATTTATAAAAAAACTTAGCTTGCTCAAAATAATAGTTTGTCTGATCTTTGTTTTTATTCAATTGAAAAGAACATAATGCTACTTGAAAGAAGAGGTTTCCTAAAATACACATGTCTTCAATCTTTTTAGAATAATGAATCCCTTTGTTAGCAGTGTCTTGTGCTAAATCGTATTCCTTACTTTCTATATATAATGTAGCCAAGTTATAAAAAACTTTTACTTTTAGTTTTTGATAATCATATAAATCCAGATCATATGCTAGTAATTTTAGATAGATATTCTTTGCTTCTTTCTCTTGTCTGTTTTCCGCTAACACGTTTGCTATGACATTTTTGATACGTAAGTCTTGGAATAAAGGAATTTCTTTTGTTTGATGATTGATTAAGTTGTTTAGTTCCTTCACGCATTCTTCCCATGAAACCTTTCCGAGGTATTGAGCAGAACGCCAATATTGCCAATTAATATATTGAATATATTTTTGAGAAAAGAAATTAAATTTTAAATTTATCCTCTCAGTTGATGCTAGTTCAAATATTTGTTGATAGTCCTTTTCTTTAACCAACTTTTCTAATAAAGTAACGGTGTCACTCGCATATATATTTTGTTCCTCTTCAATTAGTTGAAAAAAGTAATCAACAGTTACTCCTAGCCGTGAAGCAATATAATACATCGTGTCAATTCTTGGAAAGGCCTTGCCTTTTTCTAAATAACTAATTGTTGTTTGACAACAAAGCCCTTTAGCTAGTTCTTTTTGTGTAATATTTCTTTCTTTGCGTATTTTCTTTACGATTGCTCCTAATTCCTCATTGTTAATCAAAATAACACCCCATTAAAAAATATGAAAAGATTCTTATTTTTTATAAAAAAGATATATATTAACAGTATTTATGGATTAATTATGGGTATATAAGCGTATATCATAGGAGGTTAGATTTCATTTATTGGAGAATATTTAATATTATTATAACAAAATATAACAAATTTGGGAGTTCGTGAAGTGCGGAATAATTACTCGTCATTAGTGGTAGAGGATTCTAAAGTTATTGTAGAATCACTCGTAACATGTTGTAACTAGCCCCTTTTTATTAGAGAACTAAGGAACCGTTACATAGTTTTTGCTAGATTATTTATATGTGAATTTTTAAGTGAGGTGTAGAAGTTTTGATGTTAGAAGTAGTTGATATTAAGAAGAAATATGGAAAAAAAGAAGTATTGAAAGGTGTTACCTTTACAGTAGATAAGGGCGATTTTTTAGGTGTAATTGGTAAAAATGGCGCAGGCAAAACTACACTTACAAATATTATTTGTAAACTCGTTAATCAAGATAGTGGAAACATAACTTACGGATTTAACGAGAATGAAATATACAAAAAGATCGGTGTTCAAACACAATCAGGTGACTTTGACGATCGTCTAAAAGTTGATGATATGTGTACACTTTGGAGAAAAATTTATAAGCTAGATCAGTCTGAAGTGGAAGAATTGCTAAAGAGGTTTGACTTAATAGAAGTCAGGAAGCAATACATTAAGACACTATCAGGTGGTCAAAAACAAAAATTAAACATTCTATTATGCCTATTAAATGACCCTGAACTCTTAATATTAGACGAACTAACAACTTCACTTGATGCAATTAGTAGACATGAGATGCGGAAGTATTTGAAGCAACTGAATGAACAAGGGAGAACAATTATTATGGTTAGTCACTATATGGACGAGGTGGAAGAGCTTTGTAACAAAGTAGTTGTGTTAAAAGATGGAGAAGTTGAACAAACAACTACTCCAAAAGCTTTAGTAGGTACTAAATTTAATAGCTTACAAGATTATTTTGTAGAGTCTGTATAACAATAGGAGGAATACATGAATACAGTTAATGCTTTATTTCAATTAGAAGTGAAAAAACTGCTAAGGACATGGATTATTTTAGGGTTTGGGGTAATTGCTCCTATTTTATTTCTTGTCATGCAAACAGGGATTAGTAATAAAACTCTAGAACTATATGGATTAGAAATCGCTCCTATTGATTACACATTTCCAATGTTTGCGTTTCTAAGCGTAGTTGTACTTGCAATTGGTAATGTTGGTATTGGCTTTTCTTATATGAGAAGTATTTACTTCTTTAGAAGGTTAAGGTTGGCGTCAGTTAAAAGTACCCAATTTATTTTTGCGAACTTTCTTGTGCAGTTATTATGTGCTATTTTCACTATAATATTATTAGTAGTAGTTTCGACGACTGGATACTCGTTAAGTTTAGAAGGAAAAAGCTTTGTAACATTTGGCTTCCTTTTGTTACTTTCCTTTGTCATGTGCTATTTTATTGGGGTATTTATTGGAAACTTAACAACAGATCCGAAAACATCCCAGACTTTATCTATGATCGTTTATTTTGTCATTATCTTTTTAGGTGGTGTTACATTCCCATTTGAAGCATTGCCAGATTTTATGCAAAAGATTTCTTACATGCTTCCGACAACACATGCAGTGAGAATACTTCAAATCTCTTGGAATGGTGGAGATATATGGCAGTCTTATCATATGGAATTTGTGTTTGTAACTACTATTATCGCGGGAATTTTATCGATAAGATTTTTTAAATATGATTAATGATGGACTGTTTAAAGTGATTTAGAAATCAATGTACCGCTGCTTTGACCATATTCAATCGATTGGTTTTCAATAACGATGTTCTCCAAAATTCTAATTGGATGGCACACTCTATATGTGGTGTTATCACCCAATAGGAACATTCTGAATTTAAACTTAAAATATAGTCAGTAACTGGCGTCTGTTCAAGCTTCCTATCATTTTCAATAATGTATATTCCTTTGGATAATAAAAATACTGTGCTTCTAACTCCTTCATTGTAATTGTCGACTGGCTATCTGGATCTTTTAATAAGACTCGAAACGCAAACTCATCATAAACAAACCATTGTCCAACTTGGATTGGTTTTTCCATTTCTTCAGATGTCATACGTTTAAAAACAAGGTGAATAAACAATTTTGAGGAAAACCCACCATCTGTACTAACGTAAAGGTGAAGTTGTATTCCCGTCTCGTTCAATAGTTGAGTCATGCAAGATTCCCGCAAAGACAACTCATCTTAAATTGCATTTGATAAAAAATGGACAGCTTGTTTTTTGTTTATATGCAGCATCTAAAGTTTGTTCAAATTCCTTGCGCGCTTTCCGCATCCATTGTAAATAATCCTCTTGTACTGCTTTAGGTAGTGTCGATTGATTTAATGTACCATTCTCTAAATACGGAATGAAACCACCTGGTAAGGTATGTAGTAATTCTCTTTTACTCTATCAAGTTGTTCTTTCAAATAGGTAAATAGAGCGTCCCTTTCTTCTTTTCCATCTCTTTGTGCAATTTTCCAATCGCAGTTATCGATGAAGGAATACTATTGTAAAAAGTTGGTTTTTCTAATAGACTAAAATAAAAATAAACTAGATAGTGTTTGGAAGACAAAACTTAGGATCATACTCTGTTATTACTTTACCTAACGTTCATGGAAAGAGGAGTAGTTAGAGATTTCTATATGATACTTTAATTAAAATTGACGAGGACTTGATGCGAGGGAGTATCCGCAACAAATCTGTATACTTAACTAAAGATGGAATTAATGTGTATCCATTTTGGGGATTAATAATAAAGTTTTCTAGCAGCTAAACTACACAAATAACAAGAATAATAAATGAAAAGGTCAAATAAGATAGATATAAAAATACATACTAGAATCTTGGAGGTATATAGTATGCTAAAAGAAGAATTACGGAAACGAGCATTGTCGATAGTCGAAATTCCAGCTAATTTTCAACCTATCATAGAGGAGTATGCTGAGGGAAAGAATGGGGAAGGTAAGGCAATGTTTTCATGGGCGAATGAAAAAAGAGATAAAGGGGTTATTATAAATCTTGATTTGTCCGGTAATTTGACAAGTTTAACAATTGACATGGGTGATGGTGGAAATTCCAATACTGTTCCTTCAGGTGTAGAGGAAAGAAAAGAACGAGCGGAGCAATTTTTACTTAGTCATTATCCTGACGCTTTAAATGATTTAACTTTCTCTGAAATGAGAAAACTGGATCATGCATATCGCTTTAACTATGAACGGGTTGTCATGGACTTACCACTTAAGCCTTCTGGCTGTATTATTGACGTAGATCAAATGGGTAATGTTGTGAAATTTTCTTATAAAATTGAGAGTCAAATACCCAAAATACCAACAACTTTGATTTCAAAAGAGAAACTAATTGAACACGTAAAAAATAGGCTGAATTTTAAGGAAGCTATTACAAGGCTATATACTATTAATCATAATGTAGCAGATGATGGACTCCGTCTTGTTTATGAACTAGAGCCCTCTTTCATGAAATACAAAGCGGATGTATTGACCCCAACCTTGAGCATTATACATGATGAAGATGTTCCAGAAACCTACGTTCTACTTCCAACTCCTTTGAATACGGCAATACAAAAAGATTTATCTATTAAAGAGGTCATTGGAATATCAGATGAATTTGAAGTTATTAGGGAAGTTGATATGGGGGAAGAAATAGGCATTGTTTGGCGGGACCGGAACTGGAAGATGGAGGAGCAGGACTTATCTTTTGAAGGCTTTTTGAAGAGACATACAGAAGATACAGTTAAAGCCTTCATATTAAAGGAAACAGGAAAAGTTAGAAGTTTTGTCTGGTTCAATGAGCGGAGTGGTGATCTCAGGCTCACTCGTGAAGAATGTTTTCAACATGCGACACAATTCCTTGAAGGGGTCATTCCAAGTTATCATAAATATCTACAATTGGTTGTTCGAGAGAATGGTGAAGAGGTGAACGATACGAGAAAAAAAGAAACATTTTCTTTCCGTATACATAATGGTAATGGCATACCAGTTCAGTTAGAAAAAGTAGTAGTTACAGTTAATTGTGAAACAGGACAAATTGATAATTATAGCGGGCCAAGTTTTGACATCGAACAATTGAGCCAAATCCCAGCAGAGCCAGCAATTTCAAAAGAAGAAGCGAGAGATATATTTTTCAATCATTTGGACTTTGAATTGGCATGGAACAAAAATTATGGTTGTGCCACAGAATCTCATATCCTTGTATACCAAGCTTGTGACCGGTATTCCAGAACTTCAATCCAGTACATTGATGCTATGACTGGGGCCGTTATTTCTGCAAAAGAAAAATAGTATATGATGCTAATACCAATTGTATTCCGTTCCAAATATGCCATTCAGAGTGATTACTAGTCTCCCATTTGCAAGGAGTGTCATGAAAGTAAATGTTGCAAAAAAAGAAATATAAAACCCCTCCTATTATGTTTTGTATTGAAAAAAACAACTAGATAGATGTAACATTAGCCATAACAAGGAGGGGTTATATGATATTGGAAGCGGTTATGTTACAAGTTAGGAAAGGTATGGAGGAGGAGTATGAGGAGGCTTTTCGTCAGGCATCAAAAATTATTTCCTCAATGAAAGGGTACATCACTCACGAATTACAGCGTTGTGTAGAAGTAGAAGGAAAGTATCTATTACTAGTGAAATGGGAAACGTTAGAGGACCATACAGTTGGCTTTAGGCAATCAAAAGAGTACCTAGAGTGGAAAAAGAAATTGCATCATTTCTATGATCCATTTCCAACAGTTGAGCATTTTAACAAAGTTCCTTTACTATAAATCTCTGCTTTAAAACATTTCACTACATATGACAATTACGGTAAGGAAGAATGCTTTGGAACAATTTTTACAGTATCAGTTCTACCTTAGAGGTTTGACGGGTACAGTTTATATACTACATTTGACCAGAAGCAACTGACATTGACATTATTGTAATTTTAAAATAGTACAATTAAGAAAGCAGCTTGTTTACAAGCTGCCTTCAAGCTATCCACACTATTTATATCTATCCTCAGCCAAAAACTCCTCTTTCAATATAGAATACATTTTTGTATCTCGGTGTTTGCCTTTTGCGAGCATTCCTTTTCGGATGATGCCTTCAAAGGTCATGCCTAATTTTTGCATTACTCGTTCTGAACCGATGTTTTCTGTGAAGCATCTAGCTTGAATACGGACTAAATCCATATGGTTAAAACCAAATGTAATAATTTCTTTTGCGGCTTCTGTTACTATGCCCTTTCCCCAATACGTTGGAGAAAGGACATAGCCAATCTCAGCTCGATTATGGTTTGGTTGCCATAAAATAAAATCGGTCGTTCCGATTAATTTACCGTCTTCCTTATATTCGATACCCCAAGGAGCTACATTTTTATTTTCATATTGGCATAGAGCAAAGTCTACAAATGCTTTAGTGTCAGATAATGTTTTATGTGCGTCCCAAGTTACGTATTTAGCTACTTCTTCATTAGAACCGTATGAATAAATGTCTTCAACGTCATCGAGCGTGATTTTTCTCAGAATCAGACGTTCTGTTTCCAATGTTGGTAAATCACCGTATATTTCTTCAATTTCCATAAGCTCACCTCTACATCAAATGAAATATGATCTAATATTTTGTTTGCAGAATCACCAGAAAATTTAATAAATAATAATTATTTTGTAAGATTATATATTATATTAGTTAAAGTGTCTATGGATTCTATAAATAATAATTAGCAGTGCTACAGGTTGTTTACACTGCTAGTTGCTATTTATGAATGGACATGTAGATATGCTAGGATAAATGTTTGGGTAGAAAACTATGAGAGGTTATAAAGATTAATTGACGAGGTACCATCGGTGTTCTTATTACTAAAAAGACATAATAAAAGAAACAGGGAGTCTTAAACAGCCTGTTTCTTTCCTTTGAGGAATAGGATAATTGTTATTATCCCCAGAACTCCAAGTGATAAAATGTCCCACGTGTCGATTATGGGTTCGTTTAAATTTTTTGCGATAATATTATTTATAAGAAAAGATATAGGTATGACTAATAGAACCGAAATTGATGCCATGTGCCATTTGTTTGCTTTTGTAATTGAAAATAACAGAAATATTCCCCACATATAGGATATAGCAACCAATGCTACAGGAACCCCAAGAGGTAACATTAATTTAGTTCCACCGAGGATTTTATCTAAAATAACCAAAAACGGAATGATAAAAATGCTTAATGATAAAAGTGACATAAACACTTTATATCTTTTAAAATGAAAAAGAGGTATGATAATAAGCCACGCATATGGAATAGCTGTAATTGGATATAGCGACCATGTAAAAGTACCTGATATAGCGATATCGCAAATCATAGAAATAAATATACCTAGTAAACAAGCAATAGTAAAACCGTATTTTGCCATTAATGTTAATGATTTTTTGTTAGTAGCAGTTACTTTATCTGCATTTTGCATAGTGGATTCGATAATCGTATTTTCCTCAACAGAAGCTGCGACACTTCTTTTTCCATTCAGCAGTTCATTAGCAGTAACACCCAATATATCGGCCAGAGAGGATATTATTGATACATCTGGATATCCCAATCCTCGTTCCCATTTAGATACTGCCTTATCTGTTATATTCAATTTTTCAGCTAATTGTTTTTGTGTCATATTTTTTGATTTACGTAGCTCATAAATGAAATTAGCCATGTTCCCATTGCTCATGTTTGACACCATCCTTTTTACATAAAATTTTACAGGTAAAAATATAAAAAAACACTCGACGATCGGTAGATTATGACCACATAAACGATTCGTAGAGTAGTAAATGTAACTTAACGTAAAGGAATTACACGAATGTGATTTAATAGGATAATTTCTGCAAAAAAATTTATTTAGTTCTTGAAAGCAATAGGCCCCTATCAAGTGATAGTTTATTATACTATTTCGAATCTTAAAATAATTTTACAATAAAATGAGTGGTTATGGTAAGGATTGTTATATTTTGTTGAAGGACTTTCGTAAATCTTGTTGCCATTGTTACCAAATTAGAACTAGTAAAGTGATTTCATACCTAAGGAAATAAAAACACCGCTATAAAGAAACAGTATTTTTAAGAGGTAAAGGATTAGGAATTCTACAGTTTTTAGTGATGTAGTGACTACTATTAGTACGAAAATGTCGTTATGTTACTATATGGGTATGTGACATGATATATAAATGAAATTGTGGAGGTGATTTTTTGAGGGATGTTAATTTAGGCGACTTAATATTTCAATTATTTACTTTTGGAAGTCTAATACTAGCTATCATTCTAATTGTGCTATTCATTCGTTCTATTTTAAAACGAAGTAATCAACTTGATAGGATAGAGAAGAAGGTAGATGCTATAAATGAACGTTTAAATAAAAATAACGATTAACATGAGTCTACCATTTAATTATATTTCTATATTGTTGTTAACGAATAGGGAGGATGCGATGAAGAAGAACATTCATGTGGTTGGAGCTGTAATCGTCAAAGATGGGAAATTTTTGTGTGCACAAAGAGGTAAAGGTAGAGTTTTACCCTTCAAATGGGAGTTTCCTGGTGGAAAAATAGAAGAAGGGGAATCACCTCAACAAGCATTGCAACGAGAAATTTATGAAGAATTGCAATGTGAGATAGAGGTAGGAGATCAAATTGAACTTACAGTGTATGAATATGATTTTGGCATTGTTCATTTAAGGACTTTTTATTGTAAGTTGGTTGAAGGGGAGCCAATTTTAACTGAGCATGTAATAATAAAATGGTTACAATGTGATGAGTTAGAGAATTTAGACTGGGCTCCAGCCGACCTTCCTACAATTGAAAAGCTAACAAGTACAGCTCTGTTAGAATACTAACAACGGATTAGCACTTTTTTATAATGTTTGTGCTTTAGGGGGTTACATACTTTGTCGGCAATCATTATTATTGCAATTATATTTTTCTATTATTTAAGACCTAAAGAGATCTTTCCTACAAATCACACGATTGATTTTGAACGGGTTGCTGAATTTTTGAAACGCCATAACGAACATACTAATGCTCATTTAATATTATTAAAGGATAAGAGCGTCTTCTGGGCACAAGATGGCAATGCACTCATTTCTTATAAAAAAATTATGAATAAATTAGTCGTTTTAGGTGACCCAATTGGAAAGAAAGAATATATTAAAGATGCTCTTCTAGAATTTGAACAATTTGCTCATCGTTATGGATGTAAGCCTGTTTTTTACCAAATTAGTTGTAAATACTTATCTTTGTACGAATTTGAGAAGTATCAATTTGTAAAATTAGGGGAAGAAGCCGTAGTTGATCTTGTAGGTTATTCATTGGAAGGAAAAAAGGGTGCAAAGCTACGTTCAAGCAGGAATAAATTTCAACGACAAGGCCATAGTTTTACGGTAACTGTCCCGCCTTTCTCAAATGACTTTCTTGCAGAATTAGAAAGTGTCTCAAATTCATGGCTTGGAGATCGTAAGGAAAAAGGCTTTTCTGTAGGGTTTTATAGTAATAAATATGTTTCTCACTTTCCTGTAGCGACCATAAGAGATGAAGATGAGCGAGTAATTGCTTTTGCTACTTTAGCTTCTACTAACAATGAAGAAAAGCATGGTATTATAATCGATTTAATGCGTTATTACCCAACTTGTCCGAACGGGACGATGGATGTATTATTTACATCGATATTTTACTGGGGGCAGGAGCAAGGTTATCAATCTTGTAGTCTAGGAATGTCACCACTTGCTAATGTAGGGAATACAAAGAATGCAAAAACTATTGAAAAAATATCGAAGCTAGTGTTCAAATCTAATAAGTTTTCCTATCGATTTAAAGGTTTAATGGAATTTAAAGCGAAATTCGCACATACGTGGAACGGGAAATATTTAGCTTATAAGAAAACATTCTTACCAATCGTTATCATTCAACTTGTATTGTTAATTCGTACGAAAAAGATAGAAAAAGAATCACGCTATGCAAGTAACAGAATAGGAAGAAGGATTGTAGGGTAAAAGCTTATTTTTCTAAGGCTGTTTTCCCATTGATTGTTGCTTTTCGTTCAAAGAAGTAGGCACGTACACATCTAGCGTTCGTGGCATCGCTCTTATAAAAACTCATCAAATAGTCCATTTTAATAAAGATATTAACAAAGTTTATGAATAAAACCTTTTCTAAAACTGCAAGCCTCTTCAAGTAAGTTTGTTGCTCTTGGCAGAAGACTTATAACAGGGTCACTAATTTTAGTGTGTAATTGCTATGATATTTTAATTTATTAATGGTTTGTAATAATAAAAAGCCTAAATTCTCATTATTAACATGAGAGTTTAGGTCAGGTTTTTTACCTATATATGTAATGGTGAAAATTCATCTGTTTTTCTAGACATTTCTTTTGTTTTAGGGAAATATTCCCATATCGATCTTGCAAAATGTATTCATGTTATAAATAATAGCGGTATGTTTTAATATACTCAAGCTTTAAAATTCATTATTCAACATACAAAACGTTCATGCTAGGTAGTTCTAAGCAATTAAGTCTGCCTCCGTAAGCGCACCCACCATCAATCCCGATAATGTTATTTTTGCCAAAAAAAACATCAGGACGCTTATGTAAATAGTTTGTAGGTGTGTGTCCGAAGATTACGGTTTTGTTCCCTGTATATCCATGATGAAATTCTTCTCGAATCCACACTAATGTGTAAGGGTCTGTATCATGTATAGGTGTTTCGGGATGAACTCCAGCATGAACAAAAATATAGTCTTCAGTTTCATGATAATAGGGAAGTCCCTTTAAAAACTCAATGTGTGGGTGAATTTCATCATTGATTGCTATAGGATCTGGGAATTCATCTGTTGTATACCAATATTTAGCATCATCTCTTTTAATCTCATAACCATAATTTTGAAGCGTCTTAATACCTCCGTTGTAATACCATCTCTTTAGGTTCATCGGATCATCTTGGTTAGTAAATGCATCTATCATCATCTTGTCATGGTTACCAAGTAAAGCAATGGCACCGTCATTCTTCAATTGAATGATTTTATCAATGACTGCTCTTGATTGAGGTCCTCTATCGACATAATCTCCTAATAAAAGTAATTGATCTTGTTCTTTATTATATTTAACTAATGTTAATAGTCTCTCAAACTTTTCTATATCTCCATGAATATCACTTACAGCAAGCATGCGCTTCAATTCAGTCACGTCCTGTCTCTTTCCTTTTGGCTGTTTTTGCATTGATTGTTGTTTTTCGTTATAACAATTGAATTCGTACACAACACAATTACCATTTTTTTCTTGGTAATTAGCTAGTTGTTACTTAACACGATAGTTATCCCTTTTGCATTTAGGAACAATAGCAACAAGTATTCAAAAAAAATGGATTTCCTTTTTCACTACCTTTGTATATTTTACCATATTTTTTTATTAACGTCTGTTGTAAAGAAGGTGTTACATTCTTTAATGCAATAATGTGGTGGGAGTTAGTCGATCAATGCTTTATAGCACTGGGCGACTGACCCCTATATGACATTTATCATAGTTTGTATATGACACCTGCTACTAACATTATTATTTCATTGCTCTATAATATGAATTATCTACAATACGGAAGGGAATTCGACGGATATGACCTTACAAAAGAGCATGAAAAATTTGAGAAAACAAGTTTCTCCTTTTGAGAAGTCGACTACAGCAAAAAGTGTGTGGCAGATAATAAATACAATTGGACCATTTCTTATCTTATGGTATCTCGCATATATAAGCCTTTCAGTATCTTATTTGTTAGCACTCGTTCCTATTGTGCTAGCTGCAGGATTTTTAGTAAGGGTTTTCATTATTTTCCATGATTGTACACACCATTCGTTTTTTAAAAATCGTCGTGTCAATCGCTTGCTCGGGACAATTACAGGAGTTATCACGTTATTTCCGTTTGATAAATGGGGGCATGAGCATTCCGTTCATCATGCTACAAGTGGAAATTTAGACAAACGTGGGACAGGGGATATATGGACTCTTACGGTAGATGAATATGTAGCAGCGCCATTTAGAACTCGTTTAGCTTATCGTCTATTTAGAAATCCGTTCGTTATGTTTATATTAGGTCCAATTTACGTTTTTCTTTTGACAAATAGATTTAACCGCAAAGGCGCGAGAAAGAAAGAGCGCATGAATACTTATTTAACAAATATCCTTATCGCTGCTCTGATAGGATTGTTATGCTGGGCAATAGGATGGCAATCATTTCTAATCATACATGGTTCCATTTTCATGATCTCAGGTTCAGCAGGTATTTGGCTCTTTTATGTACAACATACATTTGAACAATCGTATTTTGAAAAAGATCAAGAATGGGAATATGTACTTGCAGCAGTAGAAGGCAGCTCGTTTTATAAACTTCCAAAAGTTTTACAATTCCTTACTGGTAATATAGGCTACCATCACGTTCATCATTTAAGTCCAAGAGTACCAAACTATGAATTAGAGAAGGCACACAACAATACTAAGCCTTTAGAAAATGTTCCAACTATAACAATGGCGAAAAGTGTACAGTCTTTAAAGTATCGTTTATGGGATGAGCAAGGCAAGGATTTTGTTACTTTCAAGGAAGCAAAACAGTTAATGAAAAAAAGCCTGGCTGTTCAAGTAAAGCCTGAACTTTAAGTCTATTCGATCTAAATATAAGAGCGTGTTATTAAACGAAATTCTTGAAACTATAAAATAGCTTAATCATTACAAATGGGTCTTATCTAAACTTTGTTGCTATAGTTTCTAAAATAAGATAAAACTTCGTTTTACTCGAAGAAAAGCTGCCCAAAAACCTAGTTATATATATGTTTAATTTTGTACGAAAAGTAACTAAATGTAGCATTCAACAAGCGCTCGGAAAAATATCCGAGCGCTTTTCTTTTTAAGGCTCTTTTCGTAACCATTGGTGTACAGAAGATAAGGTGACACAAACGTTAGTTGTGTACTTGTTTACTTCGTAATACGAAAAACAACGATCAATGCGAAAATAGCTTTTTTAAATATATAAGCAGGACTTGGATAGTTCCTTATAGGTTAGGCATCCACCTTTTTGTTGCATAATTTACCTTTTTAATATTTAAAACGGGTGTTTATCCATTTGTAGAGAAGTTTTCAAGTGCACTTATATGGGATTTATTATAAAAAAAATTATATAATAATAAAGGTGAGCATAAGTCGTCGTAGCTGGTGTGTGTTTTTTTACCATTTTTATCAAATTTCACTTTGCTTCATTTCATTGTTTCTTCAATCGTCCAAACCTTCGGTTTGAAAAATTACAAACCACTAACTTTCCCCATTGGTATCATCCTCATTTTCCTTGCAACTTTGCTAGTGCCGAATATGGCATATTTAGTCGTTTTTGATGCATCTACATGGATTTCAATTGCTATAAGCATTTGGATTGTTCATCCCTCTCAGCATTTATGTTGTGCATAAAATAAAAGAAATGAATAAGCGCTATAAAATACTGAACAGGTAGTGGAGACGTTGTATAAAAAGGAATTATCACTAAAACAACGAATTATTACATAAGTTCTTTTAGTGGAGGAGATTTAGGTGTTATTTCAAAAAGGGAAGTTAAAAGTTCGTCAACTAGAATTAAAAGATAATATATTATTAGCTAAATGGCTTTCTAACCCTATCGTTCTCAAATATTATGAAGGCAGAGATAACCCATTTAATGTTGAAAAAGTAAACATGAAGTTTTATAACAGGCTTAACGGTGTAACAGGTTGTATCGTAGAGTTTGAAGGAGTTGAGATTGGCTACATTCAATTTTATGAATTAGATGATGAAACAAGAAAAGCTTACGATTATGTAGAAATTAGTGAACGTATTTATGGTATGGATCAGTTTATTGGAGAAGTAGAATACTGGAATAAAGGTATTGGTACGCTGCTCGTACGGTCTATGGTCAAGTTCTTATGTGAAATAAAGCAAGCACATAGAGTAGTAATGGATCCTCAAACGTGGAATGACAGAGCCATTCGTTGTTATGAAAAATGTGGTTTTAACAAGGTGAAAATGTTACCTAAACATGAATTCCATGAAGGCGAGTATCGAGACTGCTGGCTAATTGAATATAAACATAATTAAGACTAGTAGACTCTTTTTGTTAACTTTGGTGCTATTGTTACTAAAGGCTCTCTTAGTAGACTCTGTTGCTATTATTACCAATTTAGCACCATAAAAAGTGGTTTTATATTAGTCATTGTTGTACAGAAGAAAAGATGCCACCAACGCTAGATGTATAAGTATTTATATCTAAGGCCGAAAAACAACAATCAATGCGAAGACGGCCTATTATCAAAGGTTTTTTCCATGTTTTCAGTGTCGTTATATTGACGGAATTACAACAGCAAATGGTAGTTAAATAAGATTGTCATCTTATAAATGGAAGAGAAGATGTGGCAAAATCATTTTAATCAAGTAGCAGTTTTTATAAGCATCTGGGAGAAAACGAGTATAATATGTTAGACGAATAATATGGCAATAGAATCTAATAAATGTGATCGCAAATGGAGGAAGGACATGTCTATTACTTATCTAGGTATTTTAGCAGGTATATTAACGAGTTGTGCATTTATTCCACAGGCTATTAAAGTATTGTTAACAAATAGAACACAAGATATATCAATTTTAATGTATAGTTCTTTTACCTTGGGAGTGTTTATTTGGGCAATATATGGATTCATCATAGGAGATTTAGCAATTATATTAACAAACATTGTTACGTTCATTCCAGCTGTACTCATTTTAGTACTTACGGTTAAGAATAATCGTAAGAAAACTAATAACTAATTTGTAATCACAGGATAATGATTTATTAGGTATGAAATCGATTTTTTTCATGATAGTTATTTTTAAGCGAATTTCACGACATCTTTACTACTCATATAAAAGCTATTTAACTGATTTATTGATTGCTGTTATTCCACTGCCTGGTTGTATCAATTAAGTATCGTTCTTTATCACGATGACAATCATTCATTTTGCTGAGTAGTAGCAAAGATTACGCAAAGGGCCAAAAAATTTAAAGATGGGAGCATCTGTAATGAGTGAAATGAATCCTTTACTGGAAGCTTATAACGAAACAGCATATCAAATAGGAGGCCATGGCAAAAGAGATATACGAGTTTTAAAGGAATCTTTTAAAGATATTGCCGAAGGGCTTGAGAGTGATATTTATGGAAAAGGTAAAATAATTGAAAATTTTGAAGTGAAAATGGCAAAGTATTTAGGGAAAGAATCAGCTGTGTTTTTTCCAAGTGGAACGATGGCACAACAGATCGCATTAAGACTATGGTGTGATCATAAAGGGCTAAAAAAAGTTGGTTATCATCCATTATGTCATTTAGAAATTCATGAAGAGGATGGGTTGAAAGAATTACACCATATTGAACCTGTGTTATTAGCGGATAAAGATAGACTCATTACTTTGGAGGATATTATAAGCATTGATGAGGAAATTGCTTGCGTATTGTTAGAGCTACCTCAACGTGAGATTGGGGGCCAATTACCAGATTATAAAACACTAGAATCTATTTCTCTATACTGTAGAAATAACGGGATTAAGCTACATTTAGACGGAGCTAGATTATTTGAAATTCTTCCGTACTACGAGAAGACTGCAGCTGAAATTTGTAGTCTTTTTGATAGTGTTTATGTGTCTCTTTATAAGGGGATTGGTGGGATTGCTGGAGCCATCCTTGCAGGTGATAACAAATTTACTGAGGATTCGAAAGTTTGGAAAAGACGTCACGGTGGCGACTTAATTAGCTTATATCCTTATATCATTAGTGCTGATTATTATTTTAATGAGCGTATACATAAAATGGGAGAGTATTTTGAAGCCACAAAGAAGCTTGCAGGAATTATTAATGAATGCGACTTTATCTCAACTAGACCACTCAATCCGGTTTCTAATATGTTCCATGTGCATGTTGATGTGCCAAAAGATGTAATTACACCAATACTAGTCTCAATATATAGTGAGGCGCAAGTTGGTTTAACGAGCTATGTAAAAGAATCACTAAACAATACATGTTATTTCGAGGTAAGCATTGGAGATAGGTTTAACAATATACCATCAGAGGAAGTTGAAAAAGCATTTCGGATGCTTGATGAACAATGTCAGACCGTACAAGGTAAGGATTAGTATTTGTTTAGTTGAGGAAAGACTCACTTGTCATCTACATAGTGCAGGTTATTTTAGTTGTGGATGATGAACTCTTTTGGGGTGTTTACATCTATTGAATACCGGTAAAAAAGTTAGGATGTAAACGCTTCATTCTACAATCGTTTTAAATATCCAATAAATTGTTAAGACTTATGAGCAAATCTATATATATAAATAATAGGTAGGAGGTATATACTAGAAGCATAGATTTCTAGGAGTGAGTGATTAACATGTCTCAGATTATAAATCACCAACGAAAAGCTTCAGAAGTAAATATTATAAAAAGTTTAGCTTTCTTAGCTGTCGTTTTCCAAAGTTCGTTGATCTTTGCGGTAGATCAAGGGAATATTTCACCTGAAGAAACAGTTATGATTGGTATGTTATTTAACTTCGTAAAGTTTTCTGCACCAGTTTTTATTTTCGTAACTGGATTTCACTTAATATATCATCATAAACAGCAGGTGAAGTATGCATCTTACATTACTCAGAAGTGGTCAGAGTTAATAGTACCATATTTATTTTGGTCGGCTATTTATGTGATTTCCTTCACAAACTTTACTAGTACTTCAACACTTACATTAAGTGAAATGATAAAATTGACATTTACAGGGTCAGCTGCTCCGCATTTATGGTATGTGGTGATGGTGTTTCAATTTCACCTAGTATTTCCACTACTCTTTGTGATATTTCAGTGGCTGGATAAGAAATTCTCATCTGCGAAGCTTATTGCTTTTACAGTTGGTTGCGTTGCAGTAAGTTATTTATTGCTTATGTGGTTGTCATCTCGATTTATATTTAATGGTAATTTGTTAACAGACGTGGCGTGGTTAAAGTATACAGACAGAAGTTTGTTATTTTATTCTTTTTATTTCTTCCTAGGTGGATTAGTTGCATTAAAACTTACTGCATGGAGAAAATTTGTTTCAAAATATGTAGCATTAAACACTTTTATTTTTTTAGGTTTATTTATTGTGGTAGGTTATGAATTAGTAGCATTTAATGGTGTTACACAAATTGATTTACAAGCATCAACATATTTAAAGCCATCTATGTTTTTGTATGTCGTTTCAGAAATTATTTTATTATATGGATTGTCCATGATCATTGTTCAAACGAGAACATTTTTATACAAATTGTTAGCATTTATAGGAAAGTTTACGTATGGTTCGTATTTAGCTCATTTGTTTTTCCTAGAACTAGTCGTTACTTTTATTGAGAACAATCATATTACAGGTCATTATATTTCTTTAAGTATAGCAATTTTTATTATAACAACAGTTTTATCTATAGGGTTTTCTTTTATCTTTAGCCACCTGCCATTTGCAATGGCAATTATCGGACCATTTGAAAAGGCGAATTGGAGTTTGCCTGCATTAATTGGTCAGCTATTACCGAAAGAAAAACCTGTTTATAGTAAAAGCCTTAAAGGGCGAGACTAAGTGGAGAATCCTATTCCTTTACATTAATCCTTTAATCGGGTTGTATCTAATCAATAAGAAAAAAGGGGGCTCGTATAGAGCTACCCCTCGCCTTAACAATATATCTTTACTTCCTGATTTTTTTCTTTACTTTTAATACTTACGGAATTTCCCAGTGTTAAACAATTGGCTATTTACCCCTTCCTTTTATTCCAAACTCCAATGCAAACCATTCTGCAAAACGCTCTCTTTGTTCATAGTTCTTATGCTTAATATCATGTGATATATTCTCAATGTGATGTCCAAGCTCATGGAACAATACATCATTTAAATAAAAAGAATGTATAGATTTTTCATCAAATTGCAGTCGCCATTTTGAATCTTCTGCAATCCAAGTAGCACCATGCCTTTCATAGCTTAAACGAATTGATGGTTTTGGCATCGTGTTATACCATAAGCATTTTGTCTTTGGGAAGGGAAAAAGAAAAATCGCTTTATAATGATCATGATAAGTACCAAACCTTAGTTCACTAAACTGCTTCTGTTTATGAGTGCCGCCACATAGAAATATTCCTCGTAAATCACTTAAGAATTTTGAAGGTACAGAGTCAATGACTTTTTTTATATTTTTTTCGTTGATTGGATGGAAAAATTCATTGATTGGATGATACCTTTTAATAAATGTTCCTTTTTGGTTATTAAGTGATTTAGTGTTTTCCTTAACAATTTTGGATATTTCAGTACTGTAGGGTGAATAAGGGGTAAGGTTAGTAAATTTTTGTTCACTCCAAGCACCATTTCTTAACCCGTTAGAAAACGCTCGAATTTTACGCATAAAAAATCCCCCACATTATCATAATCATTTATAAGGGTTGTCTTTCATTTAGGTTGTTTTCGCATTGATTGTTGCTTTGCGTTCAAAGGTATAGTCACGTATACACCCAGCGTTCGTGGCATCTTTTCTATTTATACAATTATTGAACTCTCATAAAACTCATCATACTGTCGAATCTTAGTGAAAATAACAACAAAGTTTACGAAAAGAGCCTTTATTTAAAATGTTATTTTAAGTAACTTAAGGATATATTTTCTTATTGTTAATGGTAACAGAAACAAAAATTTTTAGCTCTAGTTTTGTTGACAAATATTTATCCTAATGTTAGGATAAAAACATCCTAAAGTTAGGATAAATAATTATAGGATAACTAATACATGATTTAACTCGTTATAAAGAGAAAGTAATAAAGGAGTCAAATATTCACACTGTTCTTATGTTGATTCTTATTTATTCCAATGATAAAAGGAGATGGAAATCATGTTTCAAGGAGATGATCAAAGTGAACTTGATCTAAGGTTGTTTCGCGTTTGGATGAAATCCTTTAATACTGTATTCAAAAACATTAGCTTAGATATAGACAGTTACGGAATTAGTCATGAACAATTTATGATTCTTGAGCTTCTGTATAGTAAAGGTCCACATCCTGTTCAAAAGATTAGCGAAACTTTTTCTATTCCAAGTGGGAGTATCACATATGTTGTAGATAAGCTTGAAAAGAAAGACATGGTCAAAAGAGAACCAATTCCTTCAGATAGAAGAGCGTTCAATGTTACGTTAACAGAAAAAGGAAGGGAATTATTTGATACGATATTTCCGAAACACGTTGAAACAATTTCTCAAAATCTATCGTTTGTTACGAACGATGAGAAACAACAGTTAATTGAATTATTAAAGAAAATTGGTTTCGGTGCACAAGAATTATAAAAAACAAAGGGAGAGTGTAAATATATGAAATGGGTTACTCGTATTATTCAAGGATTACTTGCAGTAGCATTTATTTTATCTGGTGTAATGAAATTTGTAGGTGGTGCAGAACAACTTGAACAGATGGCAGGGGGATTCGGATATGCTGTCGGGTTTATGTACTTTATTGCCGCTTGTGAAATTTTAGGAGGGATTGGGCTTATTGTTGGATACTGGAAATCAACAATTGCTTTACTTGCTTCAACTGGATTAGTCATTCTTATGGGAGGGGCTGTATTTTCGCATTTAAATGCAGGCCAAGGTATGGGTGCAGCAATGCCTTCTTTAGTTCTCTTTATTTTAGGATTAGTTGTACTTATTGGTAAGGTGAAAAAATAAATACAATTGAGAACACACGACATTTTTAACATGTCGTGTGTTTGTTTAACTAATTCTACTGTCATTTGAATTTGTGCACTATTTATTTCTCTAATGACTATAAAAAACATATAATACATATCGTTGACTCAAATGTAATTAAAAAATCAACAAAGTTTACGAAAAGAGCTTTAAATAGCAACAAGCGTAGTTTAATTAATACTTACAGATTACAAATATTTATTAAAGAACTCGCATATTGCTCTGTATACTATTACCTCATTTTCTTTTTTGGAAAAACCATGCCCCTCGTCTTCTAAAACGAGGTATTCAACTTCACGACCTTTTTCTTTTAAAACAGCGACAATTTTATCAGATTCCTCCTTGACTACTCGTGGGTCGTTCGCTCCTTGAATGACCAACATCGGCTTAGACATATTTTCTAAATAAGTGATCGGTGAAAACTCGATTAGCTTTTCTTTATCTTTTTCTGGGTGCCCAACCCACTGGGTCAACATTGGTTTCCAATGCTCTGGTACTGACTCAACGAAGGAGAATAGATCACTAGGTCCACAAATATCGACAACCGCTTTAAAGTATTGTGGATGTCTACCGTGAAGTAATAGGGACATGTAACCACCGTAGCTTCCGCCCATAAGAAATACTTTGTCACGGTCAGCGAGCCCATTTTTAAATAAAAATTCTAGACCTTCAATGTTATCGAGTCTTGGTCCAAGTCCCCAATCACCTTCAACCATTTTTGTAAATGTCAAACCGTATCCGGTAGAACCACGGAAATTAGGTGCGAAAATACTATATCCCTCATTTAAAAGGTACTGAAATACGTCGTTAAATTCTTTACGCTCAGCATGCTGAGGACCTCCATGTGGCCATAATATAACGTGACCGTTACTAGTTACAGAGTTTGCTTTAAAGTAAAGCGCTTCTATGTCGAGACCATCAAATGATTGATAAGATATGACAGCTGGATCAATAAGCTCATCTTCATGTACACCCATAACACGGTTATTCGTAAGCTGTTCCCAACGATGTTTGTTAGCATGTTTTCTAAAAATATTTGAAGGTTTTGTAGCTGATGTACCAACTAGGTATAAATTACCTTGGGCAGTCACTTCTAGCTTGTCGATATTTCCAATTGGACATTCAAGTTCTGTCAATTTTGCTGCAATAATATCATAAGAGTATAGCTGATCCTCCACACCTCTCTCACTCACAAAATATAAAAGGTGATGTTTTTCATCAAACTTAATCATTTTAAAGCCCTCACTTGGAAGTGAAACGACCTTACTAAATTCTTTTTCAGCTAAGTCAAATTTCGCAATATATGAAAAATCTGCTCCAAAGTTAGTAATGAAATAGATGTCTGAGTCTGAGGCATAAAGACCATTTGTAACTGTGTGCTGCTCATCTGATTCTGGTGTTAGGGGAATCACTTCATTATCTACTTTTACATAAGCTAGCATATGTGTAGTAGAGAAATATTTTATAAAAAGAAAACTATCTTCACTTGGGCTAATATCATATAAATATGTAGCTCCACCGTCTTCATCAATGATTATTTCTTCTTCCTTTGTGTCTATGTGATAGCAATAGCTTTTCAGAAAGGTTGGATCCTCCTTATTAGAAGTGTAATATAAGCGCTTACCATCATCTGATAAGATAGGCACTGAATGCTGGAACCCTTCAGCAATTCTAATAGGCTGCAGCTGTCCCCCTTCTGGCGGTATCATATATAGCTGTGAATTTTCATCACCATCACGGTCAATAGCTGTAATGATAAATCTCCCTGCCTTGTCGTAGCAAAGGCCTTGGCAACTCTGATCATTAAATGTGAGTGGATACGGATATTGATTTGGTAAATCCATTCCCCATAAATTATAGTTCCCACTAATATTCGTACTGAAAACAAGCTGTCTTTCATCATTACTTACGACAAAATCTTGAATTGTGTAGGCACGTAAAAATTGCTCAACATCCGGTTTTTTTTGCATTTCCACTTAAATTCCCCCTTTGATTTAATTAGAAATCGTTCAAAAAATATGATAAAAGTGCTGTTCTATGAATATAAACAATGGATGTTTTTTTACTTGATTGTTGCTTTATCATAGGCTTGACTATTTAAGCTATAAATACGTATTTAATTAGCTATCGTCGCGCCTAGGCATTTCCATAAACGATACAAGTTATATATGCCTTAACTTGTTGTTTATTTGCATAACAATAAAGCATAAATAGTATCAAATCTATGAAAAGAGTCTAAACAAAATAGCAAGAAATACATGGTTCCCAAGGAATTTGACATTTTTCTTTATTGAACACGCACTAATATTCTATTACCGATAAATGATAAGTATTCTATGCTGTAAGTTGGATTTTCTTTACGTCTCGCGTCGGATTGAGAGTGAAATGTTCCCAAATAAATCAATAAGTTAGAAAAATTTTGTAAAAACCTCTTGAATATCGACATCGATGTCGTTATAATAATAAAAAACGACATCGATGTCTACTATAGGGAAGCAGGGGGAGAAATTTAAATGAAAAGATTAATGAAAAATAAAGGTTATGTAACATTAATGGTCGCTCAGGCTATATCAAGTATTGGGGATTGGTTAAGTATTGTCGCTATCATAACTCTCGTTGGTTTGAAGTGGAATGCTACACCGATGGAAGTATCCCTCATCTTTTTGTGTTTGGCTGTTCCAATGGCGCTGTTAGGTCCAGTAGCAGGAGTTGTGGCAGACAGGCTTAATAGAAAGACGTTAATGATAGTATCCGACGTTGTACGTGCAGGACTCATCCTTATATTGACGATTGCTGATGCTATATGGATGGTATATATTTGTTTGTTAATAATTGGTGTGTTTTCGGCGGTGTTTGTTCCTGCTAAAAACGGTAAGTTAAAAGAACTAGTACCTCAAGATGATATGAAGGGTGCCATGTCAATTACATCTATGATTGATTCAACTACGAAGGTAATCGGGCCATTATTAAGTGGGTTATTAGTTGCAGCAGTTGGTGCAAAACTAGTATTTTATATCGATTCAGCAACTTTCATCGTGTCAGCTCTAATCATTTTGTTTTTACCAAATGCGATAAATTCGTTACAAGATGAAATTAATGAAGAAGAACACGTTAAATCGTCATTTAAAGCTGATTTTGTTTTGGGGATGTCGTTTATTAAATCCAATAGATTCATGCTTGTAGGTATGTTCTTTTTAGGATTTAGTCTATTAATATTACAGTTATCTGATTCTCAAATTATTGTGTTAATTAGAGAGTTAACGACAGCATCTCCTGACTTGTTTGGGTATGTAGTTGCAGCAGCTGGCGTAGGGACGTTTTTTTCCGGATTATTATTAGCGAAAAAAACTGAATATAATGCATTTCCGTTAATGCTAATAGGCGTTTGTGGAATCGGCCTTAGTTTTGGTATGATGTCCGTATTAACTTATGTTGATTTAGACTATTCGATTATATGGGGTATTGTACTTGGATTTTTTGCAGGGTTTGCAGCTGGCGTTGTTTTTGTACCATTTTATGCAACTGCTCAGGTTGAAACACCTGGTCATATGACAGGAAGGGTATTTGGGGTTATTAATAGTGTTACAACAACGGCAACGATTATTGGGCCGCTACTAGGTGGATGGCTTGCAACGTCAATAGGAGTCATTCCAACGTTTATGATTACTGGCTCACTCTTAATTATCGTATCATTCATAGGGTTTCTCGCAAAAAACAGCATAGAGAGGGGAAAGGATAATGTGTCCGAAAGTAAGCCAGGAGCATCTACAGAAGCGACGAACTAAAATAATAAAGGCAGCAGTACAAGTGTTTATAAAACATGGGTACGAAAGAGCTACGATGAAGCATGTGATGGAGGAAGCTGAAGTAAGTAGGGGTGGATTGTATCAATATTTCTCAAATAAAGAAGATTTATATGAAACGATTTTAAAGGAAGCCTTAGTAAAAGAAGTTTCAGAAAACAAAGAATTGTTGGAAGGAAGCGTAGACTCATACTGGGAGTTACTATTAACGAGCATGCATGGTAAAGCAATGGAGCCTAGTGATGAATTGGATAAATTTGTTCCAAGTAATTTAGAGTTCTTTATCACAGGTAGAAATGATGAGCGTCGAATAAAATATGGCAGAGACCGGTATTATAATGTTTTTGAAATATATGACTCTGTCATTAAAGCGGGACAAAATAGTGGAGAATTTAGTAATAAGTATAATAGTGAAATTATCGCAAGATCGATTGTCGCTTTTAATGATGGCATAGCTCTCCATTCTATTTTACCAAAGGAAGATATTAAGATAAAAGAACAGTCTATTATGTTTATTGAATATTTAAAAATGGCATTGGGAGTAGATAAGCCTAAGTAAGGTTTTCTTATCGTGCCTTTCCTTCAATGAACTGTTTATTTCGATGGTAAATGTTCTGAAAGCAAAGAGAACAAAGAGGAGCAATTTGTTACAAATAGTGAATATAAATCGTAGAGTTGTTTTTATTGGTATCTAAGGTCTATGACATGTGAGTCTAATTTTAAAGTTAGGCTCTAGTATTTATTTAAGGCTGCTCTCGCATAGATTGTTGTTTTCGTTCTAAAAAATAAACACGTATACAATTAGGTTACGTGGCAACTTTTCTTCTGTAAAACAGTGCCTGTTGTATAAAGCGACATCTTTATCTCAAAGTTTTCGAACGATAGCAATAAAGTTTCCGAAAAAAGAGCCTTTTTTAAACAAACGTTTGTTTAATGTGTCATTCCAGCTTGCTAATTCTGGTTCGTATACCCTCGTACTAATTAATATTCCTAGCATTCTGTCTTCAGAACATGCTCTTTTTGTAAACTTTATTGTTTTGTAACTAATAATAGATAGTGTGCTATCCGAGCGCCATCTAACGTAGCATAGTTACCATGTACATTAGATGTAAACTCTTTAATATTTCTAGGACGAAGTATAACAATATATGAGCAAACAGCAACAATACGTAATAGGATAAAGCGTGATGTAGCTGACCTATGTTAACAAGTAGAAAAAGAACTATGGTAACTTATATAGATTAATAGAATAGTAGATAAGAGAGGGTTTTTACATGATAACAATAGGGCTTATAAGGCATGGAGTTACTGAATGGAATGATTTAAACAAAGCTCAAGGCGTATCAGATATCCCTTTAAATGAAAAAGGCAGGAAACAAGCTTTAGCTGTCGCGAATCGCTTATTTAAGGAAGAAAATTGGGACGTACTTATTACAAGTGACCTACAAAGAGCAATAGAAACGGGACAAATTATTGGTGAGAAATTAAACTTACCTATTGCTTTTGTCGATGAAAGAATACGTGAAATAAACTGTGGGGAAATTGAAGGTACAACTGAAGAGGAAAGAGTAGAAAGATGGGGTAGAAAATGGTTTGAGATGGACCTTGGCATGGAAACATTTGATGATGTTGCAAAGAGAGGTGCCGAGTTTATAGAAGAAATAGTACATAAGTATCAACATAAAAGAGTGCTATTAATAAGCCATGGCGCTTTAATCGGTCTCACTTTGAAGCACTTGCTTCCTGATAAATTTCAGAAAGTATATTTACATAATACGTCAGTTACCATATTAAATAATATAGAAGGTAAGTGGGCTTGTAACCTTTATAATTGTACGAAACATCTGAGGTAGTAACTCTTTTTTCAACCTTTTGGAGTAGAGCTTCTAAATCTAATTATTGATGAAAAATATATACCTTTCTCCGACGTTAACGACGTCGCTTTTTTTTATGATTAAAGTAACACTAGACAAAGGAGAGAGGGACAGATGAAGAATAAAGTTGTGATGATAACTGGAGCGTCTAAAGGGTTAGGTAAGGCATTAGCGATAGCTTTTGCAAAGGAAGGTGCAAATTTAGCCATTTGTGCAAGGGGTAAGGTAGCCTTACAGGAAGTGGAGCAAGAGTTACTTTCATATGGTGTAAAGGTGTTAGCAATGAAGGCTGATGCATCTGAGCCTAGAGATGTGGAAAGATTTGTGGCAATCACGGAAGATACTTTTGGTCATATTGATGTGCTAATTAATAACGCTTCAATGCTAGGGCCAAGTCCGATGCCATATTTACTTGATTATCCTGAAGAGGATTTTCAGCAAGTCATAAAAGTTAATACAGTTGGTCCGTTTCTTGTAACTCGACGCGTCATTAGTAGTATGCTTCAACGAAATAAAGGGTCAATTATTAATGTTACTTCTGAAGCTGGTCATGTTGGTTATGCTGGATGGGGTGCTTATGGTATTTCAAAATTTGCATTAGAAGGATTAACAGAAACGTGGGCAGATGAGGTTGCTGAAACAGGAGTACGAGTAAATATGGTTGACCCGGGAGAGATGGACACTGAAATGCATGATCTTGCTGTTCCAGATTGCGATTATCCTCTTGCAAACCCAAACGATTTAACAGATGTTTTTCTCTATCTAGCTTCTGATAAAGCTAGTGAGGTTAATGGACAAAGGATAAATGCACAAACATACCTTGAAGACAAGGAGGGTTTATGATGCAGACTGCTTTGAACTTTGAACTACCTAATCAACTCAATGCATCATCACCTCCAGAAAGACGAGGGCTTCGAAGGGATTTTGTGAGAATGATGGTACTGAATCGTACAAATGGAGCAGTAGATCATTCAACATTTTTTAACTTAGACAAATTTTTAGCAGCAGGAGATGTACTCGTTTTAAATAATAGTCGAACAGTCCCTGCCATTTTATATGGTGAGCAACTTCGGGATCATAATGAAGTAAAGAAACGAGTTGAAATACGTTTGGCACATCGACTTACAGATAGTAGTTGGGAAGCATTAGTTGTGAATGATGATGTAATGGTCGGTGATCGCTTGATGATTTCACCTACATTATGCGCTACCGTGAAGGAAGACAGAGAACCTTTCTTTTTACTACAGTTCTCGTTAAAAGGCTCAGAGCTTTATGAACAAATTTATTCGCTAGGTGAGCCCATTCGATATGAATATATAACAGAGCGGTGGGGGTTAGATTATTATCAAACTGTTTATGCAGCACAGCCAGGGTCGGTAGAAATGCCATCTGCAGGGCGTGCATTTAGTTGGGAGCTTTTATTAAAGCTTCAGCGAAAGGGAATTAAACTAGCATTTATTCAGCTTCATACAGGATTAAGTTATTTATTGGATGATAAATATCATCAACAACCATCTGAAAATAATGAATCATATGATGTACCTCCAGAAACAGTTAAGATAATTAGAGAAGCAAAACGAAATGGTAATAGAGTAATAGCTGTCGGTACGACTGTTGTAAGAGCATTGGAAACTGTTGCAAACGAAGGGGAGATATTATCATCACAAACAGGGTGGACGAATTTATATATAACAAAAAATTATCCTTTACAAATTGTCGATGGCTTAATTACTGGGTTTCATGAACCTGAAGCTAGTCACCTACAATTATTATCAGCATTTATTAATGAGGGTTATTTAATGGAGGCATATCGGAAAGCCATTAAGGAAGGCTATTTATGGCATGAATTCGGTGATATGAATATGATCTTATGAGCTTAATCAAAGGCTTTCACCATATTGCGCTTGAGGTTCAGCATGTTAGCAAGTCCATTCAGTTTTATCGAAAACTGGGTTTTGATATTGAAAGGACAATCATTGTTGAAAATGAGCCAATCACTTTTCTAATATTTGATCAGTTCCGCCTTGAATTGTATGAAAATGAACGGGCATCTTCTAGTGACGATATTCATTTTGCGTTTGAAGTTGAAAGCATACACAATATTATTGCTTGGCTAAATGAGAATGAAATCAAGATTGTAGAAGGTCCATTGGAATTGGATAATGGATGGCAAACGGTCTTTGTAAGTGGCTTGGACGGTGAATTAATTGAATTTATACAGTGCGAGTAAAATAATGGGATTGGTAGTCAGCCTATAAATGGCATACTTGCTTTTCTGCTATGTAAGGAGGATACTCATATTCACGAGATAGTGATTTTAAAAAACTAGCTTCTACTTTGTAATTATACGAAGTAGAAGCTTTTTTGCTCGCTTAATAATGCATTTATTTAGCTTTTTCTTCAAATGATTTGGCTATTTCTACAATTACATTTGTTGCTTTAAGCATATTTTCCACCGAGATAAACTCATATTTACCGTGGAAGTTTTCACCACCTGTAAAGATATTAGGTGTAGGCAGTCCCATGTATGAGAGTTGCGAACCATCCGTACCACCACGAATTGGTTCTATAATTGGTTTAATTTCAAGCTTTTCCATTGCTTCATGTGCAATGTCAATGATTTCTTTAACGGGTTCAATTTTTTCTCTCATGTTGTAATATTGATCATTCATTTCTAAAACAATATTGTCATTTCCATATTCCGCTTTGAGTTCATCAGTAATCTTTTGAATCATAGCTTTTCTAGCATTAAATTTTTCTCTATCAAAGTCACGGATAATATAATTTAATACAGTGTGCTCAACGTCTCCTTCAATGGAAATGAGATGGTAAAACCCTTCGTATCCATCTGTGTATTCTGGTGCTTCCTCTTTTGGAAGGCGTCGATTAAACTCCATTGCAATTTTAGCTGAATTGACCATTTTTCCTTTGGCAGAGCCTGGATGTATATTGTTTCCTTTTACTTTAACTTTTGCTCCTGCTGCATTAAAGCTTTCGTATTGAAGTTCTCCTAGTGGCCCTCCGTCAATCGTATAAGCATATGTAGCATTAAATGCATCAACATTAAACTTATGAGGTCCTCTACCAATTTCTTCATCAGGTGTAAATGCTACTCGAATTTTACCATGTTTGATTTCTGGGTGCTTAATTAAATAAGCCATTGCGGTCATAATTTCTGCAATACCAGCCTTGTTATCAGCACCTAGTAAAGTCGTACCATCTGTTGTAATGAGTGTATGTCCTTTGTAGTCAGCTAGATAAGGAAAGTCCTTTGGAGAAAGTGTGATATGTAATTTTTCATTTAAAACAATAGCGTTTCCATCATAGTTTTCAACAATTTGTGGCTTTACACCTGTACCTGTAAAGTCAGTTGCAGTATCCACATGTGCTAAAAAACCAATCGTTGGCACTTCTTTATTAGTATTAGAAGGGAGGGTAGCCATAACATAACCATTTTCATCAATTGAAACTTCCTCCATACCAATTTCCTTTAGTTCATCTACTAACATATTAGCAAGTGTCAGCTGACCAGGAGTTGAAGGACATGTTTGACTCTCTTCATTGGACTGAGTGTCCACTTTTACGTAAGAAGTAAATCGTTCGATCATTTCATTCTTCAACATTAACTATCATCCCCTTTTCATGTATATTTTCATCTTACCATAATGACGATTCCAAGCACTAATAAGGATTCTTTAGCGGATGTTTTCTTTTAAATGAGAAAACAAGCTGGTATTTATTTATGCTTATTTTGTAGGCTTTGTTGAGATTATAATTAATTTGGGGTTTAAAAATTTATGTTTACAATAACTTGCCGACTTTAGAATTGTTGGTTTTCTATAAAAATACAAGTCGCTAAAAGAACAACTAGTCTATATGAAAGTTATCCTCGAAAACAGTCGATGACAACATCTATCATTTCTTCTATATGTAACTATCACACATCACTTGGTAAATGCAATGGAGGTCAGACCGCAAATTTGATTTAATTGTTTATAAGTGTTAGAGTTTTATTATTATTTAGGTGTAAAATGAATATTACGATAAAAAAATTGCTCTCGTTCTTGGGTTTGTTGCGACAACAATCTTGATAAAGGGAGTATCTTTTTTTGGTTATAAATCGTTATAAGTTTTGGGGGAGGGATGAAGTGATGAAAGCTAAAGAGCCTTTATGGACTAAATCGTATATTATGCTTATGTTAGGTAACTTATTTGTTTTCATGTCGTTTCAAATGTTGATTCCAACGTTACCTCCATATATTAAGTCAATAGGTGCGTCAGGATTAGAAATTGGCTTAGTTACAGCGTTGTTTTCAATAGGTGCTGTATTGAGTCGACCGTTTATTGGGTATATGCTTGAATATAAGGAGAGAAAGTCACTTGTGATAATAGGTGTCATCTCTTTATTAATAGTTACGTTACTATATCCAGTATCTCAATTAGTTGTCCTTTTTTTGGTTTTTAGGTTTTTACACGGGCTTGCTTGGGGATGGTCTACAACGGTCAATGGAACGGTAGCTTCAGATATTGTACCTAGTTCTCGTTTAGGGGAAGGTTTAGGATATTTTGGCCTTTCTATTACGCTTGGAATGATTATCGCTCCAAGTCTAGGAATTTATTTATTTCAAGTTACATCATTTTCTAACCTAATATATATTTCTGCAATATTAGGACTTATCTCTATTTGTTTATTATTTCTTATTCGTTACCAAACTCCAGATACAGTTAAAGCAACAAAAAAAGAAGACTTAAAGTTTTCTTATTTGGGCTCATTAGTTGAAAAATCTAGCTGGTATCCAGCTTTTATAACTATCATAGCAACATTTGGCTACGGTTCTGTTGTAACATTTATCGTCATATTTGGGGAAGAACGTGGTATAGATCAAATTTTTCTATTTTATTTGTTTAATGCGATAATGGCGACTATTTCTCGTCCAATTGCTGGAAAATGGTTTGATAAAAATGGTCCAATGGGAATTGTGTTAAGCTGTCTTACGTTAACCTTTATTGGGTTATGGGTACTATCAATGGCTTACTCTAATTTATTTATTATTATTTCAGGTATCTTATTTGGAATTGGTTTTGGATCATTAATTCCAACATTACAATCGTGGACGTTATCTAAAACACCTCCTAATCGTCGAGGTGTAGCGAATGGAATGCTGTTTTCAGCTATTGACCTTGGTATTGGTTTAGGTGGATTAGTATTTGGTATTTTAGCAACGTTTTTTGATATAGCTACATTGTTCCAAATATCCAGTATCTTTCTAGTAATAGCAATAATAGCTACATTATTTGAAGGACGAAAAAATAAAATTACTCAGCAACATTCAGTATCATCTTAAGGTAATAAAGAAACTTCTCAATTATATAGAGAAGTTTCTTTTTTTAGGCTGTTTTGCATTAATTATTTTACGTAATTTGAGCTAAACATGGATATAAATATTCTTCTTGGCTTCTTCTCTAAAGATTATTAAAAGCATAGCACACATTCTGTTACTTAAAATATATGTGAAAAAAGGAACAAAGCTTAAGAAAATAGCCTTAGCCAATGGTCTGCATTTTAAAATAGACAGTGAAGGGTGTATAATTTAAGTTAAGAATAATTGTCTATTTTTAGTGATTTGAGTCGAATTTTTTATGGGTTGAAAGGACTGATTATCATGTTTTTGGATTGGTTTAGTTCATTAAATCCAACGGTACAAGCGTTATTAGGTGGCATGCTTACATGGGGGTTAACTGCGCTAGGAGCAGCGACAGTTTTCTTTTTTAGAAAAATTGATAAGCATATTTTAAATATGATGTTAGGTTTTGCAGCTGGTGTAATGATTGCTGCATCTTTTTGGTCACTATTAGCTCCATCGATTGAATTTAGTGAACAGAATGGTCAAATTCCTTGGTTAGCACCAGCCATTGGTTTTTTACTAGGTGGGTTGTTTATACGGTTATTAGACTTTATCGTGCCACATTTGCATTTAGGTGAGAAAAAAGAAAAAGCAGAAGGCCCTGAAACGAAGTTTCAGAAATCTACACTGTTATTTTTAGCTATAATGTTACATAACATCCCTGAAGGTCTTGCGATAGGTGTAGCTTTTGGTGCTGCTTCGTTGGGGATTGGTGAAGCATCTTTAATTGGTGCTATTGGTCTTGCAATAGGAATTGGTATTCAAAATATGCCGGAAGGAGCTGCTCTTTCAGTTCCATTAAGAGGGGAAGGGATGTCTAGGGCACGAGCATTTCATTACGGACAGCTCTCAGCAATTGTTGAGCCGATTGCAGCTGTCATTGGTGCAGCAGCAGTTTTACTCGTTCAACCTATTCTTCCATATGCGTTAGCTTTTGCAGCAGGTGCGATGATTTTTGTTGTCGTTGAAGAACTTATTCCAGAATCTCAATCATCTGGCAGCACAGATTTGGCTACACTTGGACTAATGGGTGGCTTTGTCGTCATGATGATTTTGGACGTAGCGTTAGGGTAACAGAGATGAGAAGCAGACCCTGATAGGATCTGCTTGTTTTGTTTTTAACAATTAATTTTAGTATGATGTTGATTTTATGTATGTTTTTCATTTAAACTTGAAAAACAAATGATGATACTTACGTGTAAACAGTATTATAAAGTATAAATTTTTAATTAAATTAACGATACAAGATACGATATTTAGTTCGGGCACGTTCCACTCGGGGGGACTTCACCAATTCCAGCGCCTGCAGGTGTAATGCGATTATAGGGCATTACTGGGGAGAGGCAGGATGGCAACATACCACCGTTGTCATCAGAGGACGAGGTCTCGTATTTAGGTGGAATTGAAGGTGCTTACGCTTCTTTTATTGGAGAGAATGGAAATGAATAATCAAATAAATGAGACGTATGACATTATGGAAGTATGTCTACTTGCAGGAAAAATAATGTTACAAAGTGGAGCTGAAACATATCGGGTTGAAGATACAATGACGCGTATCGCAAGAGCTTTTGATGTGAAGGAATCACATAGCTTTGTTACTCCAACTGTCATCATTTTATCAATTGAAGGGGTAGATCCGACTAAGACTAAACTAGTTAGAATTTCTGAAAGAACGACAGATTTGCATAAAGTTACTTTAGTTAATAGTATTTCAAGGCAAATTAGCAGTGGTGAATTAACTATTGAGCAGGCATATCAATCATTAAGAGAAATAGAACAGTCCAATGTAGCTTTTCCATTTTTTGTGCAAATTTTAGCTGCAGCTTTTACCAGCGGTTGCTTTTTAATTATGTTTGACGGAGAGTGGCGAGATTTCATACCAGCATTTATTGCTGGTGGTGTGGGCTTGTTTTTTGTGATTTATTTACATAGGCTAGTCCCCATAAAGTTTTTTGCTGAGTTCACATCTTCAGTCATTATTGGTTTGTTAGCTTTATTGTTTGTGCAAATTGAGCTTGGGTATGAACTCGATAAAATTATAATAGGTTCAGTTATGCCATTAGTTCCTGGTTTGCTCTTAACGAATGCTGTAAGAGATTTAATGGCTGGTCACCTCATGTCAGGCTTAGCAAAAAGTGCAGAAGCCTTATTAACTGCATTTGCAATTGGTTCGGGGATAGCAGTGGTGTTTATGATCTTTTAGAAAGGGGCTGTAAGAATGATTATAGAACAACTTGTAACAAGTTTTGTTGCAGCAGCAGCCTTTGGCATTATGTTTAATGTTCCAAGAAAATCGTTGATTAAGTGTGGCTTTGTTGGGATGTTAGGATGGATCATTTATGTCTTGTTAACGGATAATGATATCGATTCAGTATTTTCAACAGTTGTAGCATCGTTTGTAGTTGCTGTAATGAGTCAGATTTTTTCCAGAATGTATAAAACACCAATTATTGTTTTTATCGTATCTGGAATTATCCCTTTAGTACCAGGTGGGTTAGCCTATGATGCAATGAGGAATTTTGTTCAAAATGATTATAATACTGCAATAAATTTAGCAGCTAAGGCATTTATGATTTCAGGTGCTATTGCCATTGGCCTTGTGTTTTCGGAAGTAATCAATCAAGTAATTAGAAAATCAAAACTTACATTAAATAGATCAGGCTACTCAAAATAGTAGCTATGTAATAAATATATATTGGCTCTCGCATTGGTTGTTGCTTACGTTCTAAGATATAAGTATGTATCCATCTAGTGTTTGTGGCATCTACTTTTACCATTATTGAGGTCTCTCATAAAACCAACATACATTCATTTCTTAGAGAAAATAGCAAAAAACATTCCGAAAAGAACCATAAAAACAGACTCGTTAGTTCTGTTTCTTTTTGTATATGAATATATTTTTAGGAAGCACGTTTCTTATTCATGCAGTGCTAGTATGTTTAATAATTTGCTTAATAGAGAAAACGGCGCAGCATGGCTAGTAAAAGAGCTATCTTAGTAAAACAGCTACATCTAACAAGATTATTTATTAAATTTTTCATAATTGCATATGAGAATGCTGATTGGTAAGGGTTGATAGTATACACGACCATATCTAAATGATATGATAATAAGCAAATATATCCAGTATTGGGGTGGTGAATATAGTGGAAAGTATAATGATTCCGCTTCGTAAATTAGGTAAATCGAATCTGGAGATTTCTGCACTGGGACTTGGTACTTGGCAATTTAGTAAAGGTAATGGCATGGTAGGTCGTTTTTGGCCAGTGTTAGAAAAAGAAGAGATCCAAGAGATCGTAAAAATTAGTTTAGAGGGCGGTATTAATTGGTTTGACACAGCAGAGGTGTATGGGAAAGGGAAGTCAGAGGAAGGACTTGCTGATGCATTGAATGGTCTTGGAGACAAGGCGAAAGATGCATTGATTGCTACAAAATGGTGGCCTGCTATGCGTACTGCAAAATCAATTACGAAAACAATTGATGAGAGGCTGAAGGCGTTAAAAGGGAGAAAGATAGATTTATATATGGTTCATCAACCATTTTCTTTTTCTAGTGTTAAAGCTGAAATGGATGAAATGGCTGAGTTGCTGAAAAGTGGGAAAATCCGTCATGCGGGTGTAAGTAATTTTAATGAAGAGAAAATGAGGGAAGCACATAAAGTATTGGATCAACATGGTTTTCCACTCGTTTCTAATCAAGTCAAATATAGCTTATTAGACAGGAGAATTGAGAAGAACGGTATATTGGATGCTGCTAAGGAACTAGGTATCACACTTATTGCGTATTCTCCGTTAGAGCAAGGGCTACTCACAGGGAAATTTCATAAAAATCCAGATTTAATTAAAAATATGTCGGGGCCACGCAAACACTTTTCTTCTTTCAAAACATCTACACTTGAAAGAACGAAACCACTGATTGATTTGCTTGATAAGTTAGCTGATGAATACAATGTCTCACCAAGTCAAGTTGCTTTAAATTGGCTCATCCACTTTCATGGGGAAACGATCGTTGCCATCCCTGGTGCAACAAAAAAACATCATGCACAAGAAAATATTGGCGCACTAACATTTAAATTGTCACAAAATCATCTTGATGAATTAGATATGGTGTCTAGAGATGTTTCTGTGAAATAATTGAAATACATATATAAAGTAGCCAACACTAGAATTCAACGAGTTGAATTCATGGTTCAACCTCGTTGAATTCTATAAAGCTTTGCCTTAGCTTGTTTGGATTATTAAATAGATTTCTAATGTGCTTAAGTATGAATCGCTTCTAATAGCTAAGTGTTTAGCTACTCCATAAATGAAATACGCTTCCTTATCCCTTCAATCTATTAAACTACCCGTTTATAATAAACTAGTGTTAAGTTATCGTTTATTTTTTTGTGTAAACCTGTCTTTGTATAGCCCATTTTTTCATATAAGTAACAATTTTGCTTTTCCTCTAGGATCGTTGATAATTCCCAGCTCTTTGCTTGAGGGTACATTTGCTCAATTAACTGTAATGTTTTTTGAGCAATCCCATTTCCCTGATAAGTTGGGAGAATAAACATAGGGCTTATCCAAAATCGTGTTTCTTCTTTCCAACCTATACATGTCGCACCAATTAGTGTTTGATTGACGTTGATTTTATAAAATCTACTGTTATGATCGGTAATTCTTGTAATTACTCGATCAATTTTTTCGTTTGCAGGGTTTGTTTCATAATCTTTATACTTCTGTAATAATGGTGTAAATGCAGCTATTTGTATATCAAAAATAGCTTGTGCATCAGCTTTTGTTGCTATGTCTAGTTTGGGTTCCATCATCTTCACTCCAGTATATTGACGATTAGTTTTACAATTCTAAGAGAAGCTAATGTTAGTGTGCTTACTTTTTTGTTCGGATATTTATTTTAACGGCTACATCCACATTTACATTGTAGAAGGTTCATTTCCTTGTGCCTATTAATGACAGGTGACCACTCATTATTTACCAATAGTAACATAAAACAAATGGAACCTTAACAACTCCCTTGTTATCTACATTTTTTCAATAAGCATTCCAATCCAAAATAATTTAAAAATTTAGATAGAAAAGGTATGATAGAACTTAAATCGGATTTGTAATGTATGGAGGATTATTTATGCCAAGAGTGCTATCATTTCTTAAACCGTACCGTCTCCCAGTTATCATTGCACTGTTGCTTATGCTTACTGAGTTAATAGTAGAGCTATGGCAACCGTTGTTGATGGCGAAAATTATTGATGATGGGATTCTACAACAGGATATGACTGTCGTGTTGAAGTGGGGCGGATTAATGATTGGGTTATCGTTTATCGCTTTTATATCAGGAATTATTAATACATTCTATGCTGCGCATGTGGGTCAGAGCTTCGGCTACGATGTGAGGCAGGAATTGTTTAAAAAAGTTCAGTCTTTTTCATTTGCTAACTTTAATAAGTTTCCGACATCATCACTCGTTACCCGTACGACGAATGATGTAACACAAGTGCAAAACACAGTGTTTATGAGCTTGCGAATTATGTTACGTGCACCGTTATTAATTATCGGTGGAACGATTATGGCGCTCATTGTGAATGTGAAGCTAGCTCTTATTTTTTTAGCAAGTGTGCCGGTATTGTTCATCTTTCTTCTTTGGGTTATGAGAAGAGGGTGGCACTTATTTCAGTCTGTGCAGAAAAAGCTAGACACTGTAAATAGAGTAATGAGGGAAAATTTAGCTGGTATGAGATTGATTAAAGCTTATGTAAGAAAAGATTACGAGTCGGATCGATTCTCAAGTGCTAGCGCTGAGTTAAGAGGCGAGACAGCAGCAGTGTTTAGGTTACTAGAAATAACCGTGCCAATCTTACTTTTAGTTATGAATATTAGTGTAATTGCTGTTCTTTGGTATGGGAATACTGGTGTAATTGCAGGAGATGTAGCGGTCGGAGAAGTTGTTGCAATTGTTAACTATGCGACGCGAATTACAGCTGCTCTATCGGTATTCTCGTTTATCATTATGGCTTTCTCACGTGCAAGTGCATCTGCTGAACGTATTACAGAAGTGCTTCAAACAGATATTGATGTCGTGAATTCATCTGATACGAATTCGTCATTGCAAATAAGAGCAGGAAAAGTAGCTTTTAACAATGTTTCATTTCAATATCCAGAAAAGCAAGATTCAGTTATACAGAATATATCCTTTGAAGTAAATCCTGGAGAAACAGTCGCCATTTTAGGGGCAACTGGCTCAGGTAAAACATCTATTATTCAGCTTATTCCCCGTCTTTACGATGTGAGTAAGGGCAGTATTTTTATAGATGATCACGATATAAAAACGATGAGGCTTGAACATCTCCGCAGAAGCATAGGGGTCGTTCCTCAAGATGTATTATTATTTACAGGTTCAATTAAAGAGAATATACGCTGGGGGAAAGAAGATGCTTCTATGGATGAAATCATTGAAGCAGCTAAACACGCTCAAATTCATGAGACGATTTGGGAGCTTCCGAATAAGTATGAAACAGAACTAGGTCAAAAAGGAATAAACTTATCAGGTGGCCAAAAGCAGCGGATTTCCATTGCAAGGGCACTTGTAAGGAGACCTAAAATCTTGTTATTAGACGATAGTACGAGTGCGCTGGATGTACATACTGAGTCAAAATTATTAAGAGCGTTAAAAACATATGCTTGCACTACATTAGTCATTACTCAAAAAATTAGTACTGCTAAGCAAGCAGATAAAATCTTACTAATAGATGAACAGGGTAACATACAAGAGGGGAATCATAAGTATTTATTAGCTTATTCAGAGCTTTATAACAAAATTGTTCATTCACAGCTTGGAAAGGAGGCGCTTTATGATGCTCAAGCAACTAACTAAGCCTTTCCAATATAAAAGAATTGATGAACAAAATGACAAAGCAACTCAAGTTCAATCATCTAAAAAGAAGCCACAACAATGGTTAACAACATTAAAAAGGGTTTGGATGTACTTATCTTATAAAAAGAGCTTACTCTCGTTAGTATTATTTATGGTTGTTGTAAGCTCAAGCCTTGCAATTATAGGACCATTTTTATTAGGGGTAGCGATTGATGATTATATTAATACGTCAAATACTGAAGGTTTTATAAAGTTATTAATCGGCTTAGCAGTTATATATGTATTACGATCTTTAGCGCTATTATTACAAAACTATTGGATGATTGGTATCGCGCAACAAACAGTTTATACGATGAGAAATCAGCTTTTTGAACATCTCCATAAGCTTCCAATCCCATATTTTGATAAACGCCAGCATGGTGAGCTTATGAGTAGGGTAACGAATGACATTGAAAATGTGAGCTCAACGTTAAATAGTTCAGTTATTCAAATTTCATCGAGTATACTTACGCTAATCGGAACTGTTTCAGTTATGATATGGCTAAGTCCATTGCTTACGTTGATCACGATGACAATTATCCCTTTGTTAATTATTGGGATGAGGTGGATTACAAAGAGAACGAGAAGAGTGTTTAAAGAGCAGCAACGAAATCTAGGTGATTTAAATGGATACATTGAAGAAATCATATCTGGACAAAGAATCGTTAAGTCTTTTTCTCAAGAAGAACGAGTCATTTCTGAATTTATGGTTAAAAACGAGAGATTAAAAGGGACAGCGTTTTGGTCCCAAACTTATTCAGGTTTTATTCCTAAAGTAATGAATGTCCTAAACAATCTAAGCTTCGCCTTGATTGCAGGAATCGGTGGTTTATTTGCACTAAATGGTATGATTTCTATCGGTACAATTGTTATTTTTACGGAATATTCAAGACAATTCACTCGTCCCTTAAATGACTTAGCAAACCAATTTAACACACTATTATCAGCTGTTGCGGGTGCAGAGCGAGTGTTTGAGGTATTAGACGAAGATGAAGAAGAAGTCAAAGGGACAAATTTGACCCATCTACAGTCTATTCAAGGTAAAGTGGATTTTTGCAATGTTTCTTTTTCGTATGAAGAAGCTGAAAACACGATAACTGATGTCAGCTTTGCTGTCACTCCTGGTGAAACAGTTGCCCTTGTCGGTCCTACAGGTGCTGGGAAATCAACAATTATTAACTTACTATCGAGATTTTATGATGTGGATAAGGGGAAGGTTTTAATTGACGATCGAGATGTAACGACTGTAAATAGAGCGAGCTTACGACGTAATATGGGCTTTGTATTACAGGATCCATTTTTATTTGAAGGAACAATAAGAGAAAATATTCGTTATGGAAGGCTAACTGCAACTGATGAAGAAGTTGAACAGGCTGCAGTTTTGGCAAATGCTCATTCCTTTATTCAACGATTACCACAACAATATGAGACAATATTAACACAGGACGGTTCTGGAATAAGTCAAGGGCAAAAACAGTTATTATCTATTGCCCGAGCGATTCTAGCAGATCCATCTATCTTAATTTTAGATGAAGCAACAAGTAGCATCGATACGATTACAGAAATTAAAATACAAGAAGCACTACAGCGATTAATGAATGGTAGAACAAGCTTTATTATTGCTCATCGACTGAATACTATTAGTAAGGCTGATCAAATTTTGGTATTAAATAATGGTCGTATCCTAGAAAAAGGGACACATGAATCACTATTAGAGAAAAAAGGATTTTATGAAAAAATGGCAGGAATTTCTGTTAATTTGTCGAATGCAACAATGGGGGATTAGTATATACATTTTCATGCGTTAAACAGGGATAATAATAGAAGGTGGCTCTTGGTTACAAAGACACAAATCCAACTTACAGCAAAAAGGGTTTGGGAAACTGTTACTAGAGTCACCTTTTAATTAAGGAGAATCCTAAATTAAATTAACTTCAACAATCGCCCTACCATGAGATTAATAGTAAACTGCCTCTTAGAGGAAATGGAGTTATTTATAGAGGGTAAGGCTATATTCACATAATAATTATTATTAGTAACAATACGTATAAATTCGTGTTTGTGAAATCTTCATCTAAGTGACAAAACCGCCGTTTTGCTGTTATTTTTGTTTAATTACTAAAGATATTATCGTGTATAAATTTATTTGGAAAATTATATAAGAAAATGAAACTCTTTGACTGTTTGGCACGTATATGAGATGTATTATAAATATACTGTTGGAGGTTGGTTCAATGAATGATTCGATGCTATTCATAATTATTATGGCTACATTATTACTTATAATCAATGTTGTAATGATTCCAATTCAGTATGCTTATTTCAAAAAGATAGAGGAGGAAAAGAAGGAGAAAAAACTTTCTCAAGGAGAATTTTATGATGAAATGGAATTCCAAGAGCAATTACTCCATTTCAATACACATTCTAGCATATTTATTTTCCCAGCAAACTTCATTGCATATTCAATCTATAAGAAAAGAGTTCGTAGACAGCTTGCATAGGTAATTTAAACAAACGTTTGATTAAACTGAAACGATTGGATCACATAACACCAAACACGAATTAATGAGCCTACATTATTATAATCAGTGTTTGGTGTGTGTGGTCTTTCTTAATAGAAATTGCTCAAGCCTTGTTCAATCCTGTATTTATAAATCTCTTAGATCGCTTTTTTATTGAAATATGTTAAACCGCTAACGAAAAATGCAAGAAAGCTACCTAATATAACAAATAACAACGTTACTAAGGAGAAGTTTAATACACCAAATGTAGTATCACCACTCGGTAACATTGCTAAAATGGGTTGGGCCCAAGGGTAATAAGGTCCGTATTTTGATTGAATGATTAAGATATTTGGTATTGTAAAAATTACATTTATTGCCAACGGAGCAGCAAAGCTAGCCCATGCAATAGATACAAATATTTGTAAAGCAGCTAGGGGGAATGTTGCGATCCAACCACCAAGTACCCCACGAAGCAACATGTCCCAAGGAATCGCATGATCAAAACCTCTTATTTGACCGACAGCAAGTAAAGCTATTAAAAATAACAGCTGTGTAACGAGCAGTATAATCATTACTAATAGCAACTTTGACATATATACGTTTGTCCGAGAAACGGGCAAGGCTAAAAGTTGTTTCCAACTATCTCCAACATGCTCATAACGACAAACGAACGCTGCAAATATACCAGTTAATAACGGTAGAAATAACAATGCATGAACAATCGTCATCATACTAAGTGTATAGAACCAGTCTGCGCCTGGAATTTCTATCGGTGTTAATAAGCCTGTAATAAAGGCAAGTGCAGGACTTACAAAAATAAGTAACCAAATCGGTGATTTTCTAAGCTTTAACCATTCAGAGCGTAGAATATTATTAAATGCTTTCACTTAATTCACGTCCCTTCGCCCAAAATCAATAAGGCTAAGCACAAAAATAACCATACCTACTAATATACCTGCTAAAACAGTGTATTCTACCTTACTCCAATCATTGATAAGCATTGGCCATTTCCAAAAAAACCAGTCAGGCAGCACGATAGAATACATCGATAGTACGCCACCTAAAATACCGATAGTTAAAGGTATTGCTTGATTTTTGAATACAATTGATAACCAAATCTGCAAAGTTAAAATCGGCAGTGCTGCGAAAAATGGATAAAAGGATACTTTTAAGAGTTTTATATAAGGTATACTCATTCCAAATTTTAATATAAAACCAAGAATGATTGAGCCTACGGCTAATAGTAAACAAGACATGAATAAGAGCATGGCTGATAAATAAAATTTTGAAGAAAAAACGGTAATTCGTGAAACAGGTAAAGCTAAAAGCTGCTTCCATGAATTCACTTGGTGCTCTATATTAGCTATCATCGACGTAATTATAGCAATTCCTAGCACTAATGTTGGCGTAGCTAATTGCTGAATATTTTCTAGGAACCCTCCCCATAAATCAGCGGCATAATAATTTGTAAGATAGTCATAGCGTACCCCAAAGTTTACCGCTTGTAAGGCTATAACACCAAACGGACCTAAAAAGATGAGAAACCATATCATTTTTTTTCGTACTTTTAACAGGTCTGAAGATAATACTTTTGCGATCATAGGCTACCAGCCTCCCCAACGAGTTCGAGGAAGATATCTTCTAATGATTTTTTTATTTCCTCTACACGATAAATTGATACATTTTCATGTACGAGTGTTTTAATGATATGTGCAATTTGAAAATCCGTTATGTTGTCAAATAATAGTGCTGAATCATTTTGTTCAACTGTATATCCATTTGCTAGCATTGTGCGGTAAGCTATATTAGCGTCACTAACTGCAACATGCATTTTACTCTTTGCCCGTTGCCTTAATGTTTCAATAGGATTTTGAAAAATCATTGAGCCTTTTGAAATGACACCAACTTGTGTTGCCATTTGGTCAATTTCACTAAGTAGGTGGCTAGAAACGAGAACGGTGATTCCATGTTCTTTCGGCATATTTTTGATTAACTCGCGAATTTCTAAAATACCTGAAGGATCAAGACCGTTAGTAGGTTCATCCAAAATAAGTAATTCGGGATTCCCTAATAATGCAGTAGCAATCCCTAATCGTTGCTTCATTCCAAGAGAGTAGCCTTTCACAGCCCTTTTTGCATCCTTTGTTAAACGTACAATTGAAAGGACTTCGTCAATTCTCTTTTTTGGTACGTCAAGAATTCTTCGCACAGCTTCCAAATTTTCATAGCCAGTTAAATGGCCATAGTAAGATGGAGATTCAACAAGAGAGCCAGTCTTTCTAAGGACTGAAAGCTTATCTTGTTTTAGATGTCGTCCGAATAAAAAAATTGACCCTGAAGAAGGCTTCATCAATCCTAAGAGCATTCGGATGGTAGTTGTTTTTCCTGCGCCATTTGGTCCTAAAAATCCATAAATTTCTCCAGGTTTTATTTCTAAATTTACTCGATCAACTGCGATTCTTCCTTTGAAGCGTTTCGTTAAATTTGTCGTTTGAATAATATATTCACTCATTATGATCACCTCGTCTTTCATCCTACACACCGTAGGTTAAAACGAGAGGAACTGTTAGTTTAAATTTTGTTTAAAATGTACCAAATTGAGGGGAAAGCGTCAGTTGTACAACTTATACTGGGTTTTTCAACACCTTGATACTGAAAAAATCAAATTATTATTACTGTATCTTTAAAACAGAAATTAAGATTGAAATTTATTCATGAATCGGCGGTCAATCCAATTCTTTACATACCATGTCCACTTCCCTGAAATAGCAAATGTACTATAAGTTAACATCGCATGATGATTGCCAATAGATATTAATGCTAAATAATTTCTTTGAGGTTGATATTCAAGTAAATCCTTCTTCTGTAGAATACGGTTAAGATTTCTCCATAATAGCGGACCTTGTCTAACAGCGGTTACACCATTTTTAGGTATATTTGGGTCTGATTCGATAGAAATACAGTCACCTGCCCCAAATATATGAGGATATCTTATGTTCTGTAATGTGCTTTTTACGAGCATGTAACCCGAAGAATCTGTCGGTAAGGATGAATTTCTAAATAATGGTGAAGCTTGAGGTCCCCCTAAATATATTAAGTGAGAGTAACTGATTCTATTTCCTTTTTGTGTAATTAAGTTTTCCTTTGTTACTGTGGTTATACTTTCATCACTAACTACATTTAATCCAGATTTATATGCCAATTCTGTTATGATCTTTGATGACCTTTCCCCAGCAGAATGGAGTAGGGGAGATGAATGAACTAACGTGACTTCACTGTCATTAGGGGTATATTTTTTTTTCCATGCTAACAATGATAGAGCTATTTCAATACCAGATGCCCCACCTCCGACAATAACTGGATGCTTACTATCGCGTAAATCATTTATATGTTTAGGGAAAAGATGATTCGGCTTAACTGCAATACTATTGTTAGCTAGATTTGGTATATTGGGATTGATATTTAAGGAGCCGATATCAAAGGAAACGTAATCATAAGAAATCGTTTGCCCACTTGCTGAGTAAAGAGTATTGTTAATAGGGTCAACGGAGCTTATTGTTTCTTCTTTAAATTGAATACCCACCCATTTCGATAATTGTAATAAATCAATTCTTATGTCTGATTCTTCATATAATCCTTCTACAAAACCTGAAAACATACCAGAGTAATACTGATATCTAGAGCTAGAAACTAGAACCCATTCAATATCAAGTTGTTTTGTTGTCTTTAGGTTTTTCACACAGTGGAGATGGCTATGACCTCCACCAACGAGTACAATCCTTTTCATATCTAAGTCAGCCCTTTTAGTAGTTTGTTCTTATCATACTCTTATAGACGAGGAAGGAAAAAGAATATGCTAATGTAAAAAGAGTATCAGTTGACATAAATAGTCGCCGATAAAACTTAAGAAATTCTTTAAGAATTGCTGATTACAATAAGAAATGTGAAAAAGAAATTGCTGATTAATATTTGTTGTAACTCTGCTGTTACAGGATTAAAGAGTAAAAGATATCTGCTTCATAATATACTAAGGGTTTTTTCCTAAACTTTGTTGCTCTTGCTATCAAATTAGTAACATAAAAAGTGGTTTTATATTGTTAGCTATCGTTGTACAGAAGAAAAGATGCCACGAACGCTAGTTGTGTGGGTGTTTACTTCTTAATACGAAAATAACAGACATTGCGAAAATAATATAGATTTATCAATTAGAGTTAAAGCTAGGAATCTTCTGAAAAAAAATAGAAAACCAAATAGAGGATGTTCTCACAATATTTGATAAATACAATGTTGACGAAGAAAGAATACTAATATGGCTTTTATCTTCAATTTTAGATCAGGCGTTATGGATTAAGGATACCATGAAAAATTAATACAATCTCCAAATTCAGAACAGTATTCAAAATTTACAGAGCGAGATAAAAACTAAGTCAAATCTGCTAGAATTAAAAAGGAAAAAATTATAGAATATAATGTAATTGATGAAGACAAGGAAGAATTTGGTCTCTTTTATTAATTATTTATAGCAAAGAGTATTGTATTGGAAAATTAGATCGTCAGATGAATCAGAGTTTGAAGAGTTAGTGGCAGACATACCAAATGAGGTGCAAAGTTTCATTAACTCAGAAGATATCAGGAAGACTATTAAAGATGACCAGTATAAAATAACTATAACAAGTAAAGATGATAAAGACGTAGTAATATTAAAGAATTTGCTTGAAGGATAAATATATTTGTGTAACTAGTTTAGCGCAAAGTTTATAAGGAGGGGTTCTTCTGTTACCTAAAGAGAAAGTTTTAATGGTAGTCCATAATATCGAAGTTGAACGCGGAGGAATGACGTCTGTAATGCTTAATCGCTCTAGAGCATTAGCGGAAAAAGGATATAATGTAAGCCTTGTAACTTTAGATGATAACAATAGATATCAGTCTATCTCCGAAGAACTAAGAAAAATAGGGCGATTGTCAGATAAAGTCGGTATTCTAAATGTTTATGATTATTATAAAGATCTTAATACAAGAGGTGGAGTTTCTGATGAACAACTAAGGTATTATGGTGAAGCTTCAGATATTTACGAAAAGGGATACGACATCCAATCGGATGAGTTACAGGCAAAATTTTACGCTAGATACTTTAAAGATGGAGTATATGTCAAATATAAAAAATGGAACAAAGATTTCACATTAAGCCATATAGATTACTTTGACAATCAAAGAAACAGAACATCACGAGAAATATTTAATAAGAAAGGTTATATCGAAAAAATAATATTCTTTAATGTAAATACCAATAAACAGCATCAAGTTATTTTCAAAACAGAAGACGGATTTACTTATTTAAATAAGTGGTTTAATCCTGAGAAAGGGAATCTTCAACAGCAATTTCTATTTACACGTAATACTAACCGTGCTTCTTTGTTTAAAAATAACATAGAATTGCATTCACGTTGGTTGAATGAGATCTGCGAAAAAGAAGAAAGCAAACCGTTTGTAATATGCGATGGCATAGGGTCTGCAGATAAAATTTTATCGATGGATAAAGCATTAGCTTTTAGAATTTACCCTTTGCACACAAACCATTTTCAAGAGCCTTACACATTCGGAAGTGAGATAAAAGAGAAGCATAGAAAAATATTGACAAATTTGATTGATTTAGACTCATTGGTTGTCTTATCTGAAGATCACAAGATTGATATAACTAATCAATTTGGCAATTTTGGAAATGTTGATGTAATACCGAACTCAATAACTAAAAAAAATCATGACATAGTCAAAGATGACTCTCAAGAAATAGCGATTGTAGCTAGGTACGACAAAATAAAACAAATTGACCATGCCATTAAGGCCTTTGCAAAAGTAGTTAATGAATTCCCTAATGCTAAGTTGAATATATATGGAAATGGCGCTGATGAGGAAAGATTAATAAAATTGATTACACATATGAATCTGCATGCCAATGTATTTATAAAAGGTTACAGCAAGGATGTGTCTTCGGTTTATAATGAATCTCTTGTGACACTTCTAACATCAAAATCCGAAGCATTTGGCCTTGTAATTGCGGAGTCAATGCTTAATCAAACCCCTGTGATTAGTTATGATATTAATTATGGGCCAAGAGATATTATAACTAATAATATTGACGGATTTCTTGTCCCTAAAGACAATATAGAAAAACTTGCGGATAAAATTATATTTTCACTAAAAAATCAGGATGAAATTAAAGAAATGGGCTTAAAAGCTAAACGAAATATTGAACTTAAATTTACAAACGAAATCATCTCAAAAAAATGGATTAATTTATTCGAGACATTGAAATCAAAAGATCTTATTGAGTTATAAATTAATAATAAAAAAACGACCTTTAAGGTCGTTTTTATTTTAAAGGAGGAGGTTTATGTCAAATCTTGTAGCTACATTATCAATAACTAACTGGCCGTCTCTTTTAAGTGCATTTGATATCAAGGCTTGGTTTGAAGTTAAAAAAATCTTATACACGTTCCCTTACTACAAAAAATCTGTTATTAGATTATCCTTCTATTAAAGTAGTAATATTAAATCTCTTATAGATTATCATGCGGAAATAGGAGCATTTGTAGCCTACCTAATATGCCGCAACAAAGGATTATCACGAAAAAAAATGATGACTTTAATATTTTTTGGCTTTTAGCTGGGACTTACTCCTGATTTAAGAGAGGAGTCTTTAATGAGATTATCTTCTAAACCCACCCTCTGAATGGATGATTTGACCTGTGATCCATGCTGCTTCTTCGCTTACGAGAAATTTTATCGTCTTGGCAACATCAGTAGGTTCACCTATTCTACCGAAAGGAAATGATGGTTTTAGGTCATTCCTAATATTTTCTGTCATCCATCCAGTATCCGTAGGGCCTGGATTAACGGCGTTTACTGTTATTCCTAAGGGCGCAAGTTCTGCTGAGAGAGTAATCGTCAGTGCGTCAACTGCACCTTTCGTCGTTGCATAAGCCAATTCACCAGGCATAGGCCCTTGAAATTGCCCTGAAGTCAAGTTGACAATTCTTCCGCCAAATTGTTTTTCAAACTTTTGTGCAAACTGAATACTCAATAAAGTTGTCGCGCGAATATTGACCTTATAATGTTGATCTAGTTCTTTTGTAGTTAAATTAGCAAACGTGTTATTCGTAGAGTATGTAGCATTATTAATTAAAATATTAGGATACCCAAGTCGTTCAACGACCTGATTTAAGAGTAGCTCGGGTGCATCAGGATTTGATAGGTCCAACTCCATACAGGACACGTTGATACCTTTTTGTTGTAGCTCTTCTTTTAATTTCAATGGTTCATCTATTTCGATGCTCCAAGGCATGCTTTTATCGTAATCTGTCCAATAAGTGAAAAATATATGGCATCCTGTTTTGGCTAATTCTCTACAAATTGCAGCTCCAATTCCTTTAAGCCTACTTGCTCCAGTTATAATAGCAATCTTGCCCTTTAAGTCATTCATAGATATGTCCTCCTTACGAAAAATTATGATATTGTTATGCGAGTAGATAGATAACTAAACAATGTTTTGCAGACTGCTTAGATAGATAGTCATAAGATTGTTGGTATAATAATAGACAATTATGTTAGTGTCACAATTTTTTAAGGTTGAACTGTACACCTACGTTAACTACTGTATAAATTTAGCAAATAAAAAAGAATTTCACAATAACATATAGTTAAACAAGACAGTAAGAACTTTATGTGAAAGGAATGGAAGCGATATGAATATTAGACTTGCAGAAACAACAGATGTTGAACAATTAATAAAGATGAGATGGGATTTTACATTAGAAGATGATGTAAGTGGAAAAATACAAGATAGTGAATATAGTAAGTTTCACACAGAGTGTGAGTCCTTTTTAATAGAGTCATTAGCAAGTGACGAGTGGTTTATTTGGGTTGTAGAAATTGAAGGGAAAATCGTTTCACATATATATACAGAACTTGTACAAAAAGTGCCTAGGCCAGGGAGAGTAACTTATCCATTTGTATTTATGACCAATGTATACACTGTTCCAGGCTATAGAGGAACAGGTATAGGAAGTAAACTATTATCAACGATTAATAAGTGGGCAAAAGAACAAAAATATGAGTTTATTATTGTTTGGCCAAGTGACCAAAGTGTAGATTATTATAGCAGAAATGAATTTGAGCATTGTAAGGGAGCAATGATGAATACGATTAACTAAGATATTGTAAATATGGTGCAAAACCATTTTCTAGACAGATAACTTGGTACTGTTTGATATATATACATATACACCTTATCTTGTTTTAAACGCTGGCTATTCATTTTAGCCTTATATAACTTTTCATAAAATTAAGCTGTTTTCGCATAGATTGTTATTTTTCGTACTAAAAAAATACAACTAGATTTCGTGGCACCTTTTCTTCTGTAGAACGATGACTTTTACGTAAAATGACATTTATATCTTCTAGAAAAGAAAGGGTGGAACTATGTGTCCACCCTACAATGTTCTGTCATCCTTAAAATGGTCATTTTTGTGAAAGATAAAATATTGTACCGTGTTCATCGCTTACTTGTGATACAGAGATTTCCATTTTTTGTAGCATTAAGTGGACGATAGACAGTCCAACTTTTGCACCTTTATGCTGAGATTCAGCATTCATACCTGGACCCTTGTCTTTAATGATGAGCATGTCTTTTCCTTGTTTATTTATGATGCTAATCCCTACATACTTACCAGCTTGTGCGTGACGGTATATATTTTGTAGTAAATTATCAAGTATGCGTGTAAACCATTGTTTATCAACAACCCATAGTACTTGCTGCTCACGTAAATTTACTTCGATTTCAAAACCGTCTTTTTCAAAGATCGGATACCACGAAGCGACGGAGGAACGAATGATACGTAATATATCAATCTCCTCTGGATTGTATGGGTATTTGTTAGACGAAATGAGAGTGAACGAGAGGAGATTATCAATTAACTGACTAAGGTAATCTATTTTATCATTAATGATCGTAATAGATTGTTCTCCTTCTGTACTGAGCTCTTCTTTATTCAATGAATGTGTATGACCTCTAATCGTAGTAAGTGGTGTCCGTAAATCGTGAGATAGGTTTGCAATTAATTGTTTTCGTAATTGTTCTTCTTCTATTTCTTTTTCTCGACTTTGTTTCAGTTGGTAAATCATTTGATTGAATGCTTCTTCAAGTTGAGCAATTTCATCCTTTTTTTTAACGAGTATTGGTTCAGGGATACCATCTGCTGTTTGGTGCGTCATCACTTGTTGTAGTGAGATAAGTCGTTTGCGAATACTTCTGAAAAAAAGCCATGATATAACAATAAAACCGATCATTAAAATGATTACTGCAAAATAAATAATATATTCAAGTTTATCTCTGTTCTTTTCCCATTCAGTTAACATGAGGTCTCTTTGAATTTGAAATACGATAAATCCTTCTGTAGTCGATTCACCGATAAATGCAATGATCGTAAACGGGTCTTTATCATAAGTTTGCTTAATAAATGCTATACTATTTGAGGCTGACCATTGAGTTTGAATGTCGACATCAACAGGTATTGTTAGCCTGGTTTTTCCTGTTCCATCAACCCAAAACATCGTAGCATCGGGGTATAGTTTGCTTAACTCGTATAAGCGGGTGTCAATTGTTTGATCGGAGGCACCAGCAAGTTTAGCTGCTTCTTCATACCACATATTTTCAAGATTTATACTGTTTGTATAAATGGTCTCATCATTATCAAGTGTATTTGTAAAAGGTAAATTAATGAGAATGATCGTTAAAGGAAAAGCGAAAGGTACGAGCATGATTGCCAAACAAATAATAATGATGTATTTAGCTTGAAGTGAATGACGAAATTTCATTGCTTTATCCTATATCCAATTCCACGGATTGTTTCTATAACCACTGGTTCACTTGGGTTCTGTTCAATCTTTTCTCGAATATAGCGGATATGTACCATTAATGTCTTATCTCCTTCTATATATTGCTCGCCCCAAACCGCTTCAAAGATTTGTTCCTTTGTTAAAATTTGATTTAGATTGTCCAATAAATAAAAGAATATTTTATGCTGTTTTCCTGTCAAAATGATTTCCTCATTATTGTAAGTATTGAGAATACGTGATTCCTTAATAAATACATCTAGGTGATGAAGCTTAATCATTTGCTGTGAAGCTTTTCCAAATCTACGAAGTAATACTTCGACTCTAGCATGCAACTCATCAATATGAAAAGGCTTTGTCACATAATCATCTGCAAAAGATAGTCCTTGGAGCTTATCTTCTACAGCAGTTCTTGCTGACAACATCATAACTGGCGTATCAGGAAACTTCATTTTTATACGCTGTCCGACAGTAAATCCATCGAGCCCAGGTAGCATAACATCTGAAATAACAAGATCAATTTGTTCTGCGTAATTTATTGCCTCATCACCAGATTTCACCCAAGTGATGTCATATCCACACTCTTTCAAGCATGCTGATACCCAAGTACCGATTTCTAAATCATCTTCTATATATAGAATTTTTTTAGCCATACAAATGCTCTCCTAATTTACCTTAATCTATTTTAGTTTTATACCACTGAGAATCTACGAATCAGATAGAATAGAGTCTCAACCGAGTTCGCAGGTTTTCAAATTCCATTGAACTATTTCACTCTTATTGATAGGCTCTTTTCGTCAATTTTTGTTGTTATTGATAACAATAGTAGTGCAATAAGTCATCTTATACGGTTGCAATCGTATTACAAAAAAAGATGCCACGAATTCTAGACTTGAACTTTGTTTATTCATAGTATGTAAAACAACGATTGATGCGAAACCAGCCTATTAAACTAATTTTATTTTATCATACATATTCTTACAAGAAGTTAGTGTTTATGAGATTCATTGACAAATAACCAACAAAAGTCTATTGTTAAGACAAATGTTGTTATTTTGGAATGTGGGGTGTATTTTCATGAACGAAAAAGAAAAATATATTTTACATTTGATAAGTAAAAACCCTTATATCTCGCAAAATGAGCTAGCAGAAACGATGAAGTTGTCTAGGTCAGCAATAGCAGGCTATATTTCATCATTGACAAAACAAGGAAAAATTCTTGGAAGAGCATATGTTTTACCAGAAGCGGCTCGGATAACATGTATAGGTGGAGCGAATGTAGATCGTAAAGCACAATCACAAGAGAGCATACAGTACGGCTCGTCTAATCCAGTTTCCGTTACACAATCTAGTGGTGGTGTGGCAAGAAACATTGCAGAAAATATCGGAAGAATTGGCAGTGCTGTCTCACTTGTCTCGGTCGTAGGGGATGATCAGGAAGGTGAATGGTTGATTGGGTCAACAAACTTATACGTTGATACAAGTCAAGTTATGAAGCTTCCAAAGATGAACACAGGAACATATACAGCTGTATTAGATCAAGAAGGTGAGATGGTTATCGCCCTTGCTGACATGGCAATATATGATTCAATAAATGATAGTTTTATTGAAAAACGTTGGAGTCACATCACGTCATCATCCATTGTCTTACTAGACACTAATTTACCTAGTTATTTAATACAAAAAATCATTGAACGCTGCCGCCAAGAAAACATTAAACTTTGCGTTGCTCCTGTGTCAGCTCCAAAGATGAAAAAGCTACCTAAGATTCTTGATGGAGTTACTTGGCTTATCTGTAATCAACAAGAGGCGATGACATTAGTTGGAGAGTGTAGAAATGATCATGTTATGTGTGAAAAAATTCAGCAGCTAGGTGTAGAGAATGTCATTATTACACGTGGTGAAAGAGGAATTGTCTACCAAACAAATGATAGCGCTTACGGAGAAATTACTGCACCTACTGTAGATGCGATAGATGTTACTGGAGCAGGAGATTCGTTTGTAGCTGGCTTTCTATATGCAATGAATAAAGGAAAAAATTTTAGGAAGTCATGTAAATACGGTATGACCTGTTCAATGCTTACTTTGCAAACACAAGAAACGGTTAACAGCGAATTGCATGAGCAGTTATTGGTGAAAACATATCAACAATATTTTGAGGAGGATAAGTAAATGAACTTACAAGACGTGCTAGTGTATTCAGAGGAAGTGACAAAGGCAATAGAAGAAAAAAGGCCGGTTGTAGCATTAGAATCAACAATCATTTCGCATGGTATGCCTTACCCACAAAATGTAGAAACAGCAAAAGAAGTAGAAGCACTAATTCGTGATAATGGTGCTGTACCTGCTACTATTGCCATATTAGATGGAAAAATAAAAATTGGATTAAATAATGATGAGCTTGAGCTATTAGCTACTAGTAAAGAAATAGAAAAAGTAAGTAGAAGAGATTTACCGTATATCGTTGCAATGAAAAAGCACGGCGCAACAACGGTGGCAGCTACTATGATTTGTGCGCATCTAGCAGGCATTAAAGTATTTGCCACAGGTGGAATCGGTGGTGTTCACCGTGGAGCAGAGCAGACGATGGATATATCGGCTGACCTTCAAGAACTTGCTCAAACAAATGTAGCAGTCGTATGTGCTGGTGCTAAGTCAATATTAGATTTAGGACTAACGTTAGAATATCTAGAAACAAACGGTGTACCCGTTATAGGTCATGGCACAAAAGTATTGCCAGCATTTTACTCAAGGACGAGCCAATTTGAAGTAGATTATCAAATAGATTCACCGAAGGAAATAGCTAGTTTAATTCAGGCGAAGTGGGAGCTCGGATTACAAGGTGGTCTCGTCATTGCTAACCCAATCCCAACTAAGGATGAATTAGATGAAGCGTATATTACATCAATCATTGACAAAGCGCTCGTTGAAGCAGAAGAGAATGGAATTTCAGGAAAAGATGCAACACCTTTTTTACTAGATAAAGTGAAAGCATTAACAGATGGAAAAAGCTTGATAGCAAACATTGCATTAGTAAAAAATAATGCGATTGTCGCTGCTAAAATAGCATCAAATCTATAGAGAATAGGTACATCTTTAAGTTCAAACAGCACCGGAATATGGTGTTGTTTCACTTTAATTTAGAAGCAACACTTCGTCTCATTTTTGAATACGAAGATTCAGAAGTTGCGTTAGGAAAGGAGTAATCGATAGCACTAATGCTAGCTCTTTGTTATTATTTCTTTCCAGTAATACCAAGCTTTTTTATATTCTTCGAAATCGTTTGGATGATGTTTGATGCATGCTGCTATCCTGAGGTATAAGACAATAAGTACATCTTTATATGAAAAGCAATCTCGATCATCAGTTGTTAAATGCAGCATAGCTGAATCTATCGTCTCTGTTGTTAACTCTGTTGGTGAAGAACAAAAAGCATAAATCAAATCATAGTAGCTTCTTCCTAAAACCGGGGCTGGATCAATCACTCCCTTTAATTCTGTCAAGTCAAAAATAAAGTTGTGCATACCACAATCACCGTGAAGTAAGTATGGTTGAGTCGTTGTAGATAATTCAGGGATCAACTTAAGAACAAAATCATACTCAACTCTACCTAAATAAGCAGCGATGTGAGTGTTAGCACGAGTAATTTCATTCCTAAGAAAACTTCTCCATGATTTAGATGGGTCATCTGCCCATCCCCAATTTTCCTTTGAGGTGACTGTTTTATAATTATTTATAAGCTCTAACACAAGTACGATAAGTAAGTCTTTTTTACTCATAGGTGTATAGTCTGTAGTGCCAGGAATAAAAGAATAGACGATGTATTTGTATGATGGCTCTACAAAAATAAGATTAGGTATTAAATCGATATTCTTATAATAATTAAGATATTCAGCCTCTGACTTCACAATATTTGGCTCATTAATTTTAATAACATAATGAGAGTTATCCACATTTTTTAAAAGGTATAGTTCACTAACAGTACCACCAGTTAATGGTTTATATTCTAGTTTTGATGAGATAATATCATTTTCTATTAATTGGTTAATTATTTTTGATACATCCATATTTCTCAACCCTTCTAATTCTGGTCCAATTATTATGATCCAATATCTATTTATTTGGCTCTTTTCGTAAACTTTGTTGCTATTTTATAACAAAGAACAATTTGACGAGTATTTTGATAGCCCAATAATTGTATAAGTAGAAAAGATGCCACGAACGCTAGATGTATACGTGCTTATATCTTTGAACGAAAAGCAACAATCAATGTGAAACAGCCATTTATTTAAGTAATTTGTAACGGAAGTGGTGGCATGTAAAAACTAATTTATCTTGTTTATCTGTAATTGTCAAAGCACACACTGGTCCTTTAGATGCACTTTTAGTTAGTAAGCCTACAAGAGATGGGCGTAAAATTACCGGCTTACAATAAACTTGAACAGCCTTGCTGAATTTTTTTAAGAGAAAGTCAATTATCTAAATGGGTTTAAGCCTTTGGTAAGCTCTATTAAAAGTTCTTTAATATTTCTATATCAATAAATTGAGTTACACAAATGGAAATTTCTCTGTTGACATCTAGGATAATATACCTAATAATGTACAAGTTGGAAAAATTTAATGACAACAAGGGGGAGACATAATTTGAAAAAGCAACACTTATTTTGGAAAACAGTTGTTATTTCTATGCTGGTCAGTTTAGTAGTACTTATTCAGCCTACTATTGGTCATTCAGCAGATGATAACTCAAGAGCTTCATTTTCTGATATAACACAAGGTTATTGGGCATCCGAAGAAATTACATTTCTAACTTCAAAAGGTATCATTAAAGGCTACAATAATGGGGAATTTGGTCCTAAGGATAATGTTACAAGAGCACAGGCCGCAATAATGGTTGCGCGCGCTTTGGAATTAAATACAGATAATATTACAGACCCAAAATTATCAGACGTAAACGATGAACATAGCGCTTATAAAGAGATTGCTGCTGTAATTGATCAAGGTATTTTTGATAGGGTAGGCAGCTATTACCCGAACGAGCCACTTACAAGAGGAGAAATGGCTAAAATTCTTGTTCGAAGTTATGAGTTAAAAGGTAACTATGGAGAATACTTTACAGATGTTTCACTAGAAAATGAATATTACCCATACATAAATAAGTTATTTGCTAATGGAGTCACTACCGGTTTTTCAAACAAAACTTTCAAACCGGATCAATCAGTTACAAGAGATCAATTTGCTGTATTTTTTGCTAGAGTATTAGATAGCAAGTTTAAACCATCTATAATCAATAATAATTCTCTAGAATTAGCGAAGAGTGGTATATTAAATGGATGTAAGTATTCTTTGAATGATTTTGTAACGGCAAAGGACATTCTTGATGATAATGGTGAACCTCACTGGGAAGGTTATAATGGGGGTGCCAAAGGGAAACTTTTTGGGAATTGCTTGTACTATACAGGAGATTATGTTGATGATTCAGACAAATTAATCACTGCAATTGATTATTATACGGATGAAAACACTAATATATCGATACAAGATATTAAGAAGCTTCTTGGTGAACCTTTAGAAGAAGGTTACGATGAAATGAATGGGTATAGCTACATGACATATAGTGATGATGCATATTTCCTAAACTTTATTTTTAGTGATGGAAGTCCAATACTATCGGCTATGGAGTTAAGATATAAAATGTCTGAAGAAAAAGCAAGCTATCATCTTTTGAAAGAGCTAGGGTTGTTAAATAACCCTAACGCATTTGCAGGGTACGAGGGTACACAAGATGAAACTTCACGTGAATATTATTTTGAAGTCTGTCAAAATGTACAACACTCTGAAGAAGAGGCACAATGTGTACCATTAGGGTTTTATTATGTAGATAAATTTACTGGAGATATACGGCAAAGTACCTACTAGCATTTTGTAATATTAGCTTTGTTATAAACAAATTATTAATACTTTATTGAGTTGTTTCAAATAAGGAAGGACTGTAGTTGAAAATACAGTCCTTTTTTTATATCACAAAATTTATTTGATTTAATGTTAGGTTCTATTTCTTTTCCTGTCTATTGGTGCTCTATTCTCATCGCTGGGACAAATGTTAATGTCAGTTGCTTATATGGATATTTTAAAGATTTATATGCTTTAGTATTCTATTTATTCAAAGGGTATTTTTCATCTAGACGAGGTTCATGTTTTTTAATATACTCGTCTAACTTTCCTTGAGAAGTCTTATTTTTTGTCCAAGCACTTAATGTCTCCCTATCGTCTACGTACTCCATTAAAGGTATAGCAAAGCCACAACTAGTTTGAACAGATTCAATATCGACGACAAAAATCTGTCTAGCTGACTCAGATGGGATATGAGCATAATAATCTTCCATCAATGTAAAGTATTCATCGGTATATTTTTTAATAACTTTGCCGTATCCATATGCTCTTAAAATGAGAGGCTTTTGTTCAAAGCTACACCACATAAATGTAATCCTTGGATTATCAAGTAAATGATTAGCAGTTTCGTTACCACTACCCGCAAAATCCACATAAGAAAGCGTATGGTTATTAACGACCTTTAAAGAATCATAACCTTTTGGTGACAAATTAATTCTTCCATCACCTGATGGAGCAGTGGTAATGAAAAAGATGTGTTGATTTTGAATGAAGTGTATTTGTTCTTCAGTTAACTCTCTAAATTGTTTTCCCATCTACTTTCTCCTCCTGTTTATAAATGTAAAGGCTCTTTTCGTAAACTTTGTTGCTATAGTTCCTAAAATAGAAGAGTCGTTTTATTCACTTATAGAAGAAAAGGTGCCCTGTAACCTATTTGTATACGTGTATATTTTTTTGTACGAAAACTGCCAATGTAAAAGAACTTCCTTAAGTAAATTAAAAACAAGTTCCCTTAAATGAACGGGCATATTTTCAAACAGTTGAAGGCATGTGGACTATTTACGTACGATCACATGTAAAATATCGTAAAAAGTCCTATATTTCACAAATAATTCACTGTAATTGTAAGAATTACAACATAATATGTCAACTTAATACTATGATCATAATTATTGTAGGAATACCTTAATTAGAACCACAAGTAGCCTCATTTTTTTATGGATAAAAAACAGCAATAATTGGTAAAAAATTCAAATTGTTGTTACGAAATGACTAGTTGTAAAATTTTATGAAATAAACTGAAAGTATCATTAAAAATTTGAGAATCATGGCGATAAAGTAAGGATAAAGAGAAATTTTAAATAAATCTGATGAAAGTTGGCGAAGCAATGTATAAAGTTGTAAATTGTACATCACAATTAGAATTGTTTAACAACATTAAGCAGTGCTGTTGGCAAGAAAAAGGATTTGAAATGGAGCGTAATCAACACTCCGATAAATTTTTATTAATAGCGAATAATGGGGAGGTAGGAGGGACAGTTGAGTTTACACCTTCTACATACATGAGTAATTTCACACGGGATATATTTAAAGACGTTATTACTGAAGATATGAAAGTACTAGAAATTGATGGTTATGCCGTATTACCTAAATATCGAGGAGTGTTAGGAATGAGCGGGATTAGGCTAGCTGTTCAATATGCAGAAAAATATAAGTACACACATGCTGTTGCCTTATGTGATCCAAAAGTGTTTCACTATATTCATAAAGTTTACAAGTGTGATATTAAACAAGTAAGCGATATGTTTTTCTATAAAGGAGCCGATGTAATTCCTGCCATAATGGATGCAATAGTTGTTTACGAAAATAAACATACATTTAAATGGTGGAAGGAAATGACCGAAATAAAAGATGTAGTTTCAGTTTAATCAACAAAGAAGGGAAGTAGTTTTTTGCATGGAAAGTAATATGAAATTAATGAATGAAAGAAACAACTTAGTCATGATTATTTTTGCTGCAATGGTTACGTTAACTCAAATGTTTAATATATTTATGGGTGTGCCGCTAAATGTAGTATTACCTTTGTTAGGGTTTATATATTTAATTTTAGGTCCTGTCTACTTTATTTCCAATCGTTCGCAGTTAAAGAAATATGCGAATATATTTAAATACTTTAATATCATTCTAGCAGGCACTTTCATGGTCGTTTTACTTGTCTTAGATCCTCATATTGTAAACATCATGTTCTTATTTGTTTTAATGACTATGGTGGGCATCTATCAAGAAAGAAATATAAACCTCGTTGTTTTTATCATCACTTTCGTAGTTGTGTTATTAAATCTTAATCAATCTATAGCTGAGATTACACAACAAGATACAGCTTATATCTTAATGTCATTCTTTTTTGTTTTCGTTGCAAACGCTGTACAGACGAGATTTAATAATAGATTAATGAAAGAAAATGAAGAGCAGAAAGCTGAAGCGATCAAATCTAAAGATAATCTTGCGCACATTTTAGCTAATATCCATTCCTCAATTGTTTCAGTTAAAGAGTATCAAGAAAATTTAAATACTGAAACAAATGATGCAGGACAACGTTCAGATGAAATGATGTCTTCAATTGAAAGTATGGTAATTGCTTATGGAGAACAAGCAAGCCTTACTGAGGAATTGTATAGTGAAATGGAATCCACAAATGTACAAATTGAAAATATAACTAAATCAGTTGTAGAAATGAATGAATATGTTGAATCTACAAAAGAAGCAACAACAGAGAGTGTGAACAAAGTCATAGACTTAGAAAAAGATCTTGAAGAATTTAATTGTGACATAGAACTAACTGTTGATTTAATGGAAGATGTAAAAGACACAACACAAATCATTGAAGATACTTTAAGTACGATATCAGATATAGCAGAACAAACGAATTTATTAGCATTAAATGCAGCAATTGAAGCTGCTAGAGCGGGGGAACACGGTAAGGGATTTTCTGTTGTTGCGGAAGAGGTAAGAAAGCTCGCTGAGTCTTCAAAAGAATCATCTGAATCAATTGCTGAACACCTTTTAGCATTTCGTGAGAAAATTAATAAAGCATCCCATACGATAACTGGATCACAGGAATCCATTAAGAAGAATCGAGAAGGGATGAACCATGTAAGAATGATATCCTCCAGTGTAAATTCCTACATGGAAAGTTTTCATGATAAGACTACCCATTTGCAAGAATTTATAATGGGTGTTCAAGCGATGATGCAAGAGGTAGGTGCAAAAGTTGAAGTTAACACTAATATCACTCAGAAGAACACAAATAGTATTGGTGATGTTAAAGATTTAGTTATTACCCAGCAACAGAGTATTTCTAGACTGTCAGATGGTTTTTCTAACCTAGGAAAGAAAATTGTTTCATTAGATTCGTGAAACCCTTTCTTTAATAATGATATTCACGTTCTAACAGATAATAGCAAAAGGATATATTGGTAATTTTGGATGTGTGTGTTAATATAAAGCTAAATCTACTTGGAGAAAGGGTTGCGGTTCTGTTTATGCCTACATTTACTTTGTAATGGATCAACAAATTTGATAGTACTTCTTTGAAATATGTAAATATTTCCTTAGGAGAAGTCTGTCTTTTTATCCCATTACAAAGGAACGGAACGAATATGTGTAGTATACAATATTCTAAGTTCTCTCGCTGACGGGAGAACTTTTTTATATCCAATGATTAAGTGAATAGGTGATGCTACAAATAGATCCGAGTAGATGTTTCGTTTCTTTATCTTATTAGAGGTGAAGAAAATGAACGTAAAATACTTTAAGTGGAATTTAATCAATATGGATGATGTAATACAAGAGCAACGCTATTGTTCAAATTGCGGTAAAGTCGTTTGCTTTTTCGATACATTAATTAGACGGCATAATGCAAATGGAAAAAATATTTATCGATACGCAATTTATAAGTGTGAAAAAAATCATACGTGGAATAAAAAGCTTGAAGCTTATAAAAGCTATACAGACCACATTAGGTTGAATGAAGCTATACCAACTGATGACGAAATTAATACCCCTATATGTTTTAAAACGTTAGTAGTTAATGAGATAAATTGTGTTCATATATCAATAAATCAAGTTATTGGTGAGTTTCGAATAGATAAAGTGTTAACTGATCGTTTAAGTAATATTAGTAGAAACGAAATTGTAAAAAGAATGAAAGATGGTTTAATAACAGTTAATAAACAACATGTTAAGCCTAGTACAAGAATTCGTAGTGGAGATAACATCTGTCTATTAATAACTAACACTCACAATAATGTTTAAGCCTTAGTTTTGTTTTATACGTAGTACTAACTGGACTGGCCGAGAAATTCCTCGGTCTTTTTTTAGTATATTTATCCTCGCGTTATTTCTACATCTTAAGCGTAAATTTTTAGTGAGGCTGTTATAAAAGAATTACACTAAAGGAGTTTATTTTGTTGCTAATGAATTTCTATATATTCGTTTAACTCGTTCTATACAAAGTTGTTCGCTTACCTTAAAGTCTTCTACAAGTGTTTTGATGATCGTTGAGCTTTTAAGATTATATGACATTAACATATGGTAAGGAATTGCCGCATACAAAGTAAAATGTTGTGCGTCACGCTCTTGCAATTCTCTAAATGCTGGAGGCATAATTTGTAACTGCCAGCCGTAATGTCGAATAATGTGGCAGAGCTCGTGAAAAAACTGCTCCCTTTGCTGTGAAGCATCTATTCTTGAATCTATCGTAATGGATTTAAATTTGCCGTTCTCATACGAATAGCTCGGTATAGGCCTTCGGAAAAAGTAAATATTATTATTTTGACAAATGGTTTCTTCTAGGATATCTGTTGGTTGATTTATGTTCATTTTTTTATACCAAATAGATACCCATGTTTCTAAAAGGGTTGCTTCATATTCTACTTCCACATATTTCACCTCTTACACAAATTATACAAACATATGTTCTTTTTTGCAATCATATGCTAGTGGAAATAGGTAAAATGAACTGTGCAGAAATGTTCTTTGTTCTCTTAATCTTTTTTATTTACTTTTTGAGCGATTGCTCTTAAATATTTTAAGTGATCATTTAATGCTTGGGCTTCCTCTCTTGTAATATTCTCTTGATCAAAGAAAAATAAGCTTTCTTTATGATCTTCTTGTTTTACTACAGCTAACGAAGCAGGGGTATCCGCTCGTCCCAATAAATAATCTGTTGATACATCGAAAAAATCAGCAAGGTCCTTTATTGTTTCTGCATCAGGCTTGCGATCTCCAGATTCATAACGTGAAAGCTGTACATTCGATACTCCAATCGCCTTAGCGACCGCCTTTTGTGAATATCCCTGACTTAGTCGTAACAATTTGATCCGTTCCCCTAATACCTTCATCGTATATTCTCCTCTACAGTTATTTATGATTATATCTTATCATTTACCAATACGGTAAGTAAGTATAATTACCTATATGGTAAAAAGATGTGGACAATTACCTTTTCGGTAAGTTAATATAATATTATCACAAAATAAGACATATTCATAAGTGAAAGAAAATATGTTTTTGCCAATATGGTAATTTGTTTTGAAAGGTAGGTGAATCCCGTTACACCTTTAGTAGTGGGGATAATAAATGCGAATGAAAGAAATAGATATAACAGATTCAATGTTTGAAACTAATGTAAATGAACAACAGACACCTTATGTTGTTATTGTAAGTAACGGGAAAGCAAAGATCTCTCAATTACCTAGTCACGGTGAAACAAAGATTATTACTCATCAAAACGAGGTGAAAAGAGTTAAATTCGATGAAGGTGAAGAGTTTTAATAGAGAAAATTAATTAACGTTCTACCAGTCGACTGGAGGACACCAAGCTTTGGATATCATATCTGAGGTTTGGTGTCCTTTCTTATTAATTCGATTTAGTAACTAAAAACGATAAATTGAGGTGATTTTATGAAGATTCAACTAATCTATAAAAATCCTTGTAAAAATTGTATATGGATAGCGGAAGAGAATCTTTGTCCGTTTGAATAGTTGGTAAGTAATCAAAAACATTAAAAGAAACATGGACTGCCATTACAGTACCATTGTCACGCATTCTAAGATTACAAAAGTGGTCAAAACAAAACAGTGAACATGGAAAAAATGTTGACTAAAAAATAGCAAACTGGTCTTATTTAGATGGAATAAAAAAGTCTTAGAGCAAGTTGAGGTTGAGATTGAGGTAGAACAATTTGCTGAGAAAGGAGAGTTTGTATGGAATGGATTATGTCATCTCATTTTTATTAGAAGATGTAGATCTAGCAATTGCTATACTTCTAGCAATGATGGTTATTGATTTTGTTACAGGCATACTCGTTGGTCTAATGGATAAAAATTTGAATGGTACAACTGGTTTTAAAGGGCTACTGAAAAAAGTGTACGTCCTATTATTAATTAGTGCAGTTTATTTAATGGAAAAATTAGTGTTTAGCACAGGTTACATTGGCGACGGGGTAACAATCGCTTATAGTATTATTGAGTTTATTAGTATTACAGAAAACGGGGAAAAACTTGGTGTACCAATCCCACGACAAATACGTGAAGTAATCAAAGTACTTAATAGTGATACATCAACGAGAAAATGAAAAAAGAGTAAATCATTAAAGGTGTTGATTGACTAGTAAATAGCCCCCACCAAAGGAGGTGGGGCTGTAATTACCTCATACTTATCGAATAACATTTACACCTATCTCTACAATACCGATAAATTTTACTAATATAACCTTTATTGTTAAGTTATATAGATTATAGTATGATAGATTCCGTAATATGAGAATAAATGACAATTTAAAAATAATAGATGAAAAATGAATTTGGTTTTTACCTTCAAGTAATCTAAAACAACTACGAAGGGACAAAAAATGAAACACATAATCGCAATTGTTAAACCATACTTACCTCTTTTGTTTGTACCGATTTTTATGCTCAATTATATAATTGAAGACTCACCGATTAAGTATTTTTATTTATTACTAGCAATTTGGTTTCTTTATAACTTTGTTAACGAGAAATTAGCAAATACAAATGAAAAAACAGAGAGCCTCGTATTAGGGTTACTAGATATCATAATTTACTCAATCCCTATTATAGCTACACTATGCGTATTCTTTTTTCCTGAGGCGAACTTTTTCTTACTCTTAATATTTTTACTAATGATTTGTTTTGACTTGTTCTTTAAGCTTACGAAAAAGAAGTTAAGTAGAAAACAGGACAATTTAATGGCAAAAAAGGGTGAAGGTGGTTCAAATACTAACTTTCTTTTACCTGCTCTATTAGCAGCTTGCTTAAATCTTGTTGTCGCATTATTTATCATTAACATTTGGCTAACTCCACAAATTTATATCGCTTCTCCTTTTTCGTTAAAAGTTCTTTTATATGGAGTAGCGGGTGCATTCATTCCATTAATATTTATATATCTAGGAGTTAAAATTGATTTGATTACAATCCCATTAAATAAATATACTGAAGGTTTGATTCGACTTACAAAAGTGCGGTGGGGACCTTTGTTTATTGCATTAAGTGCAGGGATTTCGGAGGAGCTTTTATTTCGAGGTGCAATTTTTGAACTATTATTACTTTATTTAGATGCTACAACCTCTATATTGTTGATCAGTATTATTTTTACATTACTTCATATACCACAATACAAAAATAATGTGGTTTATAATATCGTTGTTTTTGCACTAAGTATAGTATTTACAGTCATTTATTTATGGACTGAAAATATATGGGCACCTATTTTAGCTCATGCAATCTACAACTATTTTGTGTCTAAATGGATTCATTCGGGATTTATCAAAATAACAAATGACATGTAGTGAAGAATATGTGGATTTGATTAAGCTACTGTGTGGTTTTCAAGTAAAAGATAAGAACTATCGTGTATATCGTAACAAATAAAGGGTGAAAGGTGAGGAAGAATGAGGTCGATTCCAACGCAAGTACAAGCTGTTTTAGACGCTTACATTTCATTTTTTAATGAACAATTTCCTAGTATGCTCGAAGGCTTATATATCCATGGTTCTATCGCAATGAACGCTTACGTTAACAATTCCAGTGATATTGATTTTATAACTGTCTTAAATCGTTCATTTTCACAAGATGAAATGCTGCTGCTATCTGAACTACATAGTAAAATCGCAAATAAGTATAAATATCCAGAATTGGACGGTGTGTATATAAAGTGGGAGGAACTAGGAAAGCTTGATTCTAATGACAGAGATAATGTTTACTATAATAATGGGAAGTTAAGGTTGGGCCCTTACTTCAACTTTAACCCAATTACTTGGTCTGTTTATAAATCTGATGGTTTAACTGTGATAGGGCCCGAGATACAAACTCTGGAATTTACAGTGTCAAAAGATGATCTTGTCACGTATGTAATGGAAAATATGAATAGTTATTGGGCTCCTCATATACAAAAAATTGAAGGTTCTATTCATGACTTATTGAACCTTTCTACTAAAGAGATTGACACAGAGATTGAGTGGTCCGTTCTCGGTATATTGAGGCAATACTACACATTAAAAGAACATAAGATCATTTCAAAGCATGGAGCTGGTGAATATGCTCTACAGCACATTTCTGAGGAATGGCATAACATTATATGTGAAGCAATTAATATTCGTACAGGTGTTAAGGAGACATTATTTATGTCTGAGGAGCAGAGAATTGAAACTTTTTTAGCTTTTGCAAGATATCCCCTTAATGAATGTAAGCAAAAGCTGTTTGTGCGTTGATATATAACTAAAGTTCATATCATCTTGTCTCATTTAAAGTTATATATGTAAAATAAACAAGGGTGACTAATATTTAGTCACTCTTGTCATTTTACAACTCCTGTTCCATTAGCTTGTTTCCTTTACCTTGATAAAATGCTACTGTTTCTGCACTTACTTCACCAATCATTTTTTTCAGCTCAATTGCAAAATCTACATAAGCATGTCCTTGTGCTGTTAGGATATTATTTTCTCTAACTGTAGGTTGATAACGATAATAGTCTTCATCAAAACAACCTAAAAAATCTCTTTGTACTTTTTATAAAGTGACGGTATAAGGTTTATGATGTAAAACTTGCGCTTTTGGCAAAATAAACACACCACTGCATATAGCAGCTGTCGCCTTACCTTGTGCTACAAAATGATTGACCCATTCAAATAAATCATGTGCATCAGCGATCGATTTTAAATCTCCCCCAGGAATGATGAGTACATCATAATTATTAATATTAATGTCCTTAATAGTGAAGTCTGGAATTGTTGTTAATCCAGCCTCTGATTTACATGGAGTTCTTTCAAGTCCAAATGTATGTTACTCATGAGTGCTTTTTAACATAGAAATGGCAGACGCTATTTCGAATTCACAATATCCTTCAAAAAGTAATAATAGTGCTTTTTTTCTTGCCATAAATTGCATGCCTCCTCTGATAAATATAAATTCGCCAATAATTTCATAAATCCTATATTTTTGATTGTAGATTTTTGTAGAAAGACGGATAAACAGTTGAAATTGCCTCGAAAGTATGAGGGTTTGAACCATAAACAGTAAGAAATGGATAATTCCAAATAAAAAAGCAGCAAAAGAAGCATGCTTCTTTTGTTGCTTAACTTGTGCGTGATTTATTGTTTTTTGTCATCCGGGATTGGATCAATAATCGTTGCATCTTCTGAGTTAAGTGACACTTTTAGAAAATAAATATAAACACCTAGAGTTGAGAATAGAATGATTAAGAAACCAACCGTTTTTAGCCAAAGAGCCACCATGCCCATCCCCCCTTTGTACACTACTATGCTAACGTGTACAAAAACATTCATAGGGCATTGATGTGTACAAAAGCTTCAATGCCCTATGAAATAAAGCTAGAAACGATTATTAGATTGTAAGAGTGGATGGATATATTTTTTATCTGAAGTCGACGATCATAGTTTGTACAATCTTCTCGTCTATAAAAACAATGCTGTGTTATCTATATTGTGGGGGAGTATCCATATTGAGAGCGGTATAGGTATGTAGGAAACAAATAGTAAAGCAGTAATCCTTATTGCTTTACTATTTGTGCAAAACTGGCTGTTATCATTAAGCCTTTCTCAGGTTACCTAATTCTTCAACGATGGCTTGCATTTCATTAGGGCTGAATGAATTTTTTTTCATGACAAGCTCGTAAATCTCCTTAAGCTCCTCATACATTTCTTCGTCAAAATGGGATGACTTAATTGCCCCTAAATTAAGTACATTCAATTTTTCTTTAATTTGTTCAATCATATAGTTCACATTATCTACTGATTTTTGAGATAAATTCATCATGTCATCCTTTCAAAAATTACTATTGATATTATTGTAACATGTTTAACATAGGTAGGTGGCTTTAATTGTTTTTGGCCTACAGCTAATGCATTTTTAAATAAAATCCTGTTCGTACTAAAGAATTTTTGACATCTTCTCTTTTTTAAAAGGGTTCTTTTCATAAACTATGTTTTGCATATTTCACTTACTTTGAGTAACTGACGTGTAAAATAAGAATTTTATATTGGCGAAGAAAAGCTGTCCCGAACGTTAGTTATTTTCATTTTTAGCTCTTATTACGCAAAGCAACAATTACTTCAAAAACAGCCTGTACAAAGGCTCTTTTCGTAAACTTTGTTGCTCTTCACTTACTCGAGGAAAAGATGCCTCGAATGATGGTTATAATCTGTTTAGCTCTTACTACTGAAAGTAACAACTGGTACAATAACAGCTTTTTACAATGATAAAGCAATACAAAATGCCCCTTCTTATTTAGATAAGCATTGAAAAATATACCATTATAAATACTTTGTAAGGAAGAATAATTTTATATGAGCATTATAAATGAAACAAGAGTGACATTTTAAATTCTGTCTTTCATATCAAATCATATTTTGCTTATAATGGAGATGGAAAGATAAAGGAGTTGGAAAACATGATTCGAGTTTTATTTGTATGTTTAGGTAATATTTGTCGCTCGCCAATGGCAGAGGCTGTGTTCCGAGAAATAGTTAGCAAACAAGGTCTTGGTGATAAAATAACAATAGATTCTGCGGGCACTGGAAATTGGCACATAGGTAAGCCACCTCACGAAGGTACACAAGAGATCCTAACAGGTAAGGGGATTCCTTTCGAAGGTCTGAAAGCACGGCAGGTTGTTGAAAATGATTTAGAGAATTTTGATTATATTATCGGTATGGACTCTCAAAATATTGGAAACCTCCATAAGATGGCAGGGTACAATAAAACAGGTTTTATTGGAAGACTTCTTGATCTTGTTCCTGAAAGTGATGTAGATGATGTGCCAGACCCATATTTTACTGGGAATTTTGAAGAAGTATATGATTTAGTTGTCAAAGGCTGTGAGAATTTACTACAGATGATAAAAAATAAACATAATATTTAAATGGTGTAATAAAAGGGAGAGGTGAGCATGTCAGCGAATAATTTGTTCAAAGGAATGATGGCAGGAGCTTTTGTAGGTGGAGCAATTGCAATGCTAAACAAAGAAACAAGGAAAGAAGTTGTTACACAAGGAAGAAAAGCAGTGCATGCAACAGGAGAATTTCTAAAAGATCCTGCTACATTAGCAGTAAAAATTAAAGATCAAATACATACAGTGAGGACAACGATTGAAGAAATAGAAGAAGATGTATCGTTTGTTACGACTAAAGCCCATGAATTAAAACAATCAACTCCTCAAATGATAGAGGTAGTGAAGGATACGAAAGAGAAAGTTTTTAAAGATATGGAAGGATAAGTGGGTGTTCTAGATGGAGACTAAGCGGAGAATGAGTGTCGTCTTCTTTGTTAAGGAGCTTTTTAGGCGGTTTAATGATGATGATGTTATAGGTTTATCTGCTGAGTTGGCCTATTTTTTCTTGCTTTCATTGTTTCCTTTTTTAATTTTTTTAGTGACCTTACTTGCTTATTTACCTGTTTCACAAGAAGATGTTATGGAAGTATTTCAACAATTTGCTCCAGGTGAAACACTTGAAATGATTGAAGCAAATTTAAAGCTTATCGTAGGTTCGCAAAATAGCACACTTCTTTCATTTGGAATTATCGGGACAATATGGACAGCATCGATCGGGATGAATGCGGTCGTGAGAGCTTTTAACCGTGCGTATGAAGTGAATGAAAGTAGATCACCTCTCGTCGCTAGAGGTGTGTCGATTTTATTAACATTTGCTATGATTTTTGTAATTGTTGTTGCGTTATTACTACCTGTGTTTGGACAAAAAATTGGCTTGTTTATTTCAGCATCATTTGGATTTTCTATAGAATTTATGAATGCATGGAATGCGGTAAGGTGGATTCTGAGCTCTATTATCTTATTGGTTGTATTTTCTTTTCTTTATTTCATTGCACCTAATAAACGCTTGAAAATGAAGGAAGTTACAAGCGGGGCTATTTTTGCGACGGTTGGGTGGATTATTGTCTCTGTAGCTTTTTCTTATTACGTAGATAGTTTTGGCAATTACAGTTCCACGTATGGTAGTCTCGGCGGAATAATTGTATTAATGATATGGTTCTACTTAACTGGGATGACTATTATCGTGGGTGGAGAAATTAATGCGATCATTAATTGTCGTAGAATTGATTGTGATGAGTAATGGCTATCTTCTATAATTTACTATTATGGTTAGGGAAAAACAAGCCATATTAATTGATGATAAGTTTCTTATCATCTTGAGTTAGGAGGATTAAGTAATGACGAAAAAAACGAAAAAAGATGGAGATACAAAGCAAAAAAATCAACAAGCTGGATCAAACCCTAAGCATAAAACAAGCAGCAGTGCTAATGGCACAAACGGTTATCATTAACGAGAAAAGCGGAAGTATCTTGTTGCTTCTGGACAAGCAGTAGAGCAAATGCATCTGATGCTTTTATGCCATCGGATGTATTGCTAAGTGGTTCAGCAGTTACAAAAAAAGACAAACAAAAGGGTCTTGAATATACAACATTCAATGCCCTTTTACTTTTGTTACGCCTTTAGCAACCGCAGGCCGTTTAAGATAACTAATATTGTGCTTCCTTCGTGTCCGATTACACCAAGTGGTAAATTAACAACTTGGAGGAAGTTTGACAAAATTAATAGTGAAATAACTACGATTGAAAAAATGATATTGTGCTTTACGATACGATTCATTTTTTGCGATAGCTTGATTGTTTCCGCAATTTTTGACAGGTCGTTTTTCATGAGAACGACGTCTGCTGTTTCTAATGCGACATCTGTGCCTTCTCCCATAGCTACACCAACGTTTGCTGTAGCTAATGCCGGTGCGTCGTTGATTCCATCACCAACCATTGCTACATTGTTATATTTGTTTTTAAGTTGCTTTAAGTGTTCAACTTTCGCTTCTGGTAGACATCCAGCGATATAGTGATTTACCTGACATTCTTCTGCAATGGCCTTTGCCGTTTGTTCTCCATCTCCTGTTAACATTATCGTTTGAATACCAAGTGCTTTAAGACTTTGAATTGCTTTAATCGATTCGGCACGAACGGCGTCCTTTAGTGCAATAATTGCAGCGATTCCGTTAGAATCAGCTATAAAAACGACTGTATTGCCTTCGTCAGCCAATTGATTGGCAATACCACCGTGGAATTGTTCTGCTAATTTGCTGCCAACGAAGTCAGCTTTGCCAATTTTCCACATTTGGTTATTGTACACACCTTGTACGCCCCAACCTGCAACATCCTCTAAGCTATCAGGTTGACTAAGTGTACATTTATAAGTGCTTCTTGCGTAAGATACAATGGCTTGAGCTAGCGGATGGCTTGAATGACTTTCCAATGAAGCAGCTGCTGTAATTACATCCTCATGAAATAGACCATCTCGCACGAGTACTTTTGTTACAGTAGGTTTACCTCTCGTAAGTGTTCCTGTTTTATCAAAAGCAATTGCCTTGACCTCACTAAGTTTTTCTAAGTGAACGCCACCCTTGAATAAAATGCCCTTTTTTGCGCCATTTGAAATGGCAGATAGTGTAGCGGGCATGATCGATGCAACGAGTGCACATGGCGAAGCCACAACTAATAAGATCATTGCTCGATAAAATGTTTCAGTCCAGCTCCAATTAAATAAATAATGGGGTGCAAACATCATGATTAATACAGTGATTAACACAATTTTTACATATGTTCCTTCATACTTTTCAATAAAAAGCTGTGAAGGCGATTTTTCACTTTGTGCTGATTGAACAAGTCGAATGATTTTCTGAAATAAAGTATCTTCACTATGTTTGGTCATTTTTACAAGGATGGCACCACGTAAGTTGACTGTCCCAGCAAATACTTCGTCCCCGATATCCTTCGAAACAGGAATCGATTCACCAGTGATGGTAGCTTGATCAATGGACGTTTGCCCTTTTAGAACCTCTCCGTCAATTGGTATTCTATCACCAGGCTTAATTAAAATCGTATCACCAATTTGTAGTTCTGAGATGTGAACAGTTTTTTCTGAATCACCCACTAGTAATATCGCTTCTTCAGGCTGTAAATCCATTAAGGACGAAATCTCTCGATTACTTCTGTTCATCGTATATGTTTCTAATGCTCCACTAAGTGAGAATATGAAAATTAATACTGCGCCCTCCCACCAATAACCAATTGAAGCTGATCCGATAGCAGCAAAAACCATGAGCATTTCAACGTTCAACTCGCGGTTTTTAATGGTTTCTTCTATACCCTCTTTAGCTTTCGCAAAACCACCAATAAGAAACGCTAATATATATAAGGAAACTGAGAATGTTGGAATACTAAGTTTATCCATTAGCCATGCAACAAAAATGAGAACACCGGAGCTTAAAGCTGCAATTAATTCAATATGTGTTTGCAGTTTGTTAATAAATGTTTCAGTATGATCAGTTTTACACTCGATGTAAGTTGATTGGGTATTATCTTCTATTACTGCCTTTCCACTTGTTTCCATAAAATCTCTCCTCCTAATTATCTAATTGAGAAAAGGAATCAAAATCAATATCCCAATAAAATGACGAAAGCTGCCATCTATAGGGATAGCAGCACTCTTTATAATAATTTTAATTAAATATTTATTATATTTCTTATTTAATACTCTACCATACTATATGCATTAAGGAAAGAATATTGTGCTTAAAAAGCTCAAAATACTTGTATAAAATTTTAGATTAGATTATAACTAGGTAAGTGTACTTTAAAGGATCAAGGAGATGTATTGATTTGACAGCAGAACGTTTTTTTTCTCATAAATTAGGGATGATCGCTGCGGCAGCTGCAGCGACATTTTTGTGGGGGAGTGCTTTCCCATTCATTAAGCTTAGTTATGAAGAATTGAACATTCAACCTAATGAGATTGGTGAACAAATTTTATTCGCTGGTTACCGATTCATTTTGGCTTCATTAATGATTATGGTTTTTTACGTATTTATAAAACGAAATATCTTTTTGAAAAAGAGTACAATTAAGCCACTAGTTCATATTGGTTTGTATCAGACATTTTTCCAATATGTTTTGTTTTATATAGGATTAAGCTATTCAACGGGCATACAAGGGTCAATAATTGCAGGGACTACATCATTATTTCAAATGATATTTGCACATTTTATGTATAATGATGATTCATTAAATAGAAAAAAGGTAGTAGGGGTACTAGTTGGATTTACAGGTGTCATTTTAATAAATATAACTAGAGGTTCCTTTTCTTTTTCATTCGGCTTAGGTGAATTATTATTACTTCTTGCAATGGTTTCAGGTGCTTTTGGGAATTTAAAAGCGAGAAATGGCAGTTTTAGTATGGATGTTGGCTATTTAACAGCTTATCAAATGTTATTTGGATCGTTTGGTTTATTAGCTGTCGGGATGGTAATGGCAGGTATATTTCCATTTGAGTTTACAGTTAAGTCATTGTTCCTCTTGCTGTATTTAGCATTTTTATCTGCAGCTGGTTTTGTGCTTTGGAATAATGTCATGAAATATAATCAAGTCGGCAAGGTATCGATGTTCTTATTTCTTGTCCCTGTATTCGGTGTAATATTATCTAGTATACTATTACAAGAATCGATTCACTTTTTCGTTGTATTTGGATTGTTGTTTGTTACATCAGGAATTATTATCGTGAATCGACCTGATAGGAAGCGGCTAAAAAAGGTGAATGATCAAGTAAGTTAAGCCATGTACTAATTTTTTTGGAGCGTTAGAAGACTGCCAACTATTGCGTGTTTTCAAAAGTACTAATATGCAAAAATACACCTCGATGTTTAGTTATCGAGGTGTATTTTTTATAGTTAGACATGTTAATGGAATTTCGAATATAAATGGAATATTGTTAGTGGTTAAACACTTAATAAAACGAGGTATAGTGTTGATAAGCAGTAAACTATTATTCAGCGATTTCTTCAAATTGGTAGTAAGTAGTATTATAAATATGCTCAATTTCAGCGTCTGTCATGTAGATTAAGTGATCTCTATCCATACCTTTCATTTTTTCAATGAACTCAATCATATTTTTTCTTTCTTGTCTACTCATTTATATCCGCTCCTTTTTTTGATCTGTTTTAATACAGTGTATTATCTTTGTTTGTATTATATAACAGTTTAGCGAAAAAGTGCAAACATTTTTTTGATTTTTTTGAAAATAAATTAGTCTAATGAAAGTCAGTTCAAAACTGTATATAAATTATGCGGTTTCTTTCTATACTTTTCAGCTGGACTAAAGGAGAACAGGAAGGGGAGTTTAGTTGACGATCGTTGTTAAATTTAGTATTTGATGCAACAAAAGCTTTGTTAAACAGCTAAACCTCAACTATATAAGTTGAGGTTTAATTATTCTAGGTGTTGTCCCATGTCAATGCAGCAGAACAGAGACTCGTATCTAAAATAGTTATTTACTCATTCTCACTGGTTCACTTTCATGTATAGTAGGCTGTTTGCCAAAAAAAGTGACGATAAAAAATATGCTTAATAGCATGATGCTTATAATAGTGAAAAAGCTAGTGTTTTCGAAGAATTGTATAAATGTACCTCCAAGGATTGGGCCTGCTAAACTACCTACACTAAATGCTACACCACTTAGTAAATTTCCTGTTGGAAGTAGATTTTTTGGCATTAGATCTGTCATATAACTTATACCCATGGAAAAAGTAGACCCTACAAGCATACCTGCTATGAAAATGAACGTCGTTAGTAAAACGATAGATTGTTCGAAAAAGCTGGCACCAAAAAATGCTATAAAACCTAAAAAAAGAATGCACATTAAGATGTTTCTTCGACCAAATTTATCGCTTAGCATGCCTAGTGGTAGTTGGAACACAATACCCCCTATAGCGAAGGCGGTAAGTAGTACAGAAACACTGGCTACCTCTAATCCGATACGTAAACCGTAAACAGGGAAGCTACCATTTAAAGACGATTCTAGAAATCCGTAGCTTAATGGTGGTAAAAATGCAACCCAACCATATTTCCAAGCTTGACTAAAACGTTGAATCGTTTCTTTAAAAGAATTTGACTCGATATCTTGTTCAGGATAGTCATTATCTAGCATAAAAATGAATATCCATCCAATGAGACATAACAATGATGATACTACAAAAGGGAGTGTTTCATTAATTTTTACTAAAGGTGCTAATAATGGGCCAGTCGCAAATCCAAGGCCGAAAAATAAGCCGTATAAAGAAATATTTCTCCCTCTCTTTTTGGCTGAGGAAAACGAAGTTATCCACGTTTGGGTTGCAAAGTGTAGTGCATGATCACCTATGCCAATAAAAAGACGTAAAATAAACCAAAACCAAAATGATTTCCAGAGAGGAAATAGCGCGAGAGATACGATCACTATGAGTCCGCCAATGATAATAACAGGTTTATAGCCAAACCTTCTTAAGGGCTGCTCCATAAACGGAGATATAAGAAGTATGCCAATATAAAGCGCAGTTGCGTTTAAGCCATTTAAAGACGAACTAACCCCGTCATTTTCAAAAATAATAGCTATAAGTGGTAGTAGCATACCTTGTGAAAAACCAGAAATCATAACAATACTAACTAGTATCCAAAATCGAAATTTATTTTTATCCATTGTATTACCTCTATTTCTAACGATGTTGATAAAATGCACCCGATAAAGATCGTACAAATAAATGAAGAGATATACAAGGGTTTTTCAGAAATAACATCATTTGTTATATTTATTTTTTCTAAGCGGTGATACACCCTTAACTGTTTGTATAAATAAGACGAGGAATTAGTAATAATTTCTCAATGCTTAAGTGAAAAATATATGTAGTATCAATGAGAGTATGGTTAGTAAAATGTTTCCTTATTTTACTAATAATAATTATAGCTATAAACAGAAAGGTTTGAGGAAATGAATAAAATATTTTTTCTCCTAGTAGCTACTGGTATCCCACTATCCGTTGTTGGTAGTCTATTGCATTGGTCACCTGTGATAATGTTCGTTATTTACAATATTACCATTATAGCTTTAGCTAGCTACATGGGGAGAGCAACAGAAAGTATTGCTATCGTTAGTGGACCACGTATAGGTGGACTTTTAAATGCCACATTTGGAAATGCAGTTGAGCTAATCATTTCAATCTTTGCTTTAAAAGCGGGTCTTATTGGTGTTGTATTAGCTTCGTTAACTGGATCCGTTATTGGGAACTTACTACTTGTAGGCGGATTATCTTTTTTTGTTGGAGGCTTAAAATTTAAGCGTCAAGAGTTTAACGCATACGATGCTCGTCACAATGCAGGGCTACTAATGTTTGCTGTTATTGTTGCGTTTGTAATCCCTGAAGTTTTTTCAATGGAAATGACTGAAAGCCAAACGCTAGCTTTAAGTATTGGGATATCAATTATTTTAATGGCATTATACATAGCTGCACTATATTTTAGACTTGTCTCACACCGTGGGGTTTATCAGCATAGCTCGGATGAGGTAGAAGAACACGAGGAACCCGAATGGTCGAAAAAGGTAGCCATCACAGTTTTAGCACTAGCAACTGCTGCAGTTGCTTACGTATCAGAAAACCTTGTTCACACATTTGAAATAGTAGGTGAAACGTTTGGTTGGAGCGAGTTGTTCATCGGGGTTATTATTGTTGCAATCGTAGGGAATGCGGCTGAACACGCCTCTGCAATTATTATGGCGTATAAAAATAAAATGAATATCGCTGTAGAAATTGCAGTCGGGTCGACCTTACAAATTGCCATGTTTGTTGCACCACTACTTGTACTTATATCATTATTCTTCCCGACAAAAATGGCTCTTGTGTTTACTCTACCTGAGCTCATAGCCATGGCTTCTTCAGTATTCTTAACAATTGTTCTGACAAACGATGGAGATACAAACTGGTTTGAAGGTGCAACACTTTTAGCAGCATATATCATTATGGGAATTGGCTTTTACTTATTATAAGGCTTTTTCCGAAAATGTTGTTGCTATTCGTATTAAATTAGTAACGCAAGGAGTGGTTTGTCGTTGTTTTACAGACGAAAAGATGGCACAAGTTTCGAACTATGCGAATAAAAAAACTTGTCCATATTAATAGGAATTTAAATGTTTTGAGTTTAAAGTCATATTAAAAGGGTGCCATCAATGTATCTGATTTACCTATCATTTTTCCTTAAAAATAGGTAATGGTGTCAGACGTTATTGTTGAAGCACCCTTAATTTTTTATGTTCAGGAAATGGTATTGTAAAATAAATATATTTCCAGTCGTTTTTATCTACTTAAATTCAAAGTAATTATCACCTAGCTACATTCACACAAACTCACTTGTCGTATTTCGTACCTTTTTTAAAGTAGTCACTGCGATGATTCTACTCGATACGCATACCTCCTTATGTGTTGTATGATGCTTTCTAGATCCCTCCTTTTTGGTAAGTATAGTTCAATTATATTCAATATTTATTTGAATATTCTGTTTATTATATTCTTTTTTTAGTTCTTTTCGAATCTATATTAGTTTCGTGTAGGTTTATTAGTAAGTAAAACAACAGCCATTGTGAAAATAATCTTCATGTTGAACTTAGTAAATATATTTTTGAAGAAAAATATGCAAATTGATGTAATTAAGTTGGATAATCTATAGTCGGTTCGAAAAAACTAATGAAAAGATTATGTGTTTGAAAGGAGTAATTGCAAATGAAACGTATATCACAGTTTATTGTATTATTATTCTTTATGTCTTTAATAAATCCGAATGTCATTACAGCAGAGGAAAAGAAAAAAGCAGCAAAGAATCAATATGTCATACCTGATTCTGTTGTAAATATTTCAAAAGAAAATACTTACCCAAACCCAACGGAAGATTTACCATACTTGGAGCCAAGTGAACTTGCTAAGAAGCTTATTGAAACATCAAATGTAACAATAGAAAATCCGGATCTCATACGTATTTTAAATGAGTCATCTATAGGGAACGCACCGCATGCAATAGGGTATCGTGCAACGATTTTTTTAGGTGAGTGGCCTTTGAATTATGAATCACAAGAAACGACAACAAACTGGGAATACCAAAAAATTAATACTAATTATTTTGATAATAGAGGAGGAGAAGCACCTCAAAAAATATTTTACACACAGGATACCCAAAAGGTAGTGAAGGGAGGTTTAACTTCAACTGTCCCAAATGAAGAGGATGTAAAAAAGATGATGCTGTTAAAATCAATGGATAAAACTAAATTGCAATTATCGTTTCAAACGATTGTTGGCTTAGGTACAAAAAAAGAGCAAGTTTATAATATACCTCCAAAGAAAGTAGGCTATTTATATTCACACTCACCAGCTGTGAATGAAAAAGGTAAAGTGACCTATGGTGAAGTATATTTAGTGTTAAGGGGTAACAGTAAGAGAATTGAGGTCAAAAATGTAACTTCTCAAGGGATAGGTGCTTGGATTCCTGTCCAAGATCATGTATCATTCTCCTTTGTTACAACAAATCACCCGAAATAAGTAAAGAGCGCTATTACGACTTTAGTGTAATGGCGCTCTTTGTTGTTATTGAAAGAATGTATTGCATTTATTGGTATAAACTAAGCATCCTTGGCTTCTAAAATCCCAAAATTACTCATTGCTGTTCTAAATTAGTTTCAATGGCAACAAAGCTTTAAAAAAGAGTCTATTGAAATTGTCTCGTGCTTGTCTCGTCGTTCATTTCTTGGTTGTTTTGTACAATTAATTGGCCTTCAGCCATTAAAATATCATGGTCATACATAGCTTGGGCAACAATTCGTCTAGTCTCTTTCGCTGCAGTCCAGTAGTGTGCGTCATCCACTAAGCCGATAATTGTATACTCATAGCCGCGAAAGCCAGCATTTAGGGACGTCATGCCATATACCTGAAAAGGTTCAAGGACTTGTTCATTGTTCGTCTTTAAATAAGCTTGTAAAGAATCATTTAATTCAACACAAGTTTGTTCTAGCAGTTTGAATACATCATCCGGATTTTCTCTAAAACTAACGACAACGCGTTCGATGACACGCATATTTTCAATATTATAGTTCTGGATTTGTTGAATTTCGCCATTGCTTATAGTAAGTAGCTTGCCACTCCATTCACGCACCTTCAGGAACCTAAGGCCGATCTCTTCTACCGTACCATTATAAGTGTTATTGACTGTGATAAAATCACCTTTATCTAGTTGTTTCTCATATAAAAGGAACACACCTGACAACACATCCTTTATTAGCCCTTGTGCGCCTAAACCGAGTATGATTCCTGCTACCCCAGCTCCAGCTAGCAGCTTTTCAGCTTCAATGTCAAAAAGCTCATCAAGTGTATATATTATAAAAGCAAATGTAGCTACGTATTTCGTAACTGAACGAACCATACTTTCAATTGTTTGTTCTTTGCGCTCTTCAAAAAAATGTGTTCTCTTAAAAAAGTTGTGAACCATTCTGTTAATAATGAGGATAGCTATCCACACGATAAGCCCAAAACGGATGACTTTAGTTATTTCATGCTGCCATACTGTATTTAATATGTCTAAAGTAGTTTGCATCATTTATCAACACTTTCTGTGATATTAATTTTCAACATTTATATATACAATAACGATTAATCTTAAGTTTTTCAATAGAAACTGCTAAGCTTCGCTTCTTACTAATTTCGTTTCTTTTGCTAGAAAGTCGGTGTCTTTGTAATAACGATCCTTTACTAATAAATTGGGACCAAGACACATTACAGCAGGACAGTGGCAGCTTACCATTTTTGCTAAAGGAGATTGCGTCCAAAGCTGATAAGATTCTAATAAAGAATTCGATTGTATATTCCCTAATGGGGGGGCATCACCGAAATCTGTGACAATGACTTCACCAGTAAATATGTTTACATTTAATCGAGAACGACCGTCAGGATCATTTCTTACGGATACTTTTTTACTCTCATATAGACGTCTTAGCAAGATGAGATCTTCATCTTTATCACTGCAAGGGTAAAAAGGTAGTGTGCCAAAAAGCATCCATGTATTTTCATCACGTACGTCAAGTAAGTGATGAAGGGCTTCTCGGAGTTCATCTAATGAGAGAACTTCTAAGTGACTAGCAAAATCGCTCGGATACATCGGATGAATCTCGTGACGTGCACAGAGCATATCATTGACAACTTGATGGTGGATCTTTTCTATATAAGGGAGAGTCCTTTTGTTTAACATCGTTTCTGCAGAGACCATAACGCCCTCTTTTGACAATGCTCGGCTATTTTCGATAATTTGGTTAAAATACTTTTCCCGTTGTTTAAACGTTGGCTTGCGCTCCATCATCGCAAAACCACCCTCAGCAAATTCTTCAACCGTTCCCCAGTTGTGTGATATGTGAAGTACGTCTAAATATGGAATGATTTGTTCATATTTACTTAAATGAACTGTAAGGTTTGAGTTCAATTGTGTGCGCACACCACGATCATGAGCGTATTTTAATAACGGTTTAACATATCCATCAACTGAGGATGAAGATAGCATTGGCTCACCACCAGTAATACTTATGGAGCGTAAATGTGGAATCTCATCTAGCCTCGTTAATAATAGATCAAGGGCCAATGGATGAGGATCCTTTGATTGTAACGTATAGCCGACTGCACAGTGCTCGCAGCGCATATTACATAAAGTTGTCGTAGTGAATTCAATATTTGTTAATTCTAGTTGACCTAACTCCTCAACATCTGTGTATGCCTCCCACGGATCATTTGAGGGGGAAATTAACTTTTTTTGTTTTGTTGTGCTCATGTTTAACTCCTTAACGGTTGTTTTTGACTAAGGCTCTTTTCGTAATCTTTGTTGCTAATTTTATTAATAATGGACAATATGATGAGTATTATGAGAGCTCAATAATTCTATAAGTAGAAAAGATGCCACGAACCCTAGTTGACTACGTGCTTATATCTTTGAACGAAAAGCAACAATCAATGCGAAAACAGCTTTGATTGAACAATAACCTTCGATAATTATGTAGAATGATGGGGGATGTTGTCAAATGGTTGTGAATTCGTTACGATAATAGAGAGAAAGGGGCGAGTTTGTTGGATAACACATCAAATGGCAATCACTCACAAATAATATATTTGAAGGATCGATTAAATATGTTTTTAGAGACGATCGACTCATTAGATCCAAAAGAAACAAAGCTTGAAGATATTGATCGTTTAATACAGATGATTGATGAAATTGAAGATAAATGTGAACAAATAAAAGATCATAAATAAGGACTCTTTTCGTAAACTTTGTTGTGTTTTGTATCTTACATTGAGTAACTGATGTGTATGATATGTATGAAAAGATACCTTGAACGTTAGTTATATTCATGTTTAGGTCTTATTACGAAAAGCAACAATTAATGGGAAACAGCCTAAATAAATGGTTTGTTAATCAGGTGTGGAATACTCTACACCTGATTTTTACTTATACAGTAAATGGGAGTTAGTTTGGTCTAGTATTTATGGAGGGGAACATAGAATAAGAATATGGAGCTTATGATTCAAATTTCTCGTTTTTTTAAATGGCTTCGATATATAATAATTACGGAGGTGTTGTTGTGATGAAAACTGCATTAGTATTCGGAGGAACACGTTTTTTTGGAGTGAATTTAGTTAATGAATTACTAAAGAAGGGCTTTCAAGTAACTGTTGCAACGAGACAAAATAGTACAATTCCATTCGGTGATGAAGTGAAAAAATTAAAGGTAGATCGCTTTGATAAGCAGTCAGTAATAACTGCGGTACAAAATAGTAAATGGGATATTGTATTTGATCAAATATGCTATAATGCACAGGGTGCAGAAATTACCATTGAAGCTTTAAAAGGTAAGGTAGGTAAATACGTATTTACATCAACGATGTCAGTTTATGACTATGGTGTGGATATGACAGAAGATGTGTTTGATCCATATACATATGAAATTAACCATATTCCTACTGACGAAATATCCTACCAGGAAGGTAAACGACAAGCAGAGGCTGCTTTTTTTCAACATGCTTCTTTTCCAGTTGTAGCAGTTCGTATTCCGATTGTGTTGGGGGAGCATGATTATACAGAACGTTTGAAGCTTCATATTGACAAAGTGAAAAAACAAGAACCAATATACTTCCCTAATCTCGAGGTAGGAATGGGCTTTATTAACCAACAGGAGGCAGGGGACTTTATTGCATGGACGGGTACCCAAGATTTTGCAGGACCTATCAATGCTTGTGCTGATGGAACGATTTCGATGGATGCATTGATGGAGCTTATTGAGAAAGAAATCGGCAAAAATGCTGTGCTTTCTAAAGAATCCACAAAAGACGATCACTCTCCATATGGAATTGATGAAACATGGACAATCTCTACTGATAAAGCAAAAGGGTTAGGATTTACATTCACTAATCTATATCAGTGGTTACCAAATTTAATAAAAACAATTGCTAATGAGAAATAAATATTAACATTGAAGGTCAGAGATCATGGCTATTTATCTTCATCCTTAGGTATGTAGTTGTAAATTTATCTGCCCTTTTTAATTTGTTTTTTTTCTCACTCATATCAGCAAAGCGATGTTATCTGTGAGAAGAAAAGGATATGTTTAAATATGACAATAAATGCGATAAAAAGTCTCTCAAAATGATTGCTATTAGTAAGACAATTACTATATTTAATTGAAGGATCATTTCATATAATTGAAAATTACGTTAAAATGTTGTTTAGAAATAATAGGAGAGATGAAATTGGATAATATAAAGAAAGAAAAAATAAAAACTTGGTTAATCGTTGCTCTGATACTTTCGCTTGTAGGTTCATTCGTTCTTTTTTTCATAGGTTATTATACGATTGGGTTTGTGGTAGGTGGAGTGTTTATGGTTTTGGCTACTCTGTTAGGTCAGTGGTCTTCTCACAAGAATGCAGATTATATACACAGAAATATTTATAATAACAAATAATAATTGCGTTTGGGTTTATTCCAAGCGCTTATTCTAGTCTACTTAATCTTTTGACTATGTAAAGAAAAGGGTTAATTACACATAAAGATTCGAAAAAATTGGAACTTTAAAAAAATCGATTTTGAGCCTGCTGAAATCATATTATATCAACTATCCAAAAATCAACGATCTATACTAGAACAGCCTTTAAACTATTTTATTGTTTGTTGTGTTTTTATTATAGTAACTTATGTTCCCGCCAACCGATTTCCTTTACCTTTTTTGAGGATTTATAGCATTCTTTACATAAATAATTTCCTGGTATGAGAAAAGGTACCCAACAAAAGAATACCGTTTGGGAATATTAATAGCAACATAGCAATTGGTAATTTTATTCTAAATAGTTCTTTTTTTACCCTATCTGTAGCAATGTATACAAAGCTTCAACTTATTGATTCCTCCTCAAACCACTGTAAATCGATTGTTCTTTATTAAAATAATGAAGTTTTTCGTGTCCAACACCTTAGCTTTAATAACAAATTTCACCATAGGATTCAAAAAAAATATAGCATTATCTTCCTATTTGGCAATGTGAAAAAGAAATCGCTTTCGAAAATAATATTGTAGGAGTATAATTTAATTGTGAAAAATAAGACAACTTCATTTTAGCGGAATATAAGGGGGATTTTGTATGGAGAAGCTTCAAGAAAGTATGTATAAGCTTATCGTTGAAACATCTACCAACTTACCAAAGGATGTCCGTATTGCTATTGCGAAAGCGAAAAAACGTGAAAATGCGGGTACACGAGCTGCTATGTCATTAGGAACGATTACAAACAATATTTCTATGGCGGATGAAAATGTATCACCTATTTGTCAAGATACTGGTTTGCCAACATTTAAAATTAAAACGCCTGTAGCGGTAAATCAGTTAAAGGTAAAGGATGCAATTTATAGTGCTATTGCACAAGCTACAAAGGATGGCAAACTACGTCCTAATTCTGTTGATTCCTTAACTGGAGCCAACAGTGGTGATAATTTAGGTATAGGCACTCCGGTAATTAAGTTTGAACAATGGGAGAAAGATTATATTGATGTACGACTAATTTTAAAAGGCGGAGGCTGTGAAAACAAAAATATTCAGTATAGCTTGCCATGTGAACTAGAGGGGCTTGGTCGTGCAGGGCGTGATTTAGACGGAATTAGAAAATGTATCATGCATTCAGTATATCAAGCGCAAGGGCAAGGATGTAGTGCTGGTTTTATCGGTGTTGGAATCGGAGGAGATCGTACGAGTGGTTATGAGCTAGCTAAAGAGCAGCTTTTCCGTACGGTTGATGATGTAAACCCTAACGAAGATTTGAGTAAACTTGAAGAATACGTGATGGAAAATGCAAATAAGCTCGGTATTGGTACAATGGGTTTTGGTGGAGAAACAACGCTTCTCGGCTGTAAAGTGGGTGTCATAAACCGAATTCCAGCAAGCTTTTTTGTATCAGTAGCGTACAACTGCTGGGCATACAGACGCTTAGGTATGACTGTAAATCCAGAAACAGGCGAGATTAATGAATGGTTGTATCAGGACGGAGAAAAAGTAGATTTTGCTAATGACGCAAATAAAGCTGACGAGGAATCGGAAACACGCGAAGTTGTATTACAAGCACCGATAACGGAAGAACAAATCCGTGAATTAAAAGTGGGAGATGTCGTTCATATTAATGGCATGATGTACACTGGGCGCGATGCGATTCATAAATATTTAACTGACCACGATGCGCCAGTAGATTTGGACGGACAAATTATTTATCATTGTGGACCAGTTATGTTGAAAGATGAAGAAGGTAGTTGGCATGTAAAAGCAGCAGGTCCTACTACATCAATTCGCGAAGAGCCGTATCAAGGTGATATTATGAAGAAGTTTGGTGTCCGTGCAGTTATTGGGAAAGGTGGTATGGGACCAAAAACACTTGCAGCTTTAGAAGAGCATGGCGGCGTTTATTTAAATGCTATAGGTGGTGCAGCACAGTATTATGCTGATTGTATTAAATCAGTTGAGGGAGTTGACCTCATGGAGTTTGGCATTCCTGAAGCAATGTGGCACCTGCAAGTTGAAGGGTTTACTGCTGTAGTAACGATGGATTCTCACGGCAACAGTTTACACGAAGATGTTGATAAATCATCTTTAGAAAAGCTAGCGACATTTAAAGATCCTGTTTTTAAATAGGATATATACACGATTTCTCAAAGGATCATTAGTAATTGCTAGTGATCCTTTGTTATTGAAGGTGTACAGCAGATTTATGGACTAACCTTTATTGTTTACGGGTCAACTTTCTATATTTATAGGTCAATTTCTAATTTTATGGGCAAAATTAGTGCATTCGTGAAAAAACAAGACTAGTGTAAATTTTCACTAGCCTTGATTAAGTGTCTGTTAATCAATCCCAAGGTTTTGATATTGATTAACGGAAACGATTTGTTCATTATTATCAGCGTACTTTAGCTTTAGAGTATCCCCTTGTTCAGTAAACATGGCATATGGAAAGTCATTGGAAGATACCATGAATATTTTATCGCTATTATCTAGTAGTATAAAAATAAATGTTACACCATCATCAAGTTCCTTATATACACGCAGAACATCACCTTCTATATTCTTTTCTTCGCTAGTTGTAGATGCGCGGTGTGTGGAGTCGGTTCTAGAAAGTGCGTTTTTATATTTATTGAATGCTTCTTTTTGTGTTGATCCAGTAGCAAAAACTTTTGCATTTGACGCTAAGATCACTGCATATTGACGAACGAGACCACCATCATCTGTAACAGGTACGACCCAACTTGGTTCACCGTACACGTTGTAAATAACTGGCATCGTGCCATGCCACTTTTCCTTTTTAAAAGTATTATCGACAACCTCTTCAGCTGCAGAGCCATCCATAATTCCCTTCACTAATTCACCGTTATAGTAGTTTAATTCACCTGTTCGTGCGTCAATGAGAGAGTAACCAAGTGCTGAATCTACACCTTCTTTCGGAGAGGTAAAGTCTGTAAAGAAATACATTTTTCCGTTCTTTCCAAAAATAGGTGTTACACCTTCGTACGTGCCCCAATCGGTAGGTATTTTAACATCTGTTTGTGAAAATAAGCTGTTCCAATAACCATGCGCCAGATATCCGAAGTATTCATTTTCTAGTGAAGCTGTTTCGAAATTGAGTACGCCATCGATAAACTCAGGTGCTTTTTCTTTAGTATACTTCTTAACATCACCAGTGTTAGGGTCTATTAAAATTACCCCTTTGACATTAAATCCAGAACGTAGAGAAACTTTATCACCATATGTCATTGTATAAAAAGGTTTACCATCATCAGCTATCTCAAATTTAGGCTCACCATAAAATATCCCTTTAGGAAATGCGTTACGAACTTTTCGTTGAAGGTTATCACTGAAATACATGCTAGGTACATATTGCATCTTATAGCCTAAGACGAGATTGGCTTCTGCGTCTGGGTTTGTACCTGACATTGTAATGTACCCAGGAGTGGAACCAGCTTTTCTTGCTTTGAAAAACCCAGAAGCTTCTATAGGTGCTACATATAATGTCTCTCCATTGACGATTTGCGGTGTTAAATCACCGAGTTCAAAATATGAGACATTATCTATGTTACCAAAAACTTTTAACATTTTATTTCGAGCAGTTTCTGGTGGGACAGAAAAAGGTGTATCCTCATTTGTAAAAGGTTCAGATATATCATGAACTTCAAAATTGACTCCTTCATATTTATCTTTAGCAATGATCATTGAATGAATAAAGGTTGTATAAACAAAAGCTGTAATGAGGAGTACACTTAACGTTGCTTTAATCATCAAAACTTTATTATGGCTCTCATAAAGATACAAACTAAGAATAATAAAGCCTGCTGCAACAATTGTGTAGGTTGTTAAAATTGAACTCATTTGATTATCAATTAAAAAGAAATACTCTACTATTCCAATAACTAACCAAAAAAGCACAGGAATCCCCATTATTTTTACTGTAGATTGTTTTTCTTGCTTTGTCCAAGGCATCATAAATAAAGAGATCGTAAGTAAAATAACAAATTTCACTTTGTTCTTCCCCCCTCCGCATATATATATCTTGTACTACGTCTATATGCATCAAAGGTTTCATTTTCTGTATAAAAGGCTCTTGTCGTAAACTTCCATAGTTTCTGCAAAGAAGTCATCGTTTTATAAAAGAAAAGATGCACTAGTTGTAAATGTGTATGTTTTCTCGTGCGAAAAACATTATGTGAGAAAACAGCCTTATATATAAATACACATCGGAAAACTCTACCTAGTATGAATTTCGATTAACGTAAAAAACTAATAAAAATATGTTGAACTTACATTATTAGGAGGGTGTCGATTGAAGATTCGATTCATACTAGCAATTTTTCTATCGCTATTATTAACGTGTACTTTTTCATATAGAACAGAAGCGCGTGAATCTAACGAGCCGATACATTGGGGGTTTAAAAGAAGTACGAATAATGAACCACCTTCAGCTGGTGAGGAACTTGACCAATTACTTGAAAAATACAATAGCTTTTATATAGGGGATACATCAAAAAAAGATATATATTTAACATTTGATAACGGATATGAAAATAACCAATATACTGCCAAAATATTAGACGTTTTAAAAGAGAAAGATGTGAAAGCAACTTTTTTCTTAACAGGCCACTATCTTAAAGATCAACCGAGTTTAGTCAAGCGGATGGTAAAAGAAGGACATATCATTGGTAATCATTCATGGAAGCACCCTGATTTTACAACTGTTAGTGATGAACGTTTAAAACAGGAGTTGGAGTCAGTCAAGAAAAAAACCGAGGAGTTAACAGATCAACAAGGTATGAATTTCTTACGTCCGCCTCGAGGTATCTTTAGTGAACGAACATTAGCAATATCAGAACAGCTAGGTTATCATAATGTTTTTTGGTCATTGGCATTCATTGATTGGCATATTGATCAACAGAAAGGCTGGAAGTATGCGTATGATAATATCATGAAGCAAATTCATCCTGGTGCAGTCATCCTTTTACATGCAGTATCAAAAGATAATACTGAAGCACTTGGAAAGGTGATAGACGATCTTCGTGAACAAGGGTATTCTTTTGAAAGCTTAGATACACTCATTATGGAAAAGGTGTTATTAGATCCAATTATTTTTGAAAGATGACATAGTAAACGTAGGATACTTTCTTTTTTAGACATAATTTCATTTAATACTTTTGTAAGATTTTTGTTATTGTTTGATAAGGTTCATCCGCGATTATAGTAGTGTACAAAAAAAGAAAGGGTGAACGAAATTATGAATAAAAAAAGTCTGTTTTTTACAGGTGTTGGTATCGTAGCAGTATTAATAGGGTGGTGGCTATTGTCACCATTGTTTATAGATAAGCAAGTGAATGAGCCGTTACCTGGGTCTGCAAACGCATCCGGTGAACATGGAGAGATGATGGATGATAAAGAAGACATGGGTTCTGATGAAGAAGCGATGAAAGATGATATGGAAGAAACAATGAAAGATGAAGATAAGGAAGGTATGTCTGACATGGAAGAAACAATGGAGGGTGAAGATAAGGAAGATATGTCTGACATGGAAGAAACAATGGAGGGTGAAGATAAGGAAGGCATGTCTGATATGGAAGAAACAATGGAAGGTGAAGATAAGGAGGGCATGTCTGAAAAAGAAGAAATGAGTGATGATGCATCTGAAGAAGCAATGAACAAAGATAAAGAAATGTCTAACGAATCCTACGCTGGAACATTTGTTGAAGTTGATAATGAGCATAATATTAGCGGTAATGCATTCACTGTCACAGCAGATGGCAAAATGTATATACGCTTTGAACAATTCTCGGTAACGAACGGTCCCGATCTTAAAGTTTATTTAACTAAAGAAGGCCAGCCTACGAGTGAGGGTATTGATTTAGGGAAATTAAAAGGCAATCAAGGTGATCAAAACTATGAAATCCCTGAAGGTGTAGATTTAAGTGAATATAACAAAGTAGTCGTTTGGTGTCGTGCGTTTGATGTCGATTTTGGCTACGCAATGCTTGAAAAGCAATAATATCCACTCTCGTGGTACAATACGAGAAAAGGGGTAAGAGGTGGATAGTGGATGTCACAGAAAATCTTAGTTGTTGATGATGAGTCCAACATAACAGATGTATCAAAACGTTACTTAGAGCGGGAAGGTTATGACGTTTTATTAGCATCAAATGGAGAAGAAGGCATAACGCTTTGGCGAAGCCACAAACCGGATTTGATTGTCCTGGATGTGATGATGCCAAAAAAAGATGGCTGGGAAGTGTGTGAGGAAATTAGAAATGAGGACGATGTACCCATCATTATGCTAACTGCAAGGGGAGAAGAAATGGATCGACTCATGGGACTGACGCTAGGGGCAGACGATTATATGACGAAGCCATTCAGTCCCCGTGAGCTCGTATTGCGGGTGAAAGCTATCTTTCGTAGGATTCATGTTGGTAGTAAGAAGTCAACTGAGAAATCGACAACGACTACGCTTAAATTTGATGGCTTAGAAATTGATTCTGAAATGCGTAAAGTGGTAGCGTCTAATAATAATATTGAATTAACTGTTAAAGAATTTGACATGTTGTTTTTGCTTGCAAGCCACCCAAATCAAGTGTTTTCAAGGAGTCAACTATTAGATAAAATATGGGACATTGATTTCTTTGGCGATACAACTACAGTCACTGTTCATATTAGAAGACTTCGTGAAAAAATAGAACAGAATCCATCAGAACCTGTCTTTCTTCAAACTGTATGGGGTATAGGATATAAGTTTACAGGGCGTGAATTGCCATGAAGATGCGCACGCAACTACTAATTGCTAATGCACTAAGTATTATTATCATATTAATATTCCTTACGATAAGTTATGTTCGAATGCTACTCCCTAATGAGGCGATTGAGCTTTTAACGATTGTAACTGTAGCGGCTGGAATTTTATCATTTTTTATTCACGGCTTGTTAATCAGACCAATTGAAAAAGCAATAACTCTTATTAGATTAGAATCAAAAAAAATTGCAGAGGGTAAATTTGAAGGTAAAGTATCCTCAATAGGACCTAAAGAATTTCAGCAATTGGCAGAGCATTTTAATGAAATGAGCAGCAAGCTTGAGGAAAGCTTTACAAAAATCAAGCAAGCTGAAGCATCGAGAAAAGAACTTGTTGCAAATATTTCACATGACTTACGCACACCATTGGCTTCAATTCAATCATTTGTTGAAGCCCTGCAGGATGATGTTATTGAAGATAAACAGACGTTTGATCAATATTTAAAAACAATACGTCTTGAAACGAAAAGACTCGATCATCTGATTAATGATTTATTTCAACTTTCTCAACTTGAGGCAGGTACTGAGGCATTTGAACCTACCCGATATCACTTAGATAGCTTAATAGTTGAAACACTCCAAAATCAATATTTTCAAATTGAAGAACACGGCTTGAAGATATCGGTTCAAATTCCAGATAAGCTTTCTCCGTTAATGATTATGCCCGAAAAAATAAAGCGAGTGCTTATTAATTTTATACAAAATGCAATACGGTATGCTCCGAGAGGAAGTCAGCTAGGAATTGATGTGAAGGAAAGTGTAGATTGTGTTAAGGTCAGTGTTACTGACGAAGGAGAAGGTATCAACGAATCAGAGCTTCCACATATTTTTGAGCGGTTTTATCGGGTTGAAAAATCACGTAATAAAGCTCATGGCGGTGCTGGGTTAGGATTAGCAATATCAAAATCTATTATAGATTTACATGGCGGAGAAATTGGTGTGCAAAGTAAACAAGGTGAAGGAAGTACATTTTATTTTACACTCCCGAAACAGCATAAGTAGTGGACGACAGGCGATCTTGCACCTGTCGTTTTGTTATAAGAAATCATTTCAAGAAATCTTTCTTTTTCTTCTATATGAATGCAAAAACAGGAAACTGTAGCAGGTTCCTGTTTTTTGTAATGAGATTAGAAAAGTGGCGAATCATCTAGCTGTGAATTATATGATTCCATGAAATGGTTTGTTACATTTACAAAAATGTTTAAAGCTTCCTCAAATGCAGTAATGCTTAAATTGCCATAACTAATTCTTAAATGATGATATTCTGGATCGTTTGGGTAGCACATTGCTGAAGGTAGGAACGATAGCTCTTGCTTCTGTGCATGTAATAATAAATGTTCTGTGTTTACGTGAGTAGGAAAAGAAATCCACATGACGGGCCCACCTTTAGGAACCGTCCATGTAACACCTTCTACGTTTAAGCTTTTTAGTGCTTGAATAAGGAGGTTCCGTCGATATTTTAATAAAGAGTTTTGTTTCTTAAAATGCTTTTCAAAGTTAAATGTTTGCATAAATCGTGCAAGGATTCGTTGATTTAATAATGGGGAGCCGAGATCTGATACACTTTTGGCAGCCTTTAACTTATTTAATATTTTCCCATCTGCTACGATACAGCCTATCCTAAGACCAGGAGATATAGTTTTACTAAATCCCCTCATATAAATCACATGACCGTACTCATCGATGGATTTGATAGGCTTTGCAGAACCTTCTATACTTAGCTCTGTCCAAGGGTCGTCTTCAATAATGATTACATTGAAAGCCTGTGCAATTTCTATTAATCTCCTTCTCTTTTTTGGAGGTAGTATTGCCCCCATTGGGTTTTGGAAAGTGGGATTTGTATATATAAGTTTTGGGGAAAACTGCTCACATAAACGTAATAGCACGTTAACATTTATTCCGTCTTTATTGGTAGGTATCGTCTTAATGGTTACGCCACGGGATTTAAATAAATCAATAATGCCAATATATGTTGGTGCTTCGACCAATACGACATCTCCTTCATTAAGAAAAGTCTTAGCAACTAAATCGAGCCCTTGCTGGACGCCAGTTGAGATGATGATTTGATCAGCGGTTGATGATAAGCCATTATGAGAAAGGTACTCACATATCGTTTCACGTAAAATTTTATCTCCTGGTCCAGGGCCATAAGTAGTTAAAATAGTTGGCTCATCTGTAATGACTTTTTTAGTAACTGCAGTTAATTCTTTTACAGGTAAGAATTCTTCGCTCAAGTTAGCAAGTGATAAGTTATATGTAAGCTGATTAGAAAATGATTTCATCTCCTTCCATGTTTGTGCCCTCGGTAAATAATCAACAATCATATTTTGCCAGTTATGATGAGACATCTCTTCTTTTTGCTCATGTTGTTTTTTTACATAACTGCCCTTACCATGTCTTCTTTCTATTAATTGTTTTTTTTCAAGTAATTCATATGCTTTTTGAACGGTAACTAAACTAACGTGTAGTTGATCAGCAAGCTTTCGAACAGATGGTAATCTATCGCCTTCTGACATTAAGCCTGTTTTAATACGATCTGATAATGATAAGTATATTTGCTCAGGTAATGAGTGATCAGAATCTTTTGAAAGAGATATATTCAATGTCATCATCCTTTCTCTAACTGTTATATTAAGTGTTTTACTGTTATAGAATATTTATTTTAATATTACCTAAACAAACAGCGATTGGGGAGTGGGTAATATGATTTTATTTAATTATTTATTTATATGTATCATATTTGGAACAACTTTTTTTGCAATAAAGATAGGTATTGATGCAGGAGTTGCACCTTTTTTTTCTGCATCACTTAGGTTTTTTATTGCTGGAGTAATTGTTATACTGTTCTATAAAATTCGACAAGCTCCATTTCCGCCTTTACGTATGATATTGCAATTAGCCATCATAGGTTTCTTCTTAACATTTGGCACATTTTCAACCCTTTATTGGGCAGAACAGCATATCCCTTCAGGTTTAGCAGCTGTATTGTCTGCATTCGGACCGATTATGGTCTTATTACTAAAAAAATATGAAGATAAATCAAAATTTTCACCTATACAAGTGCTTGGTTTGATTGCAAGCTTATGTGGTGTAGCGCTAATAGCATGGCCAGGAATGAATGGTGATGTGAATGCGATTTGGATTATTGGTTCCATTGTTGTAATTCTAGGCCAGTTGTTCTACAGCGTTGGGACAATAAGGTCAAAAAAAATAATGTCATCAAGCTCACAGTTTTCCCCGTTTTTATTAAATGGCTTTCAAATGCTTTTCGGGGGTATTATGCTATTGCTGCTCTCATTAATAATTGAACGACCAAGTTTAGCCTCGTTCTCCAATATGACCGCACAGCTATCACTCATATATTTGATTTTCTTTGGTTCAATTTTAGGTCACGGTATTTTTTATTGGCTAGTTGGTAAGACAAATCCAGTTTTTCCTTCTACATGGTTATACGTTTCACCTATTATTGCGATGATATTAGGGATTACCTTTTTAAGTGAAGAAATTTACTTGATTTCTATCTTTGGTTCAATTTTGGTGCTTGTCGGAGTATTTTTTACTAATCAAGAAACATTTAAAGAATATTATAATAAAGGGAGTTTAATTAAAAAAGTAGCTAAAAACATATAGTGGGAAGGGGAGCTAATCTTTATATTAGGTTGTTTTTGTAAATATGACTTTACTACTAAGAACGTATACATCGAGCTTTCGTAGTAGCTTTTCTACTTAAACATGTGGGCTCGGATAATACTTGTTCTTACTATCCATATACAGTAAAGATTGCAATAAAGTTTACGAAAGGCTCTTTTCGTAAACTTTGTTGCTATTGTTATAAAATTATTAACATAAAAAGTGGTTTTATATGTTAGTTTTTGTTGTACCGAAGAAAAGATGCCACGAACGTTAGTTATAATCGTATTTAGCTCTAATTACGAAAAGCAACAATTAATGCGAAAACAGCGTTACGAAAAAAGCCTTAAGTTAACTCCGCTTTCAATTGATTTTTGTTTTTCCTCCAAATAAACAAAGCAAGGACGGCTGAAATACCATATAAGCTCGCTGCTATGAAAAAAGTATACTGTACACCGAATGTATCTGAGATTACACCCATGATACCTATAGAAACTCCTAGTGTAGCAGATGTTAAGAGTCCTTTTGCTGCAAAAACCTTCGGTAAATGCTTGTCTTCGACGTTTTGTTGAAAGAGAGTTTGTTGAGAAATATCACGTAATTGATATGCAGGTCCATTAATAATACTTAACAATATTGGTACAAACGGGTTAGTTGTTAATCCGAAAATTAATGTGAAAATGCTAACTACGAATGATCCAATAATCATACTAGCGATCAGGCGATGACTAACCCACTTTGAAAATGAAACAACGAATAACCCTCCTAGAATTGTACCTATATAGTAGCTACCACTAATGTACCCCCACCAAGCTTCATCTTTATTCAAAAATTCGATTACGTATACTAGGATGTTCGCTCCAATCCATACACCATTGGCGATTCCTTCTAATATATCCATCGTTGTAATGATTCGCAAAGCTGGATTTTTCCATAGTGATAAGTACCCTTCACTAATGGAACTGAATGCTGATTCTTTTGTTGCATGATTGGTGATCATTTCCTTCTCGTCTTTCACGAAATAAAATAAGAAGAATGATAGTAAAGATATGAATAAGGTTAGTTGTAATGAGTGCACAACACCTATCTTTACTACGATAAAGCCCCCAAGAGTATACCCGAGAACAGTTAATGTTTGGTTTGTAATGGATAAAAAGCCATTTGCTTTCACTAACTGGTTTTTCAATACGATACGTGGAAGCATGGCAGAGTTTGCAGGACTGATCAACCCGTCTATAAACGATCTAATAAAAACGAAAATCAATAAGGTCATTATTGAATGAGAAAACATTGTAAAAGTTAAAAGAATTAAAAGTAAGATTATCGCATTTAGCCCTTTGGATACGAAAATTATTGGCTTTAATCTGATTTTGTCCATAACTAAGGGAGCCACAAAACCAGCAAGTAATGTCGAAAATACATCGATTAACGGAAACATGGCGGCCATTGTGGCTGAACCACTTGTTTGAAAAATAAATGTTGTTATCGCCATGACATAAAACACTCTTGAAAATAATCTAGTAGCTTCACTGCTTATATAAAAATAAAAATGTTGGCTGAATCGCATTGTAAACACTCCTGGGACAACTGTTAAGGTGCTATTGTTTTCGATTTGGTTGTCTTTCAATTTGTATAAGAAATCTCTTCGTTTAGCAGCTATATGTTTTTGTGTTTTGTAAATATAGTTAGTGAAAGTATAGCAACAGAGTTACGAAAAGAAGCTTTGATTTCATTTTAATAAATCCTCATAATAATAAATGGGGGGAAGGATGGATTTTTAATTACTACTTTAGAATGAGGAATTAGTGTTTTAATAAATTGTAGATTGGACAATCAAGCTTTTGTTAATCTAGAGCATGGAATAAGAGGAGACTTTCTAATGGAATTTACAGTAAACAATGAACATTTTCAAAAAGCGATGAAAGAAGTAAGTAGAGCTATTTCACACAAAACACCTCTTCCTATACTTACAGGAGTTAAAGTGATTGCAAATCAAGACAGTTTAACTCTTATAGGGAGTAATTCTGATATTGTAATAGAAAAAACTATTCCAGCTGTAGTTGATGGCTTACGCATAGTGGATATTTATCAGACAGGCAGTATTGTAATTTCAGCCAAATACTTATATGAAATAGTTAAGAAGTTACCTAATCAAATTCATGTGAAAGCAAATGATAAACAGACTGTGACTATTCAATCAGCTGACATAATAACTAGCTTAAATGGTATGAATGCAGATGAATATCCTAGCATACCAGAAATGGATGAGAGTCAAGTCGTTACAATATCGGGTAAAGATTTTATTGACATCATTAAACAAACATCATTTGCAGTATCCAAAAATGAATCGAGACCGATATTAACAGGTGTGCTTATGTTATTTCAACAAGGTAGGTTAACTGTTGCATCGACAAATTCTCATAGACTAGCTCTTAGAGAGCACTTAATTGAATCAAACATCAATAAATCATTCATTGTCCCTAGTTCTTGTTTAAATGAATTAACCAAGTTAATAGATCATGAATCTGATCTAATAGAAATTCATGCAACAGAGAATCATATAACATTTAGTATGAACAATATTTCCATTTTTTCTAGATTAATTGAAGGTAATTATCCGAGCATTCAAGAGTTAATACCAAAAGATGCAAAAACAGTTATAACTGTGAACACGAAGCAGCTGCTAAATGGGATAGATAGAGCTAGCTTGTTCGCTAATGAATGGACAAACAATAATATACACCTCGAAATTGTAGATAAGTCAAAATTGAAAATTTCATCAAATTCATCACAAATAGGACAAATAGAAGAAACCCAAAGTGTAAAGACTTTAAGCGGGGAATCGGAGCTAAGCATTTCACTCGATGGCAGCTTTTTAATGGATGCTTTAAGAGTTATAAATGAAGAGGATGTAAGTATCAGCTTTGGGGGTTCGATGAAACCAATTCTTATTGAACCGCTGAGTAATATATTACACCTACATCTTATATCACCAGTGAGAACGTACTAATATATTTCAGAAAATTATAATTACATATAATGCTATATTTGGTTGACAAGATTTATAGGGCAAATTTTGTTATTGAACTATTTAGTGGGGTGATAGCAGATGACTAAGTCTAGCATTTATAGATTCAATAACGTTATTTATCCGAGGTCGCTCTTTGTATTAATTCAAAATTTAGCTATATATTATTTCATTTTTATTTAACTAATGTTTGTCGAACGATTATTTTTAAAACCAAGGAGGAACCTGTTGAAGATTATAGAAACCTTATTTTACTTAACTAGTTTATAAATTTGTGAACAGGAGTGAGTAGGGATGGAAGTAAACCAACTAAAGTGTGGGAAATTAGGACAAACCATTCAAGTACGTTTAGTCTCTAACTTAACAAAGTCGCAGGAATATTACCGTGATGTCCTAGGATGTGAAATTGATGACTGGGGACACGCAAAAAGAGACGGCATGACTATTATTCTCCAACAATCGGAATTTCCTGAGGATGTGAGACCTAACGCTGCATCAAAAAAGCGTTCTGATTATCCAACTGATTGGCAAGGCCCTGAATTCGGATGGGATACGTTTATTCATGTTAGTTGGGATGATTTGGACAGTCTAGTTGAAGAAGTTCGAGAAAATGGTGGAAATATTGCAGTCGAACCGTTTACTGGCACACATGGCGAGTGGGAGTTCAAAAATACTTGTATCCAAGACCCGGATGGATACAATATCGTTTTAGGTTCAATGCGCAAAATTTAGCCATAAGATCATACTTCCTTGCTCATACTCATGAAGAAACTTTATATCTATGTAGTAACTTATCTATAAGTCTTTTTTTGAAATAGATCAATCAGCAATCTTTGGCTGACATTATAATATGAATAGCATCTTGCTATAATTAGTCTGAATGGCTAGTATTCATAATGTTTTTATTTTGTAGCATGTCAAAGTAGGTTAGCTAAAGACGTTTAAAATAGAAAGGAGTGTAAGAATGAAAAATACTTTTACTTTCGTAAAGTTTTCCAGTACCTTATGCAAAGCCTAGTGTCTGAAAGGTGAAACTTTGCATAAGGTGATGTAACAAATCACCTTAATCATAGGAATTCATTTCTGACACATTTGGTTTTGCACCTTATCATATTTACTAAATAAGGGGCTGCAGAAATGAGTAAACAGACAATTACAGAAAAATTACCTAAAGAATTACTTGTAGAACTTCAAAAGTATGTGCCAGGGGAAATCATATATATTCCTAAACCGAAAAAGGATTATCAAAAATGGGGAGTAAACTCTGGCGGCAGAAAGAAAATTGATTATAGGAACACCTTAATTAAAAATGAATTTCACGATGGAAGATCCATTGATCAATTAGCAGACGAGTACTTTCTTTCAACAGAAACAATAAAAAAAATCGTATATTCAAAAAAATAGTAATTAAAGCACTGGTCATCATTAATATATATTTGATCAGTGCTTTTGTTATGGTGAGTTTAGTGTTAGGTTATTTTTTCTATATTTATAACGCTGATTAAGAATTAAAGTAATGATAGCAAAAAGTTTAATTGAGGTAATCTTAACGATTAAGAGGTGAGTAGATGTATAATATCGAACAAGTTGAGCAATTGTTGAATAATCATTTCAAGCTAAATGTACATAAAATATCGAGCTTGGGGTGGAATGATAATATGACATTTTTAATTGAGGCACATGATAATAATAAGTACGTATTTAAACAACATTTAGGAACTAAAACGGCTAACATGATTGAATCAGAGTTGCTATGGCTTAAAGCGATAGCAAAGGATACAAATTTAAATGTCCAAAGAACGATAAAAAATACATTTGATGAATTAACTACTTTAGTGTTTGATAAAGTCACAGGCACAAGTTTTTATTGGACACTTCAAGTTTACATTGTAGGTGAAACATTAAAAGGTCAACCTTCTGAAAGTGAAATAGAAAATCTAGCACAATTGATGGTTACTCTACATGAACATTCGATTAATTGGAACATTCCGGATGGATTTGAAAGACCTATCTATGAAATTGAAGATCTTAAATATTCACTTCAACAATTAAAAAAAATGGTGTCAATCAGGAAAATGACATCTAACGATTTTGAAATAATTGAAAAAGCTACTAAAGAAATATCCTTAATAATCAAAGACCAGGACAAAACTAAAGATACATGGGGTCTAATTCATGCGGATCTTCATGAGAGTAACTATGTGTTTTATCAAGGTCAACCTGCCCCAATTGATTTTTCATCATGTGGTTTTGGTTTTTACTTATATGATATAGCAATAACTTTTCTACATCTCAATCCACAAGGGAGAAAAAAACTTATTTCTTATTATCAAAAAGGAAGAAATCTTCAAGATGACTACATTCAAGTATTGGAGGCATTTTTCTTATGGGCAATAATTAAAAATTTAGCATTTCTTGCTAAAAATCAAAAAGAACACAAAGAGTTTGCCAATATTATCCCATTCTTAGTAAAAAATTGTGTTAAATTCTTACAAGGAGAAAAGTTCTTGTTATAGGTGTAATGCTTTCAAATGTTAATAGAGATAATAGTACGCTAACTTCGTAAACTTTTTTGCTACTGTTCTTAAACTAGAAGATAAAGGTGTCGTATTACATAACACCCATCATTTTATAGAAGAAAAGGTGCCACAAAATCTAGTTGTGTACAAAGAACAACAATCTATGATTAAAACAGCCTAGTAGTATTAGCAAAAAGAAGAGCATAAAATAGTAACTCCCTCCGATAAATTGGTGACAATATTTGAATTAAAGATAATCTTCTTCTTCCGATTTAGGAACATTTTGCTGGAGAACCTTTGTCTATTAGTTAAATATTTACTACTATTAAACCCTTTCGGTATAATTTATCTAGGTTGGTAAATAAATCAATGTAATTCAATTTTCAAGTTAATTATAAAAAGCTCACTACTACCTGATGCACGTGGTAGAAATCGCAATAAATTTAGCTGAAAAGTACTTTAAAGATAAGAAGGTTTAGTTAAATAGAAAACTATAATAAAAACTAATGTGGAGAGAGTAAATGTGATGTGGAAAAGCTTTCTGTAGCGAAAAAATAAGTATTCGATTATACGTGTAAACTCATAAATGAAAGGGTGAGGGTACTGGATATTTTATGCATACCTCCTTCAAAACGCTTGAGAGAATTTATAGATTGTTATTGGATATGGGAATCTAACAATGACAATCAACAAATCAAGTTGCCTAGAGTATTACCTAGTATCAATATTGAGATGGTCTTTCACTATCAGAACTCTACTATATTTATTAACCATAAAAAAATTCCATCTAAGCTTCCTGATGCCCATGTTGTTGGTATACAAAAAAGTTATATAGATTTACATGCAACAGGAAAAATAGGTATGATAGCTGTTCGTTTTCTACCAGGATCATTTCATCATTTTTGTAATGAAACCATGGCGAATTTTACAAATAATTTAAATAGTATTACAGAAATTTGGGGTGAATTAGGAGACGAATTACAGTATCAAATTAAAGATTCTTCGACGTTAAAGCAGAAGGTCGAAATTATAGAGAAGTATTTATTATTGTTATTAAACCATTATCACAAGGATACTGATCAGCAAAAAATCCAAGCATATGTAATCGATAAATTAACTTATTCTAGCAGTATTACAACGATTAAAAACCTATGTAATGAAATAAATGTTAGTCAGAGGCAGCTGCAAAGAATCTTCCATGAATCGATTGGGGTAAGTCCTACATTTTATCGAAAACTCTCTACATTTGCTGAAACTTCTCAAAAGATATGCTTATACGAAGGACAAAAGTATCTAGACATCATACATGAAGGTGGATACTACGATCAATCTCATTTTATTAATGTTTTTAAACAATTTTCAGGTCTAAGCCCTCTCTCAGTCTTAACAAAAGAATTTATGTCGTATTTTTACAATACAAAAAATCCTCCTCCATCTAAAATATACACAAACTAACATTATTGGGGGAATTATAATGAAGCTTTGGAAACTGAGTGGGATATTGCTGATTGGAACAGGAATCTTACACACCATTGTGGGATTAATTATTGGGTGGGGTGTACTAGCAGAAATCGTTAGAGAAGGTATTTTTAATACTGTGGGGACACAATATGATCGTAATGCAGTAGTATGGTTTTTATTAAGTGGGGTATTTTGGATTATGATTGGTCAATTCATTCATTTATATGTGAAGGAAAAACAACAGCCAATACCTCGTTTCATTGGCTGGTATTTTCTTGTTATTGGGATTTTAGGAGTATTCATATCTCCTATGTCTGGTTTTTGGCTATTTATTCCTCAAGCTCTAATTATAATTTATGCAAATACAATATTTATTAACAATTCAAGAAACTAGCAGTTTACCATTCTAACAAACGATCTAGGGGATTAATTGTATAGAGAGAATTAAAAAATTCAAATAGGAACAAAGACGAATTGATAATTCATCATATGTCAATGAAGCTTGCGTAGCTAATTTCTATATATTTATGTTGAAATTGAGCTTTAAAAGGCTGGCGCAACTAGAAAGAAAAGATAAGCGTCCTGGTTTTGGGCCATATTCTAGAATAAAGTTACTATCGAATAATAATCGAAGCTTAGTGATCCTTAATGATGATATAGAAAGGAAGCAGTAGGATGGTCAAAAAAATATATATTGTTAGACATTGTGAAGCACAAGGGCAGCCTTCAGAAGCACAATTAACTAACAAAGGATTTGAACAAGCGAGACTTTTGTCAGATTTTTTTTCTGACAAGAAAATAGATCGAATCATATCAAGCTCATTTATTCGAGCGATTCAATCAATAGAACCGTTAAGTGTGCATAAAAACGTAACAGTTGAAGTAGACCAACGGCTAACAGAAAGAATATTAAGTGAAGAAAATTTAGCTGATTGGCTTGAGAAATTAAAACGAACTTATGATAATTTAGATGCAAAATATAAAGGGGGAGAATCGAGTCGAGAAGCGATGAATCGTATTTCATGTGTTGTAAATGAAATCTTTAATAGTCATTTTGAAAGTACTATCATTGTTACCCACGGAAATATCATGTCATTATTGCTGAAAAAGTATAATCATCATTTTGGTTTTGACGAATGGAAGAGTTTGAGTAACCCTGATGTATATTTATTAACTAGTAAAGATAGGGCAATTAGTGTAAAGAGAGTATGGCAAGAAGGTGAGATTAATGAAATTTGAGCAATGTAATAGGGTTAACGTATTAATGTCATCGTACAATAAACCATGGTTTATTGCTGGTGGCTGGGCAATAGATTTATTTATTGGAAAACAAACAAGACCCCATCATGACTTAGAAATAGCCATCTTTCGAAAGGACCAACTTCACTTAAAAGATTATTTTCAAGACTGGGATTTTAACAAAGTTAGCAACGGTACATTTTACAGATGGGAAAATGAATTGTTGCAGCTACCAGTACACGAAATTCATGCTGAACATAAATACAATGGCCAGCAATTAGAGATTCTTTTGAATGAGTCTGATAATGACAAATGGCTATTTAGAAGAGATGCGATAATTACACATCCAGTCGAGGGTATTTGGAGCTATTCTGCTTCACGTATTCCTTTCCTAAATCCTCAGATTGTGCTCCTATATAAAGTGAAAAATACGAGAGAGAAAGATCATCAAGATTTTTTTGCAGCTTTACCAAACCTTAATGAACATCAAAAAGAATGGCTTCGTCATGCAATTCAAATTCATATTCCGGAACATACATGGCTGCAATTTCTTTAAAACTCGGAAAGGAGTAAGTATGGTTTGATGAAAAGATTTGTTGTGGTAATTATTCTTTCTTATGTTTCTTTAAGTGTACCGCACATATTAGGTTTTGGTTATGTAATTGATTGGATTCCAGAAGCCTCTACAATAACAAAGGTCAGTACATACTTACGAGAAGGCTTAGTATATGGATTCATGTACAAATTACTTATATCGATATTAATAGCCGTGTTGTGCATCTTCTTACTGTTAAGAGGTAGAAAGTAACATTTTGGTATTTATTCACTTTTAGATTTCTTATTCTTAAAGCTGTTCTATTGTTAGTAATAATAGTAATACCACTTTTATGGTGGAATATGCTGTCATCATTACCAAGTGGCTTGTATGTAGAAAAACAAGTGGGTTCCGTGTGACACAGGTGGTTCTGGTAGTGTTGGTCCTTTTGAAGACGGCATAAGTAAAGAAGAAATGTTTATACACCCTCTGCAATATCGATAAAATAACAATTATAATTTTAGATATTTTGCAATAAATATGTAAGGTTTAATTTGAAGCCTAGAGGTAAAGTCATCAGGTGGAAGCTTTTCTCCACCTATTGACTTTGGTTTGTAACTTCTACAACCTTCAAAATTGAGAAGTGATGTGGTGCTAGAGGTAAGATGGCATGGGTTGCTTCAGCTGCAAATTCCTCTGCTGTCCATAAATTAATGAGTTTTTTATTTTTTATATCAATTGGTAGTTCCACGTCAATGTTTTTCTCTGAATTATTAATAACGAAGAATATTTCTTCTTTATGAGACGTTCTTTTGTAAATGATATGGTTCGTTTCATCATTTGTGTCGACAAAATGAAAGGTACTATTTTTACTAAAGATAGCTTCAGTCTTATATATATGAATTAGTTTTTTTAGGAAATCAAATAAATCTGTATTTTGTTTGTCTTTTTCCCAAATCATACAGTTTCTACATCCTGGATCTTGTCCACCTGTCATTCCTATTTCATCTCCATAATAAATACAAGGTGACCCTGGAAATGATAGTTGGAACAAGTATAAGAGCTTTAAACGTTCTATATCATTTTCGCATTCTGTTAATATTCTTGGTGTATCGTGACTTCCTAGTAAATTAAATTGTACCTCTGATACATTTAGTGGATACGAGTGATATACTTGAGAAATTGCATTCGCAAACTGTGTTGCTGTTACAATCTTCTTTGCGAAAAATTGTAAAGCTGTATGTGTGAACGGATAGTTCATAACTGCATCGAATTGATCACCTTCTAGCCAAGGCATTGAATCATGCCATATCTCACCAAGAATATAAACCTCAGGGTTGATTGATTTAACAGCGGAACGAAACTCTTTCCAAAACTGATGATCAATCTCATTAGCCACATCTAAACGCCATCCATCAATACCGAATTCACGTACCCAGTAACGGCCAACATCTAGTAAATAATTTTTCACTTCCTGATTTTGTGTGTTTAGCTTAGGCATTGTTTCGACAAACCCAAATGTATCATAATTTGGTGCAGGAGAAGTTTGGACAGGGAACTCTTTTATATGAAACCAATTTTTATAACGTGATTGTTCTCCATGTTTTATGACGTCTTGAAATTGTTGGAAATAGTAGCCGCTATGATTGAACACAGCGTCAAGCATGATTTTAATCCCATGTTGATGGCATGTGTTCACTAGCTTTTTGAATGTTTCTTTATCACCAAAGTGAGGGTCAATTTCCATGTAATCAATTGTGTCATATTTATGGTTTGAAGATGCCTTAAATATTGGTGTGAAATATAAACCAGTTATACCCAAATCAACTAAATGAGGAATGTGGTTAATAATTCCCTCGAAATCACCTCCGAAGAAATTTTTTGAAGTAGCCTCTTCACTTCCCCAAGGTAATGTGTTTGGAGGATTGATTTCAGCATTTCCATTAGCATATCTTTCTGGAAATATTTGATACCACACTGTTTTCTTCACCCATGCTGGAGCTTTAAATACATCATTGTGATGTAGGAAAGGAAAACAATAATAATATGTAATATCATCCACGGGTATATGATTGAAAAATCCCTTTTCTGTATAAACGATCATTTCATCTCCTGAAATTAGTTCAAAGCCATATCGCAATCGACGAAACTGTGGTTGAATGACAACAAACCAGTAGTCAAATAAGGAATCACTTCCTTCCTTTGTCATGCTAGTTTGACTTGTTTGCCAAACGTTTTTCTTCCAATCATACGGATCTCCATGAATGAGTTTAATGTTATCTATATCATTTTTCTTCGTACGTAAGCGTATATGTATTGTTTTTTCATCGTATGCATAAGCGTAATTGTCTTTTGGTCTATGGTAAATAGCTTCTATGATCATAGTAATACCTCCTTAAAATGAGGAATCGTTTGCACTATTTTATCAATATGGTAGTTGAAGTGTAATTAGAAGTCAATATTGGAAAGTGCGAATCTTTGAAAATATGTAAAAAAAGTATTGAAAAGAAGAATAATAAATATATAATAGAGATGACAAATAGTATGAAACCGTTTTCTTATTGTATGAAGATGGTTTATTTTTATACTTATTTGCGCAAACGTTTGCATAATATAATCATTTATGAGGAGGTACAAGCAATGAAGAAAGTATTCTTTCTTAGTGTGATGGCAATTTTCCTTATTAGTATGTTAGCAGCTTGTGGACCCCAAGAAGCGGTAGACCAATCATCTAGTGAAAATAATAGGGATACCGAAACAAATGGTGAAATGCCAGCAAAACCAGCAAAGCTCATCGTATGGGAGGATAAAGAGAAAGGCCCAGCAATGGAAGAAGCCATTAAAAGCTTCGAAGCAGAATATGGGATTAAAGTAGAGTATAAAGAAGTAGAGATGGCTACGAATCAAAGAGATCAATTACGTTTAGATGGTCCTGCGGGGACTGGTCCAGACGTTATCACAGTGCCACATGATCAAATTGGTCAATTAGTTACTGAAGGTTTAATTCAAGAAATAAAGATAGAACAAAGTATATTAGACACCTTTACAGAATCCTCAGTTACAGCTCAAATGTTTAACGGCAAGCTGTACGGTTTACCAAAAGCAACTGAAACACCTGTTTTTATTTATAACAAAGCACTAATGGAAGAAGCGCCTCAATCATTTGATGAGCTATTTGAAATTGCAAATGACTTTGATAATAAAGATGAATTTGGCTTTTTAGCATTATGGGACAACTTTTATTTTGCCCACGGTGTATTAGGAGGGCACGGTGGTTATGTATTTCATAATAATGAAGGCAGGCTAGACCGAAATGATATTGGCTTAAGTAATGAAGGTTCAGTAGCTGGAGGGCAATATATTCAACAATGGTATAAAGACATTTTTCCTAAAGGAATCATTGGTGAGTCGGGTGGCTCAACGATGGATGGACTATTCAATGAAGGAAAAGTTGCATCTGTTATGAATGGGCCTTGGGCATTTCAAGGTATGACTGATGCAGGAATTGATTTTGGTGTAGCACCATTACCAACTTTACCGAATGGTGAACAAGTTAGAACATTTATGGGTGTTAAGGGGTGGCAAGTAACTTCATTTACAAAGCACCCTGAATGGTCAACGAAATTGGTTGAACATTTAACGAATGAAGAGAATGCAAAAATTCGTTTTGAATTAACACAAGAAATACCTCCTGTTAAGTCCTTAATAGAAGACCCTATTATTGCGGATAATGAAGCTGCAAATGCAGTCGCTATTCAATCTCAATATGCTATTCCAATGCCTAATATTCCAGAAATGGCTGAGGTTTGGGGACCGATGGCAACTGCATTACAGTTGGTTGCAAATCAAAAAGTAGATCCAAAATCAGCACTAGATGAAGCGGTAAATACGATAACAACAAATATTGAAACAAATCATCCAAATGAATAAATAATTGTAAGCAGTCTCCCTTCAAGGGGAGACTGCTCATGTGAATAAGGGGCATCAATTAAGATTTCTTACATAAGGAATTTGGGAAGGAGCTAGAGTATGTGATGGAATCTACTCCATATCAATCGAATCATAGGAAAGTTGCAGTTGTCTTATCATTGATACCTGGTGTTGGCCAATTGTATAATCGGCAATTTTTGAAAGGTGTTTTATTTCTTGTTTTAACTGTATCTTTCTTTATCGTATTTAATGATCTACTGAATATGGGCCTATGGGGAATCGTTACGTTAGGTGAAAAACTACCACGAGATCACTCTATTTTCCTGTTAGTTGAAGGTATTTTAGCAGTAATAATTATTATATTAGGGGCAGGGTTTTTTATATTTAATCTTGTTGATGCTTATAAGACTGGACTTAAAAGGGATATAGGTGAAAAATTAAACACACTTCGTGAGCAATACCATAATCTCATAGATAATGGGTTTCCGTATTTAATGATATCACCGGGGTTTTTATTACTACTATTTGTTGTCATTTTTCCAATAATATTCGTCGTTCTTTTGTCTTTTACGAACTACGATTTATACCATTCTCCTCCTGCGAAGCTAGTAGATTGGGTTGGTATACAAAATTTTATTGATATTTTTAAAGTTCCTATTTGGAGAAATACATTTTTCTCTGTATTAGCTTGGACAATTATTTGGACATTTGGTGCTACAACATTTCAAGTTGCTTTAGGTATTTTTTTGGCCATTATTGTAAATCAAAAAGATATAAAGGGTAAAGCAATCATACGGACGGTTTTTATACTACCGTGGGCAGTACCCGCATTCGTTTCAATTCTAGTCTTTGCTGGGATGTTCAATGAATCGTTTGGAACGATTAATCGTGATATTTTAGCAGCCTTTGGTATAGATCATATTCCTTGGATGACAGAGCCGTTGTGGACGCGAATTGCATTAATCCTTATTCAAACATGGCTAGGATTTCCATTTATCTTTGCGATGACTACTGGCGTATTACAATCTATTTCGAATGAACTGTATGAAGCTGCAACTGTTGATGGTGCTTCCAGTTGGGGGCAATTCAGCAAGATTACATTACCGTTAGTGCTTTATTCAACAGCTCCAATATTAATTACTCAATATACTTTTAACTTTAACAATTTTAACGTCATTTTCTTGTTTAACGGTGGAGGTCCTGCAGTTTCGGGTCAAAATGCGGGTGGTACAGACATATTAATTTCTTGGATTTATAAGTTAACAATGACATCTGCACAATATTCAAAAGCTGCAGCGATAACGATGATATTATCTTTGATTGTTATTACGGTTGCCTTATGGCAATTTAGAAAAACAAAATCTTTCCAAGAAGAGGATATGATGTAATATGAACATAAAACATCAAAAAAAAATAAGACTAACATTATCCTATCTAGTTGTACTAATCATGACCGTCATTATTTTTTACCCAATATTATGGATTATTGGTTCGTCATTAAACCCAGGTATGAGCTTATCTGGCTCATCAATCATTCCAGAAAATGCAACGTTAGATCATTATCGTTACTTGTTTGATTCAGCACAAAGTGATTACTTGAAGTGGTATTGGAATTCAGTAAAGATTTCTACTTTAACAATGGCTTTTTCAGTGTTAATGGTAAGTATAACTGCGTATTCTTTTTCTAGATATCGTTTTGTCGGTCGCAAGAACGGCTTATTAGCATTTTTAATACTACAGATGATACCAAATTTTGCTGCACTTATTGCTATATTTGTTTTAGCGCTTGTCACAAATTTATTAGATACACATTTAGGGCTCATTCTCGTATATGTTGGTGGCCAAATTCCAATGAATACTTGGCTCATGAAGGGATACTTAGATACGATTCCAAAGGATCTTGATGAGTCGGCAAAAATTGATGGGGCGAGCAATTTAAGAATTTTCTTTCAAATTATTCTACCTCTAGCTAAACCAATTATTGCTGTAGTGGCATTGTTTACATTTATTGCTCCATTTGCTGATTTCATAATGGCTAGCGTGCTGCTGCGAAGTGAAGAAAAGTTCACATTGGCAGTAGGGCTATACAATATGGTAGCCAAACAGTTTGGGAATGAATTTACGAAATTTGCCGCTGGTTCAGTATTAATTGCGATACCTATATCAGTTCTATTTCTATCGTTTCAAAAGTATTTTGTTTCTGGCTTAACAGCTGGTGGAACAAAAGGATAAATATCGAATAGTCACTTCTCAAATAGGAGGGTATAACATGTTAGATGATAGCAGCTTTGCGATACACCCTGGACAAAATGGAAAACACGCTAAGGTGAGTTATCGTGATATAAGTTCAATAGTAAGAATGAGTAAAGAAGGCAATGTGTATAGCTATTTTTGTGAAGCAGGTAGCGTTGCACTTCAATTTGTTCGTGAGGATATCGTTCGAATCGTAATGAATGTTGATAACAACTTATCTATGAAGTCTAGTGTAGCCATTGTGAAAAAACCAGAAGAGGTAGAAGTCAAGACGGAAGAGACTGAGGGGTGTTTTATATTAAGTACGAACACCTTGAAAGTAGAAATCTCAAAGTCGCCACTCCGCATCAATATATTTGATACACAAGGTGAGCTTATTGTTGGAGAAGGAGCAAGGGGCCTTGGCTTGAACGAAAAAGGAGATGTCATTTGTCATAAAATGATGAGTGAACATGACCATTTTTACGGCTTCGGTGAAAAAACAGGCTTTTTAGATAAACGTGGTGAAAAAATGACAATGTGGAATAGTGATGTATACGCACCACATAACCCTGAAACGAACGCATTATACCAATCTATTCCTTATTTTATGACTTTACGAGACGGTAAAGCACATGGGCTATTTTTTGATAGTACGTGGGAAACAACCTTTGACTTACAATCTAAAGAAGATAGTTATACATTTTCAGCTGCGGGAGGTCAAATCGATTATTACGTGATGGCTGGGCCAACACCTAAGGATGTTCTTTATCAATACAGTGAGTTAACGGGAAGAATGCCACTTCCTCCTAAGTGGGCGCTCGGTTATCATCAATCTCGTTACAGCTACGAATCTGAACAAGAAGTTCGTCATATTGCAAAGACATTTTCCGATAAAAAAATACCAGTTGATGTGATTTATTTAGATATACACTATATGGATGAATACCGGGTGTTTACTTTTAATAAGTTGCAATTTCCAACTCCAGAAAAAATGATTCAAGACCTTAAAGAGGTAGGAATTCGACTCGTACCAATTGTTGACCCTGGAGTGAAAGAGGATGCTGAATATGAAATTTATCAAGAGGGTATACGTGAGGATTATTTTTGCAAATATATAGAAGGTAACATCTACTTTGGTGAGGTTTGGCCTGGCAATAGTGCATTTCCTGACTTTACTTCTCGCAGCGTTCGGAAATGGTGGGGAGCAAAGCATTCCTACTACAGTGATATTGGTATAGAAGGTATTTGGAATGACATGAATGAACCAGCAGTTTTTAATGAAACAAAGACAATGGATGTAAAAGTCATGCACGATAATGACAATGACCCACGAACTCACCGTGAGCTTCATAATATATATGGATTTATGATGGGTAAAGCAACCTATGAAGGGATGAAGGATCATCTGAATGGAAAACGTCCATTTTTATTGACGAGGGCAGGATATGCTGGTATTCAACGATACGCTGCCGTTTGGACAGGGGATAACCGCAGCTTTTGGGAGCATTTACAAATGTCGTTACCGATGTGTATGAACTTAGGGCTTTCTGGAGTCGCTTTTACAGGCCCAGATGTAGGTGGATTTGCACACGATTCCAATGGGGAGTTATTAACGAGATGGACACAAGTTGGTGCATTTACACCATATTTTAGAAACCATAGTGCAATTGGCACTGTAAGGCAAGAACCGTGGTCCTTCGGTGAAAAGTATGAAAAAATAATTAAAAAGTATATTGAGTTACGTTATCAATGGCTGCCACAAATATATTCATTATTTGAAGAAGCTTCACGTACAGGAATACCAGTGATGAGGCCTTTATTAATGGAGTATCCTGAAGATGAAAATACGTACAATTTATCAGACCAGTTTATGATAGGTGATAATGTCATTGTCGCACCTATTTTACAGCCTACAACGCAACATCGAGTCATTTATTTGCCTAAAGGAAACTGGGTCAATTATTGGACAGATGAGCTTGTTGTTGGTGGTAAGCATCAGCTTATAGAGGCAGATCTGGAGACTTTGCCAATTTTTATTAAGCAGGGAACGATGATAGCGCATGGAGATATTAAGAAATCTACCGACATAGTAGACGTTAACCGAACCTTACATTTGTATGTTGGAGACACAAACACTACTTATACGTACTCACTATATGAAGATGATGGGTCAACATTTGCTTACAAAGAGGGCAAATATTTATATAAAACCTTTACCGTTCATTGTTACTCTAATAAGGTAGAAATCTCTGTGAAGGATGATGGTCAATATATTCCTGATTGGCAAGAATTAATTGTAGTGGTCCATGGAGCAAATAGCCAGCTTCAACTGATGGTAAATGGAGAAATTGCTAAAAATAAATCATATGATAACATTTCGAAAAAAATGCTTTTCTCCATATAGCTGTTAAAAAATACTCACAAACTAATAAGTGGATGTAGTAAAATGATTATGTCTTAAATTAATTTAAAGCAGTGTTTTCTTGTGAAACCAATTGGAAGAGGAGTGGGGAAATGGTAGTTACAATTAAAGATGTAGCAAAGCATGCAAATGTTGCTCCGTCAACAGTTTCAAGGGTAATTGCCAACCACCCTCGAATTAGTGATAAAACGAAAGAACGAGTGCGCGCAGCAATGAAGGAATTAGGCTATCACCCAAATTTTAATGCGCGAAGCTTAGCGAATAACTCTACTAGAGCGATCGGCTTAGTGATGCCTAGTACAGCTGATAAAGCGTTACAAAATCCTTTTTTTCCTGAAGTCATTCGTGGAATTAGCGCTGCTGCCCATGTGAAACAATATGCATTGCACATATCAACAGGCGGAACCGATGAGGAAAAGCTCGAAGGTGTCATGCAAATGGTACAGGGAAGACGTGTTGATGGCATCATCCTCTTATATTCTCGCGTGGATGATGAAGTATTACAATATTTACGTGACAAGAATTTTCCTTTTGTAGTCATAGGCAAGCCATTTACAAATGTTGAGGATATTACTCATATTGATAATAATAATTTTCGAGCTGCAAAAGAAGTAACAGAATATTTAATCCAGCTTGGACATGAGCGAATTGGCTTTGTAGGTGGAGATAACCATCTTATTGTAACGATAGATCGTCTTGGCGGTTATAAAAAAGCGATTCATGAAGCTCAATTAACATATAGACATGAATATGTAATCCATGAAGAATTTTTAAAAGAGGGGGGACAAGAGGCTGTTTTGGAACTGATGTCTCTTTCTCAACCTCCTACCGCATTAGTTGTATCCGATGATGTCATGGCATTAGGTGTACTAAATATGCTAGATAGGATGGGCAAAGTTGTACCTGATGATATATCAGTCGTAAGCTTTAACAACGTTTTATTATCAGAGATTGCAAGACCACCACTAACATCAGTCGATATTAATATATATCAGCTTGGCTATGAAGCCGCAAAGAATCTCATTCTACACGTTGAAAGTCCAGAAGAACCGATCAAAAGGGTAATTATTCCACACAAGCTAATTAAAAGAAGCTCGTGTATCGAGCTCCAAAGTAAATGATGCAATCCTAAAGGGTTGCATCATTTATTTTGGCTAAAGGCAGATTTTTTTTGTAACAATCTGAAATGACTTGTTAACACCATAATAATCAACTACTAATATATACACCTCTGTCAAATGAGATAATTTCACATAAATATATAAAAATTTTACAAATATGTGCGAAAAATTCATTTTTAATCCGTTGTATAAGATGTAAAAGCTTTTACAAGAGGCTCTTTTCGTAACTTAATAATTATATAGATTTGTATGCTAGACGATGATTTTAGCTGATTGGCGCTTTTTATAATAAAGATACAACGAAACGTTGAGATCTGTTATTACACATTCATCAATCAATGCGAAAACAGTCTTACAAAAAGGAGAATAGTTACATGAAGTCTACTAATAAAAATTTTATACGGAGATTACAGCGCCAAAAAGAAGACGCTTTAGAGTTTATTGTTGATAACTATTTGCCATTAATAAAAGGAATCACATATAAAGTTCTTTCTCCACTTAACAATGAAGGCATAATAGAGGAATGTACAAACGATACTTTCCTATCAATTTGGAACAATGCTAAAAAATTCTCTGGTGACGAGACTGATTTCAAAAAATGGATTTCCGCTATTGCTAAATACAAAGCGATAGATTATTACAGAAAAGCAAGTAAGGCTTTTGAATCCACAACTCACGAAATGGATATTACCGAAGGAAAATCAGTTGAAGATGAACTGATTATGGCAGAGGATAGAGCAGAGTTATTACAGCTTATCAACGAATTGGAGCCTGTAGATCGTAATATATTTATTATGAAATTTTTTCTTGGGTTGAACAATGAAGAAATATCACAAAAAGTGGGATTGACTAAATCATCCGTAGATAATCGAATATATAGAGGCAAAAAGAACCTGTCTAAACAAGCTACGAGCCTTCACTTAAGGGGGAATGTCATATGAAAGATATCTATGAATTATTGAATGACTTAGACATGGAAGAAAATGAATTTGAAGAAATGGAAGTTGATGATTTTGAAAAAAATAAAGTGAAAAAGGCTTTAAAGCAGTCTGTTATAAATAAAAACAAAGCGAGAGGTTGGAAAAGGAATGTTGCACTAGCTTCAATTATTGCTTGCCTTGCACTTACTACGCTTGGCTTAACGTTTCCAACTCAAGCTGTCGGCATACCTGTGATAGGCGATATCTTTAAGTTTGTAGGTAAATCAGATATATATGATCAGCACCAAGAATATGCTAGGGAATTGAATATTACCGAGGAGAGTAACGGCATTAAAGTGACAATTAAAGATGCAGTATTTGATGGCTATGCAGTATTTTTTACATATTCTATAGAAAGTGAAGAAGATTTAGGTGAAGAGCCTCTGTTGGTTGATTCACTAGATATAAGTAGTCCGAGTGGTGGCTCAGGAATATCAACTTATGAATATGATACAAGTAAAGACACTTATGAACGTAGGGGGAGTGGTGGAACTAAAAGAATATATGACAATACATATGTCGGGATGCAAAGCATAGCTTTAGGCGATGAAAACAGTAATGATACAGCAACAGTAGAATGGGAGATTAAAGGTATTAACATCCCAAGTAAACAACAAGAAATCAGAGGAGAATGGAAGTTTAATTTTTTTGTAAGTGCACTGAATGGAGAAGTATATGATGCGTATGATAGTGTGAGACAAGATGCGATAACTGTCCATGTTCATAAATTACTTAGGACACCAACATCTACAGTTATTTATATTCAACAACAATCGACGAAGGAAGTAGATAGATCTAAATGGGATATCATATTTACTGAGTTAGAAATTGAAGATAACTTAGGGAATCAATATGCTTCGGGTAATAAAGATAACGGTACTGGTACTGATTCGTACAATATGAGCTGGATAAAAACCTTTGAACAGCTTGATAAAAATGCAACAAAATTATACATTACACCACATGTGTCATTAGTCGATTGGGTACTTAAAGAAGGTGAAGGTTATAAAATTTTAGAGAAAGAAGAAATCGTGTTAGATGAAATTGTGATTGATTTAAAGAAATAACATTAAATTTAATTACTACAAAGAGCTCAAAATTTTTTACTTTGAGCTCTTTGTCATTACTTCATGCTATTTAAGCAAATTTAAAAAATGTGTATGTATGTTAAGGCGTATTCCAAAAAAACGTCGTAACAATGAGAGGTATAATAATTATAAAAAATACAATGAATCCGTTACCCACTAAGCCAATTTTTCTAAATAGCCCTTTTTCTGCAAACATTGCCATAAACAAACCGATAACAATAATGAAAATTCCGAAGTTATATAAATAATCATCTATACCGATTAACATCAATACAAACGTAATAACTCCAATGATGAACGATATGGCTGATAACACACTCAATTTTTTTTTCATTGCTCTCCTCCTTCCTTGAAAAACGACCTTTCTCAATTTTAACTTGATGTAGGTGGCTGAATAAGGCTCTTTTCGTATTGTTTTTTTCGTTTAGTTGCGGATGTGTATTCTATGATTTTTATAACCTTTCACTGTTAATATTAGCATATTTTACCATATGTTTTTAGTATTTTTAAAGGAAACTGCACTCTAGTATAATTAATGAATAAGAAATCACTTTATTCATCACTTCGGGAGTACATTTATTATTAGAATAATGATTTAAAAAAGGTATGAAGATAAATGGGTTTTACCATAGACTCTGCTAATGTACGAATAATGATGTGAAATAACCTAACTTGAATGAAGAGGGTTTTATATGATGACTATCACATATTGAGGGAGTTGGTTTTATGAAAGTTGGAATTATAGGTGGTGGGTTTGGTTTGCGAGTTCAAGCTCCAATCATTCAGGCTCAGGAAGAGATGCATTTAGTCGCTGTTTGTACAATGAAGCGTCACCAAATACCAGATGAATTAAATGATGGTTTGAATAGCTTTGTTCATTATCAAGATTGGAGACAGATGCTAGATAATGAAAGCTTAGATCTTCTATTTGTTAGTTCTATGCCAGTTCACCATTATGAAATGGTAAAATACGCGTTAGAAAGAAGGATTCATGTTGTTTGTGAAAAGCCTTTTACTACGAACAGTCAAGAATCTGCTGAACTTATACAACTATCAAAGCAGTATAATAAAAAGGTTATTATTGACTTTGAATGGAGATATTTACCGAGTCGTCAACGAGTAAAGTCTCTTATTCAGAACAATGAAATTGGTGAACTATTGCATTTTGAATACCATGTTAGTTACTCACAGTATCAAAACCTTGTTACAAACAAAAGAGGTTGGTTAGGACAGAAACAACAATATGGAGGCATGTTAGGTGCACTCGGCTCACATATGATCGATTGTTTACGTTGGCTAATAAATGCAGAAGTCGATATAGTTAACGGTTTAGTACATACTCATGTCCCACATGGGGGTGGAGAGGAAAGAGATGCTGATGATGCTTTCTTCATTCATGGCAAAATGACGAATAACACGACTTTTTCTATTCAGCTTTTAACTGGGGTTAATCACGGCATAGGTTCTAGCTTGAAAATTTACGGTAATTTAGGGACAGTTACTCTAAAAAATGATGACAATTTATTAATAGAAAAAATAAATCAACCTATCCAAGAAGTAGTGGTACATGAACAAAAAAACAAATATATAGAACTTTCGGATGTTGCAAGTCGTTACTATCCTGCATTCTTGCCCTTTTTAGAAAAAGTCTATGAATATCTTACTTTTGAAAAGTTAGATGAGGATTTACCACTTATTGATGATGGGCACAAAAATCAATTAGTCATTGATAGAGTTTTCGCAACTTGAACAATCACGACTATATGTTTAGTAGATTACTATGTAGAAACTACCTTATTGATGATTACGCGATAGAAGTAGCAACATTTTATGAATAAATTCCTTTTATTAAAAAGCAGGGAGTTTTTATTTAACAGCTTTAAATATTAAGTACATCATCATTGCAGTAAAATAAGACAGATGGCACTTTTCTGTAAAATGGAAAGTGCCTTTTTGTTGTTCCAGTTGATGAGAAGAAGGAGTTTATAGTGTACACCTTGGATTGACTGTGAGTATAAATTGGCACTTACCATGCTATTTAAATATTTTGAGGGTGAGGTATCTTGGAAGCTCTTAGGAATAAAGCGAGTATATAGCAAGCAAAAGTAACAGAAGAGAAGATAACTCGCAGTGCATTAGCTTGATTCCATGCATCACGGGTTTGCATCCAATCTTCAGGTACTGCCTTAGGTATCCAGCTTTCTGTTTCATAATTAAGAGGTAGATTCACTTGGGAAGTGAAAATAATAATACCAAAAATGTATATCAGCCCAGCAGTAACGATTAACCAAAACGAAAAAGACTTATAGTGTCTCAAATTAACTAAAATTGCTATAATAGATGCTGCTCCACCACCAAAGAAAAAAATGAAAAACATAAAGTGTCTAACATTTTCGTTAAATAGTGACTGCACAATTGCGTATATTTCACCGTCTACTTCTAACATGGCTAAATTTACATTAAACGTATAGGTATAGAAAAATCCTGCCATAATTCCAGTGATCAATAAAGCGATGGCCAATGTTCCATTTTCTACATAGCTAGCCCTCAATATAACCCCTCCAAAGTTATTCAAATTTGATTAGTTACTTACATTATATTCAAATTTGAATAATTGTCAATGCTTAAATTCTGAAGTGGATAGCTATTAATTACTGTTCTAAACGCATAATAAGATCGATATTGTTAACTGCCTCTTGAATCCATTCTTTTTCGGCTTCATATAACCGTTGATCATGCAGAATGAAAAAAGAATCGTATGTATACTTGTGACTGTTCGGTTCCAAAGAATTTAAATGTGCTTTCATTGCGTCCAATTTTTCATCGATAATTTGTAGTGCCATTTGAGCGTATTCATTAATTTCTTCTTCTGTGCGACGAGTGTTTAATTTTAGTGCTAATTTAAAGCCATAAAAGTCAGGAAATAAGCCTAAAAACGATTCTTTCTGTAGAGTATCAAATTTCTTTTTTCCGTCGTTTGTAACAGTATATATTGTCTTCGTTGGATAGTTTCCCTCTTGCAATTTTTTAACTTCACTAATAAACCCTTCTTTGTGCAGCTGCTTTATAGCATGATAGATCGAGCCTATTTTGATATCTATCCACTGGTAGAATTTATTTTGATCATATATGTGTTTAATATCATAACCGCTACCTTTTCCTAACTGCTCTAAAATACCTAATACAATAAACTGTGCTTTATTCATAAAAATGGCTCCTTTTATTAATAGTTAAATAAAAATATTCAAATTTAAATAACTCTAATATATCTTCTAGATATTTTTAAGTCAACTGCCAAAACATTTTATTACTAGTGTGTATAGTTAATCAATGTTTTTATCGATATTTCTTTTGTAACGCTTAGAAATATAGGGGTTTTGAAACCAAAAAAAGATGATGAAATTTTAAACACTAGTCTTCAAAATGTCTAATTCATATCCTAAGAGATTATATAAATTTCGTGATTCATGAAAAAGAATATCTAAATATTCTTGTCAGAACTGTGAAATACGTAGAAAAATTACAGTCTCGAAATGATGTAAAAAAGAACACAAAAAGTTCGAATTTCGTAAGATTATTAAATGCTATACTGATTTTGAAGGTAATGTATTTGTTTTCCAATAGAGCATTTATGTTCAAATCCACCTGGTCGTTGCTGATCAAATAGAGGGGGAAATAGTATGGAAACTTATAAAATACTAGAGATTAAAGAAAGCGTTTTCAAAGATAATGATCAACAGGCAGTTTTGCTTAGGAGCGATTTAAAAAAAGACAAAACCTTTTTATTAAATTTAATGTCATCACCTGGTTCAGGTAAAACCACTACTGTTGTAAAAACAATTGAAGCTTTGCAGAATGAAATGAGCATTGGGGTGCTAGAAGCAGATATTGACTCAGATGTCGATGCTCATACTGTTGCACAAACAGGTACAAAAGTTATCCAATTGCACACAGGTGGAATGTGTCACCTTGATGCTGATATGACCAAACAAGGTTTATCAGGATTAGGAACAGCTGGCATCGACTTCGTTATTTTAGAAAATGTAGGTAATTTAGTATGTCCTGCTGAATTTGATACTGGTGCTTCAAAAAATGCCATGATTTTAAGTGTACCAGAAGGAGATGACAAACCTCTAAAATACCCTTTAATGTTTGAAGTTGCTGACGTCTTATTAATTAATAAAATGGATGCAATCGATATTTTTGATTTTGATGTAGAAGCAGTCAAAGAGCGTGTACATAAATTAAACCCAAAAATTAAAGTTATTCCGATCTCAGCTAAAACTGGTGAGGGTATAAGTGAGTGGGTAGAATGGATTCGCACTCAAATCAAAAACTGGAATGAATAATACATTGAAGGAAAATACGATGGGGAGTTGAACTTTATGACTAAGGAAAAAGTTCTTGATCTCGCAAATAAGATAAGCCGAACAAAACGTGGCTCAAAACATGAAGTAAAGCCTGAAGATCCTGAATATCGAATCCTTGAGCCAGTTGTTACCGATGAAATGGCCGAGATCGCACTTTGTCTTGAGTTAAGGCAACCAAAGACTAAGGTGGAAGTCGCTGCTTTATGTGGTAAGCCCGTAGAGGAAGTAGAAAAAATCCTCTACCAGTTGGCGGATGATGGCGTTATTAGCTTTTTTTCTGAAGATGGTATAGATTATTTTCAACTCGATCTGTGGGTTCCAGGTGTGATGGAATTCATGGTCGTTAACAAAGAAAATGTCAAAAAATATCCGCAAATAGCTGAATGTTTTGAAGAGTATTCAAGAAGTAAAGGTGAATTTTTAGCTGGAAATGTTCCCCCAGGTTTAGGAGTCATGAGGGTTATTCCTATAGAAAGTGCAATTGATGGTGAAACTAGAAGGGCTTCTTATGAAGAAGTTTCTATGTATCTGAATGATAATGATACTTTTTCAGTTTCTGATTGTGCTTGCCGAGCAGTCAGAGAAGCGATGGGAGAGGGCTGTGGCCACTTGAAGGAGGATATATGTATTCAGTTGGGTGATGCTGCAGAATTCTACATACGCACTGGAAGAGGTAGAGAGATAACTCGTGAAAAAGCTTTTGAAATTATAAAAAAGGCAGAAGATGACGGCCTTATGCATCAGATCGCAAATACAGAAGGTCCGGGAAAAACTCATGCTATTTGTAACTGTTGTGGATGCGCATGCCTAGCATTGCGTCATGCGAACTATTTTAAAAACCCTGATATAGTTAGGTCAAATTATGTATCACAAGTAGATAAAGATAAATGTGTTGCATGTGGAGAATGTGTTGAAAACTGTCCATCAAATGCATTGAAGCTCGGTCAGAAAATTTGTGAACCTAGTATAGTAGAGAAAAGAGAGCTGCCATATAATACAGAGTGGGGTCCAGATAAATGGAACCCTAATTATCGGCTTAATCGAGAAGTTGTTGTTGATTCAGGGTCAAGTCCTTGTAAAGCAGATTGTCCAGCTCATATTGGTATTCAAGGTTATATTAAGCTAGCTTCTCAAGGAAGGTATACTGAAGCTCTTGAGCTAATCAAGCAAGAAAATCCGTTTCCTGCAGTATGTGGGCGTGTCTGTCCTAGGTATTGTGAATCTGCTTGTACACGAGGTGACATTGATGACCCTATAGCGATAGATGATATTAAGAAATTTATCGCGGAACAAGATTTAAATAAAGATCGTCGTTATATACCTGAAATAAAACATCGATATGATAAAAAAATTGCAGTCATAGGTGCAGGACCTTCAGGTCTTTCCTGTGCTTATTATCTAGCAATTGAAGGTTATAAAGTAACAGTGTTTGAAAAACAACAAGCACTTGGTGGCATGCTAACTTTTGGAATCCCTTCTTTCAGGCTTGAAAAGAATGTTGTTCAAGCTGAAATTGATATTTTGAAGGACCTAGGTGTTAAGTTTATGACAGGTGTTGAAGTTGGAAAAGATGTAAGTTTGAAGGAGCTAAGAAGTCAAGGGTTTAATGCATTTTATTTGGGAATCGGCGCTCAAGCTGGTAGAAGGATCGGTATCGAAGGAGAAGATGCTGAAGGAGTGATGACCGGAGTAGATTTCTTACGCCAAGTCAATATAAATAAAGAAATGAAGTTGGCAGGAAGAGTAGCTGTTATTGGTGGCGGTAATGTTGCGATTGATGTTGCTCGTACAGCAGCACGCGTTGGTGCATCGCAAGTAGACATGTATTGTTTAGAAAAATGGGGAGAACTACCAGCAATGACGGAAGAAATTGACGAAGCCTTATTAGAAGGCATTCGTATCAACACATCATGGGGACCTAAACGTATTCTTGTTGATCATGGACGTGTTACAGGTATAGAATTCAAAAAGTGTATTTCTGTTTTTGATAAAAATAACAAGTTTGATCCACAGTTTGATGAAAATCAAACGAAAATCGTTGCTGTAAACAATATTCTAATCTCAGTAGGCCAGGAGATCGACTGGGGTCATTTGATTGCGGACAGCAATATTCAACTACATCCAAACAAAACAATTAAAGCAGACCCTGTAACTTACCAGACAGATGAAGCAGATGTATTTGCTGGTGGTGATGCATTAACAGGACCTAAATTTGCCATCGATGCGATAGCTATGGGGAAAGAAGGTGCAATTTCCATTCACCGCTTTGTTCAACCAGGTCAAAGCTTATTGCTTGGCCGTCCAAAGAGAGATTACCGTGCGTTTGATATAGGCAGCCTGGACCTTAAAGGGTACGATCATATACCGAGACAAACAGTAGATCATGTTGATGTGGCTGAATCTAAAAAAACTTTCAAGGATCTTCGTTCAACATTTACTGAAGACCAGGTGAAGAAGGAAACAGAACGATGTCTAGGATGTGGCGCAACAGTTGTTGATGAGTTTCTATGTGTGGGATGTGGTTCCTGTGTCACCAAATGCAAATTTGACGCAATTTCAATGGTACGAAAATATGATGCTACGAGTGTTGAATTGCATGAAATAAAACCGACAATAAAGAAATATATGGTGAAACGTAAAGTGAAAGTAGTAACAAATAAGGTACCTAAGACCCTAAAAGCTATTTTCTCGAGAGAAAACAGCTAGATTTCTATTAGTAAACTGTGTGTGTCTTTACTAAAGGCTCTTTTCGTAAACGCTACTTTGTTGCTGTTTTTCCTAAACTAGCAGATAAAGGTGCCTTTTTATAGAAAAGATGCCAATGCGAAAACAGCTTGTGATATAGATGGAAGCGAGATATATTCTAGGTTAATAAACCATAAAGTTGAGAGCTACAATAAAAGAACAGCTTTAGCACCATCGGTTTCAATCCCTGCTATTCTACTTGTCTAGTGTCTCTTAATAAATGGGACCATGCGCATTTTCAAAATAGTATTTAATCGGTAGCTTTTGGAACAGGTATGGGTATGCTAGTTTACATTGCGATTGTAGGTGTTTGCTCTTTTCTTACTTGAGGAGTAGGGGGAGTTAAGATGCACGAGTTAAGTGTAATTATTCATGTCATAAAATCTGTAGAAGATTTTGCTAAAACGAATGCATTAACAAAAATAGACACTTTAGTACTTCAAATTGGCGAGCTTTCCTCATTAATTCCTAAATATATTGAGGCATGTTACCCAGCTGCGGTAGATGGTACAATTTTGCAGTCTACAAAATTAAAAATTGAGACCTTACCAGGTAATGCGATTTGCAAAAAGTGCAATAAAGTTTTTAATTTAATTGAGAATAATAGTAAGTGCCCGAAATGCCACATTAAAGACTTTGAGATTTTATGCGGAAAAGAATTTATGATAAAAGAAATTATCGCTTGTTAGGCTAGGTGTTAATCAACGAGCTACTCAAAGCATACAACATCCTTGATATGAAATTTAACATTAAACTTCTACCTCTTTTAGAGGTAGAAAATTTAATTGAACACGTGTTTAATTGGTTCTACAAAAGAAAACGATCAATGCAAAAACAGGCTAATTCTCAGTGATTAGCCTGTTTTTGACTATCAAATTGCAACATTGTTATTGAACATATGTAAATATATGCTAAAGTTGTAAGTGGAAAAAATCATTACATTGAAGGAGAATTGAATGGAGAAACATCTAACATCAAATAATTTCGAAGAGTATGATGATGCCAACTTGTACGATATGGAAAACACATTTTTGAATGATATTCCTTTTCTGACCAAGTGGGCTTCTAAACAACATGGTATGATTATAGATTTAGCTTGTGGGACAGGTAGAGCAACGATCCCCTTAGCGAAAAAAGGGTATAAACTAATTGGTGTGGATATTTATAAAAGTATGTTGGAACAAGCGAGGAATAAAGCAAATAATCAAAATCTACATATAGAATGGGTAGAGCAAGATTGTACCCAGCTAAATTTAAGTGAAGTTGGTTCAATGGTTTATATGGTTGGGAATGGCTTTCAGCATTTTCTTACGAATGAAGCGCAAAATCACTTGTTGACTTCTGTTAATAGACATTTAGAACATGATGGAATTTTTATTTTTGATACAAGGTTCCCTAGCGTTGAAGAACTGCTGCAACCAAGTACAGAAGAGTATTGGAGAACTTACACAAGAAACGACGGAAAAATTGTTGATGTATCAACAATTAGTACATATGACGCACTTAATCAGCTTCAGCATTACACCACAATTAGAAAAGTTAAAAATGAACAAGGAATCAAAATAGATGAAACAAGTACACAAATAACTTTGCGATATGTATTTCCAAAAGAAATGGAACGCTTGCTTAGTGATAGTGGATTTGAGATTTTACATATATTTAAAGATTGGAATGAAGCACCTATCACCAATGATAGCTATAGCATGATCTTTGTATGTAGGAAAGTAAAGTAATTTGCATATTTTGTTCCATATCAATCAGTCTACTAGATAATGAAAAATAACTTTAAAGTTTATAAAGACGCTTATCTGTTTTAAAATGATAAGTAGGTTAGTTTTAAAAAAACCAACTTAATTTTGTGAACAATGGAGGTATGCCAGATGATGTTTAATAATAATTCAAGAAGTCTCAATAATAGATTGACCAAGTGAGGAATTGCGATAAAGAAGAAAAAATATTTAATATATTTTTATAACCAATACATAAGATTAAGATTCATATAATTGTAACTCCTTAAATTTAAGAAACAAATTCAAGGAGTGGATTATAATGAAATATATTAACGCTAATAATGTCTTACCAGAACAACTAATTTTAGAAATACAAAAATATGTTCAAGGACAAGTAGTTTATATACCTAACACTGAAGGAGCTCGGAAAAAATGGGGTGAAAATTCAGGTAATAGGGAATATTTAAACTGTAGAAATAAAAAAATCTGTGAAGAATTTAATACTGGGATAACTATTGACGACCTCGCAGAAAAATATTGTCTTTCTGTACATAGCATCAAAAAAATAGTTTATTCAAAGAAGATAGAACACTGAATGGATTAATCCATTCAGTGTTTTTTTATTTAATGGCTGTTGTCGCATTATTTTTTGCTTTACGCAATAAGAGCTAAACATGGATATCGTTTACGTTCTTGGCATCTTTTCTACTTTTCCAATTATTGAGCTCTCATAAAACCCATCATACTGCTCATTATTAAAAAATAGCAACAAACTTAGAAAAGAGTCTATGTAAAAAACAATTATATTAATATTTTATATATTCTTTAGCAGTTGATAGAAATAAAATGAATTAAAAGAAAGAGAATGTTTCTTATGCTCTTAATAATCTAGTATTTAATTGTTGTTATTAAATCTAAAGCTAAAAAGCATTGTTAAAGTAATTTAATCCATATAAATATAGTAGAAAAAGGGTGGAAATGATATGAAATTCGAAACGTTGATATACAAACGTCCAAACATGGAAGAAATTAAAGTTATATTTCAACCAACTTTAAAAAAATTTAAAAATGCTAAAAGGGTTGAAGAGCAAGAAGAAACGATGCATGAGTTGAACAAGATATGGAATGATATTTTTACTATGATCAATCTTTGTAATATCCTACAAATAGGAACAAGAATATTTAGATGAAATCCAGCCATTGTTAGAAGAACTAAGCTCTGCTTATTACCAAGAGCTAGTAAATTGTAAATTTCGAACGGAACTTGAGACCAAGTTTGGAAAGCAGCTATTCTTGTTAGCCGATGCAGAGTTAAAAACTTTTTCTCCAGAAGTTATTGAAGAGTTACAGTTAGAAAATAAACTAATAACAGAATACACAGAGTTGTTAGCTTCTGCAAAAATCGTTTTTGAAGGAGAAGAGTATACTCTTCCTCAGCTAAGTGTACATGCAGAATCAACTGACAGAAGTATACGCAAAAAAGCGAATGAGGCACGTTATGGTTTCTTTAAAGAACATGCAAACCACCTAGATGATATTTTCGATAAACTTGTAAAAGTCCGTACAGATATTGCTGTTAAATTAGGGTATGAAAATTTTGTAGAGCTCGGATATTGTCAAATGAAAAGAACCGATTTTAACTCTGAAATGGTAAAGAGCTTTCGGGCACAAGTTCTTGAATTAATTGTTCCACTTGCATCTAAAATAAGAGAAAGGCAGAAACAACGCATAGGAGTGGAATCTTTAAAGTATTACGATGAAGAATTTAAATTTAAGACAGGTAATGCAATCCCTAAAGGTGGTCCAGAATGGATTGTAACTAATGGGAAAAGAATGTATGAAGAGTTATCACCAGAAACGAATGAATTTTTTAATTTTATGATTGAGAACAATTTAATGGATCTTGTTTCAAAAAGAGGTAAATCGATTGGTGGATTTTGTGAATATGTAGAGAATTTTAAGGTGCCGTTTATTTTTGCAAATTTTAATGGAACCTCAGGTGATATTGATGTCTTAACCCATGAAGCTGGCCATGCTTTTCAACTATATGAATCGAGGAATTTAAAGATACCCGAATATTATTGGCCTACGTATGAAGCAAGTGAAATCCATTCAATGAGTATGGAGTTTTTTACTTGGCCGTGGATGGATTTGTTTTTTAAAGAAAATACAGCTAAGTATAAGTTTTCGCATTTAAGTGAAGCTTTATTATTTCTTCCGTATGGAGTGGCTGTTGATGAATTTCAACATTTTATTTATGAAAATCCAGAAATTACGCCGAAGGAAAGAAATCAGGCTTGGAGAAAGATTGAAAAGAAATACTTACCCCACCGTGATTACGATGGCAATGAATATTTAGAGCAAGGTGGATTTTGGCAACGTCAAATGCATATCTTTGAGTCACCATTTTACTATATTGATTATGCACTAGCACAAATTTGTGCTTTCCAATTTTGGAAGCGATCAAGAGAGGATTATCAAGCAGCATGGAATAGTTATGTGCAAATCTGTAAGTTAGGAGGAAGTAAGTCATTCATAGAGCTTATAAAAAGTATAAATTTACTTTCTCCATTTGAAGCAGGGTGTGTACAGTCCGTCATTGGTGAGATTGATGAATGGTTAAACAATGTAGACGATAAAAAGCTTTAAATAATGAAGATACTTTAAAATTTATAAAAGCCTCTTGATAAAGGAACAATCCTCCAAGTAAAAGCATATTATCTTCTAGTAATCTGGTCGAAAAAGAGGAATTATCAATTGCATTCTAGTATATATTATCTAGCCGTGTAATTTAAACATGGGCTTAATTCTTATGCCAACAACAAGACACAATTTTTTACATATGAATAAATGTTTGAGAATTAAAAACAGACTTGAGAAGTTAAATAAAAAAGTAACCTAGTTGATACTTGTCTCATGTTGGTTGTTCAATGTAATTTTACGACGATGGCGCGATTGCTCGGCACAAAAGCAGTCGCGCATTTTGTGGACAATTATGATAACTGAATAAAGTTTATCGTGCTCACGTTATGAAAGTTGCTGGTAGATAGAGATGAAAAAAAGAAATAAAAAATGCAATAACCGTTAACTTTAATAATGCTGAATTTTTCGCAAAAAATAAATTACAACATAAAATAACTTTCATATGGGTTATTTATTTTTGAATAACCTTTTTTATTTGTGTGAATTTTTTAATATTCCTGGAATATGTACTTTGTGTGGGGGAGTGAATAACATGATTGATTTATTGGATATTTGGGTTAAGGATCATTATGAATTTTTTATAGGGAGTGTAACATTCGTTGCTTTAACAGCTCTTATGATTATGTCTATTTTTCAAAAAAAGATTGGTGGCGAAGGCGAAAGGGCATATAACACTAAGTTAAAAATAGCTTATTCAATGTACATCACATTATTGTTAGTGCTAACTGCTTTTATTCTTGTTATGCCTAGTAACGCAATGTTTTATCGACAGTATTTGGTTATTTGTATCGTGTTATCTATAATAGTCGGAGCAATTTATACTGTTAAGTTATATTTAAACCATCAAAAAAAGTGATGTGTATTGTAGCTATTCATGATTTTTTGTGAAAAATAATGATCGTGGTATTGTTGTATTTTACTGAAATTGCTGAACTCAATAATCTAAGAAAAAGACAACTTCATGCTATATAAATATTTAAGTGACTTAAAATTCTTATGAAAAGGTCGTTACTAAATTTACTACTAATTAATTATAGTTGGAGGTAAGGAAATCCAATGATTTATGTAATAAGACACGGTCAAACAGACTTAAACAAGGAACGTAAAATGCAAGGAAGAATAGGGTTACCGTTAAATGAAATTGGCATAGAGCAAGCAGAAAAATTAAGAGCGAAACTTCAAAATATACAGTTTGATTTTGTATTTTCTTCTCCACAAGAGCGAGCAATCCAAACAGCAGAAATTGTGAGTGGAAAAGAGGTAATAATTGATAGTAGGATTGACGTTTTTGACTTAGGAGAAGCTGACGGTTTACATGTAAGTGAAGTTAAAATGGCTGGACCTGTGCCAAATTCAACTGTATATAAAGGCGTTGAAGATAAAAATAGATTCATAGAAAGGGTATTTGACTTTATGAGAGAACTAGAAAATAAGTTTGAAAACGAAGAAGTTAATATTCTTTTGTGCGGTCATAGATGTACGACAGGCTGTATTGGAGCATATTTTAACGGTATCCCAAAGAACAGTAATATTTTACAATATTCATCAGACACTGGACACTATAAAATATTCAATTTTAGCAATTAATAGTTTGAAAAAAAAATTTCTCAAATAGAGTTTTTCAAATAATCGATGAGAACCTTACTGGGAAAGATGAAATTTATCGTTCTGCATCATTAAAAGAACGAGCAAAAGAGTTTAATGAGCTATTACAAAATCCTGAAATAAAAGTTTACGAAAAGAGCCTTTCTTTATGAAAATGATATGATTAGTTGTTTCTTATTAAATGTTATATCAAAATTAAATAGTACCTCTCTAAAGTGATAGAATTATTTTAATATTTAATCTTTTTCAAGTAATCTTTCATTTTATTTTTCTTTAAGTATAATTAAAATGGAAAATAATTATACTTAAAGATAATTTTGTAAAAACAGTACTTTAAGTAGGGAAGGGTTTGTTATGAAAAAGTTCTTATCATTTATGCTAGTGTTAATTTTAATCCTGCCTTCAACAGCTGCATCTGCCAGTATAGAGGAATGGGATACACCTATTGGTGGGATAAAAAATACGATTCAAAAAGGCATTGATATAGGCATTGTTCCAGAAAGATTACAATCACAATATACTAATCCTATAACACGGGAAGAGTTTGCAGAGCTCCTAGTAAATGCTATATTTATAGAATTACAAAATACAGACTATACTCTATTTTGGACGAAAGAGATGGTATTAGATAGAGTAACAATAGATACTCCATTTTATGATACAGATTTAGATCACGTTAAGCTTGCCTATATAATTGGAAGTGTAAAAGGAATAACAGAAACATCATTTTTACCTAATAATCTAGTTACACAAGGCCAGGTTGTTGACATGTTAATGAATACATTTAACATGGAAAATATTAAGGAAGATTTAACAGGAGAGATGAAGTACTCTGAAGCTGAAGGTTTAGAGGGTTATGTTAATCAGCTTGTGGACTCATCCTTAAGTTTTGCTTCAGCAAAAACTAAATGGGCCATTGGAGAAGACTATAACTCTAATAACATTTCTAGAGAACAAGCTATTTTAATTGTAATGAGACTGATGGACCGTATGGACTATACAACGTTACAGTTAAGGGGAGCTATTAATGCGAACCCTATTTATGATGACTTAAAATACAGCATTGGTAAGGACTATGTTAATGTAACATATGTTGATAATAATTACAGTGCTTCTGAAAAATTATTGGAGAAATATTGGGCAACATTTAATATAACGAAAGATCTAAAATCAGGATATATTCATGAGAAAGCGCTGATGCTGTATCCATTCAAAGATGATTTGTTAATTGAAGATTATCCTTGGATATCCTCATTAATATTAACAGGAGAAAGCTCTAATATAGACTATGGACATATGTTGGTAGACACTTTCTCTAAAGGTCATTTACTAGAATTTACACTTCTAAGCAATCTAGAGCAAAATAATGAGAATGAGGATGCTAATAACCCTGTACATATAAAGTAGGAAAGATTTAATTTTAACAAAAAAAATGATAGATCTTTATTCATTATAAAGGCAAATAAATCAAGGTAAGTATGTATTACATCATGTAATATATACTTACCTGTTTTTCATTAAAGGCTCTATTCAAAAACTCTGTTACTTTTTTCACTTCTATTTGAGTAATTGGTAATTATGATTATTATAATAGAAGTGAAAAGAGATGCCCTGAACGTTAGTGGTTAGCTCTTATTGCGAAATGGAACAATTAATGTGAAAACAGCCTAATTTAAAGTTTTATTCATCCTAGGTGTAAATGATGGATGTTTTTATATGTCTTTTTGAGTTGATTTTTCAACCAAATGAGTAAAGTTCCCATTTGGTGTACAGAATGCATAGGTTTGTTTGAATATGATACGTTCTCCCCCACATGACAACAGAATTTGTTATGTGACTTGAGGGGGGAGTAAGTAATTAAGGAGGTATGGTTTATGACTGATTTCGGTGAAAACTTATTTAAAGGTACGGCTAGGTATTATTCAAGATTTAGACCTTTATATCCAGCTTCTTTAGTAAGATATATAATCGATAGGTTTTCACTTGACGGTAAAGGTCAGATGCTGGATTTAGGTTGTGGAACTGGGCAATTAACATGCAGATTTAGTGATTGGTTTGAAAACTTAATCGGGATAGACACCGAGTCTGAAATGTTACAAGAAGCAATGCATCTTAGCAGGGAATGTAGGGTCGAGAATGTTGAGTGGTTCCATGGAGACCTTGATTCGTATAAACGAGTTCATAATAATAACAATTTTAGATTTGTAGCAATCGCAAAAGCATTTCATTGGATGGATAGAGAAAAGGTGCTTAATACTTTATATGAAATGGTTTCCTATGGAGGTGGTGTTGCCATCATAGATAATTATTCTCCAAATAAAGAACTATTACCGTGGCAAAGAAAAGTGAACGAAGTAGTTCAACATTGGTATGGAACTGAAAGAAGGGCAGGTAATACAACATATATTCACCCAACAATAAGTCATGAAGAAATTATTGCTAACTCAACATTCGACTTAGAATTATACAGCTTACCAGCCTATGAGCAAATATGGACAATAGAATCAATCATTGGTAACTTATATTCAACTTCCTTTGGGACAAAACGGTTTTTAGGAAACAATGTTCCCTTATTTGAAAAACATTTGGCAGAAGAATTATGTAAATTTAATAATGGTGGTGTTTTTAAAGAACAAATTCAACTTTCAATCAAACTCGCTGTAAAGAATTATAAAAGATAATTGTGCAACGGTATCTTTTAGATAAATAAATAAGATTTTTGAACATTTGGTTGATAAGTAGTTCAAACTATAAGGTTGGCTAAAAAATATAGGAAGACTTTAATGTACTCATTTTGCGACTAAGTGTGAAAAGAAAGCGGGATATACGATTAATAGAGTGGGAATGTAGTTCTCCCACTCAGATTATGTCATTCAAACTATTAAACTTAACGATAGTGATCACTCTTTAATAAGTTCTGCTCCCCAAGCATATACAGAATCTGTTGTTCCGTTATAAGCACCTGGCCAAAGCACTACGGTTACCCCACCATTAGTAGTGAACGGTTTATCAGATGTTACTGAAAAATACTGCCAATCTGTTGTTACTTCAACTTTAATACCAGTAGATTCAGTATTATTATGATTTTGAATTTTGATTTGTGCATCATGAGGTTCATCAGCTTTTAGCCAAACACCAAAAGTATATTTGTTCCCATCTGAATTGATATCTACATATTGTTGAACGCCTTTATTTACACTTGCTGGAGTTAATTTTTGTGCAAGGGTACTATCAGGTGCAGTAACGGAACCGTAGCTAACACTAACATCAGTGTTTGACCAACTAGAATGGGTAAAATCGTTAATAGAATATTGGTCTAGTAGATTTTGTTCTGGAATTCTCAAGCCATTCTGATAGATTTCTATTGCTCTATAGTCGTCCGTTGGATAAGTGAAAGTAGTATTTCCAACTTCCACTTCTCCTAAACTATAGTTTTGTAGCGTCTCTTTAGAAGGGTTGATACCCATGACATATAGTTCTCCAACTAAGTCTTTCACAAGATCTGATGGATAAAAACGATATTCACCTACAAGGTGATATACATTATAAGCGTATGGATCGTCATAGCGTTCTCCAAAAGTGTGTCTTAGTTGTACGTCATGATTTTCTTGAATACTAATTGAGTGCCCAAAGCTTGTAGTCAATGATGAGCTTAATGATGCTGATATTTTGGCAATTTTGTCTAGACCTGCTTCGAAGCTAACAGTAGAACCAATTGTTCTACTTAAATCAAATGATTTAGACTTTGTAATTCCTGAAGACTTCGTATCAACAATCGTTTTTGTTCCACCACTAAAATCAATTTGAGAATCATAAACACGTTCATAATATGCATCTAATATAATAGAAGAGTCATCATTAGCTGGTAGTAAATCTGGATTAAGCATTAAAGTCCCATGTTTACCTTGTTCATTTGGTGGCTCATTTAAAATCCCGTTGTAGTAAGAATGGTATTCTCCATCGTTATCTATATATCCTAAAAATATGTCTCCATCAAAATTAGGGTTGATTTTGTTAAAAAAATTAGAAGTTGGCATGATGAAAGTGCCAAAAATATATGCATAATCACCTAGATAAATATCTAAAGGAATAAAATTTAATACTGATCCAGATAGAGTTGTTACACCACCTTGCAATTCTCTTGTGTCTTTTGGAAGACCATAGGTGATGGCATCATAGCCTTCAAAGATTTCTACTAAATCTGGTACCGGTGCTAAAGGTTGTGCAGGTGATGATGCAGATTTTGAAATGATATTTGATCCGCTTTGAGTAAGTGGAGTCACGAAAATATTTTCTGTTTGATTCGTTGTTGTATCGCCTTCTGCTGCAAATGACGTGGCAGGTAGAAACGAACTTGTTACTAAACTAGCTGCTAAAGCTGTAGTAGATAAGAATTTTCCAAATTTGTTCATTGTGATACCTCCTGTATTAAATTTTACAATGATAACCGGCCTATTAAACTATACCTATCAAACCAACTTGTTTTTCCTTGCTCCTCTCAAGCTCCTCCTTTGTGAAATCCCTTGTATTGTTGAATTCGATGAAGTAAGTCATGTTGTGTTTACATATTACAACCAAATCGTTCAACCAGGAAAAGTCTAAATTTAACGATAATAGCGAAATAATTAATAATTTCTGCTGTTATTCGACTACTTTCGACTTTTTTTATAGTTTGTAATTAATATATTGATAATAAAAAGTTGTTTGATAGGTGTTGAATGATGGTAACTTAATGTTGGATGGCTGTTATTAGTATCCAAAGATTTAATGATCGTATTTATGATTCATTCAATTAAACGATAATACGAACAAGATTAGATTACTTTCTGTGGATCCAATATATTCTTAATCTGTATTTATGCTACAATAAGAATATATGTTCTTGTTGTAGGGAGGGGCTTTGGTTTGTTAAGAAATAGAGGGGATATAATTAACCTAATTCAAAACGATACCGAAATGATGGAAATAATAGAAGCTGCTAGTATATTAGAGCTACCTGAATGGTGGATATGTGCTGGATTTATACGGTCAAAAATCTGGGATACATTGCACGGATTTACTGAAAGGACGAGTACACCAGATATTGATGTAATCTATTTTGATGATACACATATTGACGAAGCCCTTGAAAAGAAGCTAGAAGATAAATTAAGCAGTATGTTACCTAATATCCCATGGTCAGTTAAGAATGAAGCAAGGATGCACATAGTAAATAATCTTCAACCCTACACATCTGCTGAAGATGCTATTTCAAAGTTTCCAGAAACGGCAACTGCTTTGGGAGTAAAGTTAGATAGACAGAACAATTTAATTCTTACTTCTCCTTATGGAGTAGATGATGTTATCAATATGGAACTGAAGCCAACGCCTTATTTTACAGAAACTAAAGAACGGGCTACGATTTATGAGGAACGCATAACTAAAAAGAATTGGAAAGGCATTTGGTATAAAATTAAAGTTCATCATATATAAAGCCAATTAGTAGCCCTACACTAAATAACTCTTTAATCTGTAACCGTTTTGTCTCATACAAAGAAAAAGTTAGTTAGAAAAACTCTTAGTGAATGGCTGTTGTTTAATAGATTGTTTGTTAATGAATTGATAAATTTTTAAATATTTTTAATATTGAATATGCATAAGCAACTTTAGATTGGATGGAGGTTTAATAGAAAAATGAGTGAAATCATCTTACTCTCTATATTTGCTTTTTTATTATTGACATACAAATATGTTATGGAATTTAGGAACAAGGATGTAGCAAAAAATAACAAACTAATTGCATGGTTATTGTATAGCGTTAGCATTGTCGGGTTAGTTGCAGTAAATATACTACTTTAATATGATCTCTTTTTGAGATCTTTTATTTTGCAGCTTTTCGTAGAATTTACAACAGTTAACGTTCTGCAAGGGTAGTTCATTATTTAATTTTAGCAACAAAGTATACCAAAAGAGCTTACTTATAATAATTACTTGCAAAAATATATCCAAGATAAACAAATCCAATAGTATAGTTAGTTGAGTTATAGCAATAACAGCTTCAGAAAGGGTGGTTATATTGATTAAACATGTTATATTCGATTTTGATGGAACACTTGTCAAATCAAGAGATTTAGCAGTATCACTTTTTAATGAACTCTCATCAAAATATGGATATCGGAAAATGAGCAAAGATGAGGTTGAGTACATGAGTACTTTATCAATAAAAGAAAGATGTAAAATGTTAGGGGTATCATGGTATAAATTGCCTTTAGTAGTTTATGATATGAAATCAAACTACAATGCAAGAATAAATGAATTAATAGTGGTAGAAGGTATAAAACATCTTCTAATGAACTTAAAAGAACGGAAATACAAACTGGACATTATCTCTTCCAATAATGAAGAGAACATAAGAACGTTTTTAATAGAAAATAATATTGATGTATTTGATAACGTATTTTGTACAAAATCATTATTTCAAAAAAATTTAACACTAAAAAAATTGTTGAAGCGGCTCGAGTTAAAGAACAGTGAAGTTTTATACATATGTGATGAAATTCGTGATATACCTCCTTGTAAGGAGCTAGGTGTTACATCTGTTGCTGTTACTTGGGGGTACGACGCAAGACAAAGTTTGGAGATGGAAAGACCTGACTTTATTATAAATAAACCTACCGAACTATTAACTATCCTTGATAAGGAAGCGTAGCTTGTTGTTCTTCCTAGAAAGGCTTAAAGAAGTAATTTGGTAATAATTACATTATATAAAATGGTTTTATGCTAAGCTTATTAAAAGGCTCTTTTTGTAAACTTTGCTGCTATTATTACAAATCACAAAAAGTTCAAAGTGGTAGAATACAACATGCTACAAAACAACATGCTACAAAACTTAAGTTGTATCGTTTTTAATTGATAGTATGCAAAACAACAAATAATATGAAAACAGTATATTTATAGGGACATTGAATATGTTGTTTTTTGAAAGGAAAGTATATGAACAACCATATTTTTGTAAATTGGGAAGGACATCACGTAAAACTTTCATGGTTACCAACGGTACATATACAAGACGTTAAACAAATTACAAGTGCACATGGTTATTGTTTTAGCGAAGGTAAAATTCTGTTAGTGGATGTAAAAGGTCGAGGATTTAATATACCAGGTGGGCATGTAGAGGATGGAGAATCACCTGAGGAAGCGTTTCATAGAGAAGCATTTGAGGAAGGTTATGTGAAAGGTAAGGTAGCGTATATTGGAGCAATTGAAGTAAGTCACGAACATAACCCACTCTTTAAGCATGGTGGAAAGTATCCTCTTGTTGGCTATCAAATGTTTTATCGAATGGACATAGAAGAGTGTTTTCCTTTCCAAAGAGAGAATGAAACTTCCTCACGCATTTGGGTAGAACCAGAGGAAATACCATATGTAATGAATGACCATGAACTTTCTTTACAAGTATTAAATGAAGCATTAAATAAAAGGTAAAAAAAGTGAAAGAATTATAATACGATGACAACTGTATAAACTTCTTAAGATTTGGCTATTTTAGCATTGACATAACTAGAGTTCGTGGCATCTTTTCTTCTGTACAATGATGACTAACAATATAAAACCATCTTTATAATACTAATTTGATAACAATAGCAACTAGGTTTTAAAAAAAGCCTCTATATAAAGTTGCAATGAATGGAAAACAATCTACATGAATGAAAATATAGAAAACTATTAGTGGAGATGGTAGAATGCTTGGTTTACCAAAAGGTGAAGTATTTTTAATTCCTTGGACTGAAAAGTGGGAAAGTGAGTTTTTAACTGAAAAAGAATGTATAGAAGGTACAATAGGGAGTTATGTGATAGAGATACATCATATTGGTAGTACAGCAGTTGAACATTTAAGTGCTAAACCAATTATTGATATAGCTATTGAAATTAAGAGCTTTTCAGATGGTGAGTACTGTGTTGAACCATTAGCAGCACTGGGTTATTCATGTAAAGGGACGAATATTTTGCCAGATAGATATTATTATAATAAGGGGGAACCAAGAACACACCAAATTCATATGTATCAAGCTGGAAATAAATATTTGCATGAACAGTTGTTTTTTAGAGATTATTTAAGAAGTAACGAAAAATTGAGAAGCGAGTATGAACAGCTTAAAAAAAGCTTAGCAAACAAAAATAAAGGTAATAAATATAAATATGCACAAGAAAAAACTAATTTTATACATTCTATACTTGAGAATCAATTACATAGTTAATTAAGGTTAAAAAGTGGTGCCTTTAGGAGAGGGAATGTCGAAAGTCATATTATTATTGGTTACAGAAGTAGTTCGATTTTAAAGAAACTTACAACTACTAATGAAACTGAAGAAGAGTGAATCTATGAAGTTTTAGCCTTTTTGTTAGCAATCGGATTAGGGGTCTTGTTTGCTTTTAATCCTACTAAAGATAACTATGCAGGTTGAAATAAAACAAGTGTTGATGAGCATAATCAACACTTGTTTTATTAACGTTTTTTAAAGATTTGTTAATAAGTTGTCTACCATTGAATCATATTGCGCGAAGTTTCCAGAAGTCCTTACTAACAGGGGAGCACCTTGTGCAACCGCCAAGAATAAGCGTGCTTGATCTCGTAAAGCATCAGCTTGTATAGGATTTTCAGTTGCTCTTTTTTCAGCTAACACATTTTCAAGCCATTTTTCATTATCAACAAAAAATCGGTTGATATTAACACGTATTTCCTCTGGAAAGGAAGAAATTTCTGCTGCCATCATCGTACATAAACAAATTTTTGAGTTGTTGTCTAGAGTATTACGGTACAGTTGGAAAAAAGCTTTAAGTTTTTTTACAGGGTCATTGTACTGTTGATCTATTTGGAAAAGATCATTAAGAAAGTCCTTGTGGTATTGCTGTAGAACAGCTTGGACCAATTCTTTTTTTGATGGAAAATAGTAATGAATACTTGCCTTTTTAATACCGACCTGCTCGGCAATATCAGCATAGCTAAAGCCGTTATAACCGTGTTTCTGAATAAGATACTGACCGACTTCTAATATTTTTTGTAATGTAGTTTTATTGTCCATACAAATAATCTACTATCAAGTAGATAAGTAGTCAAATTACAAGCCTACTTATGAATACCTCATGAGCATATCGTAATAATATTTGCTCATACTATGTTATGCTAACATCATAAATACTATTATTGAGGTGCAAACGATGAAAATCGAAGTATATTCAGATTTTGTATGTCCATTTTGTTATATAGGAAAAAGACATTTAGAGGATGCATTAGAACGTACATCCCTAAAAAATAGAGCTGAAGTATCTTTTAAAAGTTTTGAACTTGATCCAAATTCACCGCGAGATACGAACTTATCTATTCATGAAATTATTGCTAACAAATATGGTGTGTCCATTGAACAGGCGAAGCAAAATAATGAAGGGATTCGTAAAAGAGCTGAGGCAGTTGGCTTGGACTTTCGTTTTGAAAACATGGTTCCCACAAACACGTTTGAAGCTCATCGTTTAGCAAAATATGCTTCGGCTTTTGGTAAGGAAGAGGAATTAAATGAAAAATTATTAAAAGCTTATTTTACCGATTCTAAGCATATTGGAGATCATAGCACATTACTTAATATTGCTGAAGATGTTGGGCTTGACCGTGAACAAGCGAAATCAGTATTAGAAAGTGAGCAATACAAAGATGATGTTCGCAGTGATGAATCTGAAGCAAGGAGCATTGGGGTTCAAGGTGTGCCATTTTTTGTCATTAATGATAAGTATGCCATATCTGGTGCGCAACCGACAGAAGTATTTGTTGGTGCATTAGAGAAAGTGCTAGAAGAAGAAAAACAATCAAGCAAACTAACCTCGCTTAATACAGAAAATGCAAAAGGTACGTATTGTGATGATAATGGCTGTGAGTGAACAGCTAAAGATATCTAGCTGAACATTGTATATAGAAACATAAGGAACTTTCGACGTGAATGATACATCCGATGATTAACGACTGACATGAAGGATGCAGTTCATTATAAGAAAGTTCCTTTTGTTATTTTATAAGGCGCTTTTCATAAATTTTGCTAATTCTCACCGAATTTGCTCCATAAGAAACGGCTCTATATGTGTTAGTCATCATGTTATGTGCTAACATTCGTAGCATTTGTACATAGACTAATTTCTACTTGGAAACCTCAACTCATTCAACAGAGTAGTATCAAAGAGAAAAGCTTAATGTTTCCCTTGATTCTTAAATAGGTCAGAAGTGCCGTTTTTACAGCATAAGTGAAAGAATAAGAGAGTGTAACATGCAAAATCATAGTTCTATCCTCTTAATTTACAATAAATTCTGAAAATTATTTTGTTTTCTAACCTCGATTCCTGTACAATTTTATCAAAAAAAGAGATTGGAAAAGAGGAGAATAGTATGAGGAAATTAGTCACCATTATACTAATATTTAGTAGTTTGATATGTTTTAACGTTACAGCAACCTATGCGAAGAATGAGGACTTACGCTTAAACATTGTCGATGAGTTGACAAAAAGAGGAGATCTTGAAGGTGCAAAGGCCTATGCGCAAGTATATGAAAACGATACAAAGGTTGGGGTTCAATATTCATTTTTTTATCCATATAATGGCGTAATGGATGGTGCAGTTGGACAAGGTGCTCATGAAGGTGATTGGGAAAAAGTAAGAGTAATAGCTGATAAAGAAACAGAAAAAATTGAAACTGTGTACTATGCAGCCCATTCAAATGAAGGGCAATGGTACGATGACAGCTTCATATTTAGTGAAAATATTAAAAGCTATGAACGTAGTAATTATGATACTGGGCAAAAGCCATCAGTAGCAGTTACTGTTGATGGAATGGTTATTGAAGTGCATGAAAATGAAGTTACCGGTGGTAGTCTTTATTATAATTTGGGCAAAATTGTTGATCAAAAGGTTGAGTGGCTTCGTTTAGGAGCTAAATACGATAATGGGCAAAATCCAGCGCTTACGGTTACCGATGACGGTAAAATTATTGAAGTACATGAGAATGAAGTTACTGGTGGAAAATTATATTATAATATTGGAACAATCGAAGGGGATAGAATCAATTGGACAACGAATGGAACATATTATGATTCTGGACAAAATCCTTCTATAAGTGTTACTTCGGATGGAACAATTATCGAAATTCATGAGAATGAGGTCACTGGTGGGAATTTGTACTATAGTGTAGGGAAAGTGAACGGCAACAAAATAACCTGGATGACAAAAGGAAATAAATACGATACGGGCCGTCACCCTTCTGTTACGGTATCAAATAATACAATTATTGAAATGCATGAATCATCAGGAAATCTATACTATAATGTTGGCTCTTTAAATGGAGAACAGGTTGACTGGACTTCTAATGGAACGTTTTATGATACAGGGTATCTTCCTGATGTAACTGTCACACAAGAGGGTAAAATATTTGAAATTCATGAAGGTGGTGACAGGCTATACTATAATATCGGCCAATTAAATGGTGAAAATATACAGTGGTCCAAATGGAATGGAACTAAAGCAGTTGGAACGCCGCTAGACTTTGGGAGCAAACCATCAGTGCATTTCACCTCTAAAAATGACATTATTGTAGTGAGTGAATCTTCTAGCAGCTATAACATAAATGCTCGAATAACAACGTTATTGGATGATTATAGACCTGTAGGTTTTTCCTCAAAGATTTCTCATGCAAGTTATCCAAGGGTAGCCAATTACTCTAGATTTCCTCTGCCAAATGATGTGACAGATAGAGGTCCAATATTGGATATTCAAGAAAACTTCTCATTGATCGGTAGTGATTACAGAACGAATGATTTGTATAGATGGGTAGCTTATGATGGCTTATGGGGAAATACGTATGAGGATGATTTGATTGGTACGAAGAGTCCTAGTTTTGGGATAGGAAGTGGATGGTTTAAAGATAGAACAGGTAGTTCTGTAGCAAACGATGTCGTCGTGGCTGATTATAATCGGGCTATGTATTATGCGAAAACCTTTGCCCCAATTATGTATATGCATAGCGAAGATATCGATCATCCTTCAACTGTAGAATGGTTTTTACAACGGGTTCAACTGTTATTCAAAGATGAAGTTCTTTTAGATGTAGGCGAAGTAAACCCAATTTCACTAGTTGAGGTTAAAATTCAGTGAGCTTTTAGAGCCCACAAATATTATTGGTATTAAAATGTTAGCAATTTAGTCATGTTGATAGTATATAACTAGTAAAACCTGTTTTGATAGAAAGGTATCAAAACAGGTTTTACTGATGTTAAAATGATTTAAATATGCAATTAACGTTTTGGTTTTAGCGTTATTGGATTGTTCTGCAAGTATGTTTAAGTTGATTTTAATGTATTATATTTCCTTAATGCACCTTTTAATCGTACTATTATTTAATCACAGCTATTGTTCCTATGTTAAATAATAATAGAAAAAAGGAGCGAAAAAAGCCCCTTTTAACCTATGAGTTATTGTTCTCATCATCTTTCCATCGACCTGCTTTTTTGACAGCGTCTTTTAAAAGAATTTCAATTTGTGCATTAACACTGCGTAATTCATCTTCTGCCCACTTTTCTAAACTATCATATAGCTTAGGATTTATCCTTAGCGGGAAATTTTTTCGTTTGGCCAAAACATCACACCCTTAGTAGATGCTTCCAGAGTTTATAATCGGTTGAGTTCCTTTATCTGAAATAAGAGCTACCATTAAGTTATTTACCATTTGTGCTTTCTTTTCTTCATCTAATTCTACTACATCATTTAATGTTAATTGATTAATAGCTGTTTCAACCATGCCAACCGCTCCATCAACAATGACTTGTCGTGCAGAAAGTACAGCTTGAGCCTGTTGACGCTGTAGCATTGCTGATGCAATCTCTGAAGAATAGGCTAAATGCATAATTCGTGATTCTATCACTTCTACACCTGCTAATTCTAACCGTGAATGTAGATCTTTTGCAAGTGATTGAGCGATTTTGTCACTATGTTGTCTTAAGGTCATCTTATGGTTGTCTCCAAAATAATCATAAGGATATTGACTCGCAATATGCCTAATACCTGTTTCACTTTGAATTTGTACAAACTCCTCGTAGTCCTCTACATCAAAAACAGCCTTCGCTGCATCGTTTACTCTATAAACAACAACCGCAGCTATTTCAATGGGGTTACCTTCTAAATCATTTACTTTTAACTTTTTACTATTGAAATTAATGACACGTAAAGAAACTTTTCTCTTTAACGTAAACGGTATTGTCATCCAAAAGCCTTGTTTTCGTATAACTCCTAAATATAGACCAAAGAAAGTAAAAACCTTCGCTTCATTCGGGTGGACGATTGTTAGCCCTGAAAAAATTAAAAGTGCTAGGATAAATAATCCAGCTGCAACGAGAAATAAGATTCCATCGCCTTTAGATGATGCAAGAGCAAACCAGCCTAGCACAATTAATGTAGCTGCAAGTAAAATACCGATAAAACCATTTATTTTCCATAATTGTTTTTCTGCCATATAAGAGCCTCCTTAATATTATTTTAATATCAATATGATATCACTTTAATATCAAAAAAGACAGTAATTTGTTTTCCATCAAATAGAAAAATATTTAATTCTTAGTAATAGTAAATTTGAGAATTTATGTTATAATATTCAAAAAATTAGGTTGTTATCATTATACGTTGATATTTTACTAAGACCTTAAGATGAGGTTTTATACAAGTCCATTCATTTAATAGAAAAGATACCTTGTGTTTATATCTTTTTCAAAAAAGGAGCAATCAATGTCAAAACAGACTATGATTAACAGCATTAAACATAGAGTTTTAACAAAGGCTTGTTATTTAACAATAGAAGAGCTTTTGGAGCTTGAGATAGCAATCGCTTTTGCTGAAAAAGCGCATGAAGGTCAGATGAGAGCAACTGGAGAACCATATATTGTACATCCGTTGTCTGTTTGTCTTATCTTACTTGATTATAAAGCTGATGCTATTACACTAATCTCAGCGGTGCTTCATGATGTTGTCGAAGATACAATATATACTGTATTTGATATTAAGAATAAATTTGGATTACAAGTGTCACTTATTGTTGATGGCTTAACCAAAATAGCAAAAGGCTCGTACGAAAAGGATGAATACAACGCAATTAATAGAGAAAAATTGCTCTCAGCAATTATAGATGATGTTAGAGTAGCGGTAATTAAAATTGTTGATAGACTACACAATATGCGGACTTTACAAGTGAAAAAAGTGGAGAAGAAAGTCCCTTATGCAAGTGAGACACTCGCATTTTTTTCACCACTAACTGAACGGTTGGGCTTAGTTAATATACAGAAAGAGCTTGAGTCGTTGTCATTTCATTACATGAACCCTGTTAAATATGAACACGTAAAACAACAAATGTGCGAGCATGAGCAATCATTTTTCGTGTTATTTAATAAATGTAAGCAAGAAATTGAACACACGATGAAAACGACAAAACTTGGCCTTGAACTTTACTGGGATACAATGCCTATATATAAGTACAATTCTATGTTACAAGAAGACCATTCCATAGTTGATACCTTTTCTATTAACGTAGTAACAAATTCATTTGAAGACTGCTATATAGCATTTGGAATTATCCACAATCTTTTTCAACCAATTAGTAACGAATTTAAAGATCATATGGCGATACGAAATAATATATTTTATAAACATTTGAAAACTAAAGTGTTAATAAAGGATGTAGAAGTGAAAGTTAATATTTACACAAAGGCTGAACAACACTTAAAGAATCTTGGAGTATTTCAGTTTTTGCAAGACAACTTATTTGCGAGTGATGCTAAGAAAATTAGTAAAGATTTGTTTAGAGATTCAATTAGCTGTATTAAGGTGATTTCTAAGAATCCAACTCAGTTTGGGGAGATGGCATCCTTCGAAATACTACAGAATGATATTACAGTTTATACATCCCATTTAGAGCCAGTTTATCTTCCAGATGGGTCAACTGCCATTGATTATGCATTTCAGCTAGACCCTTCTATTGCAAAAAGGATATCTTACGTATGTATAAATGGTAAAGTAAAGCCACTAAATACGGTTCTAATTGATTCAGACATTGTGGAAATAGCATACGCTGAGAAGGATTCTATAAACCCTCATTGGCTGTCATTTACGAAGACTTCAAAAGCATATAAAGAAATAAGTGACTTGCTGGGATAAAACAATATGACAGGCTGCTTTAACATTAATTGTTGATTTTCATAAAGAGTTAAATACCATATAACTTATATTCTTCTCCATAGACTACAATAATCATATCCAACACATCAGTTATCTTAAATGTAAGTGAAAAAAGCAACAAAGTTTACGAAACGAGCCTTATGAAAAGGGGATGATTAAATGGAGCTTCATGCGGATGGCGGAACATTTCATTTAAAGAGTGCAAAAGAAAAAGACTTACAACTCGTTTTACAACTATTAATTCAAGCAGCTACATGGTTACAAACAAAAGGTACAACACAATGGGATTATTACCTTACTCATCTTGAGGAAAATACACAAGAGGTATTAGATTCTATTATAAAAGAGAACACCTATATTTTATTGAAAGAAAATAAAGCAATTGCTACGATTACATTGGAAGATCAACCGACTGAATGGGATATCGACATTTGGGGACAAGCACGAAACAACCATGATATTGTTTATTTGCATCGAATTGTCGTTGACAGGGAATATGCTGGTAAACAAATAGGTGAAAAATTAATGGAATGGGCGATACAATTAGTAAAAGATCAAGGAAAACAATACATCCGTTTTGATTGTCTTCGAAGTAATGAAGGATTAAATACTTATTATCAAAGAAAATATGAATTAAAAGGCATAGCGAATATTTATGGTGAGCATTGTAAATATGAAATAGTGGTGTGATATAACTATCATCACTTCTAATAACTTATTCAGAGCTTAAGATATACCCATTCTTATTAATAAACTGAGGATAAAGGTACGGAAATAAGAGCCTGTTTAATTCTATCATGTTAACAGGCTCTCCGTTTTTCCTACCAAATTATTTCTGATCTCTCAACTTCTATAATGCTTCTTTAATAACTTTTTTGTAAAAACGAACAGATAATATGCCAAAGATTGAATACAAGACGGTATATAATATCATAACAATAATCATCGGTGTCCAAAGCTCAGTTCCAAACCAAAACCATCCTGATTGAACTGCAAAATAACTATGAAGAAGTCCAAAAATCAGTGGTATTCCAAAATTATACATTTGTTTTACTTGAATGCCTTTTAATAAGTCACCTTGTGTGAAGCCGAGTTTACGTAAAATCGTATAGTTACCCTTTTCCTCTTCACTTTCATCCAATTGTTTAAAATACAGGATGCATCCTGATGTAATCAAAAAGGTTAATCCTAAAAAGCCAACGATAAACATAAGCAACCCTATATTTCTTTTATGGCTATTACTCATTTGTAGGCTTGATGAATGAGCATTCTCACTATCAAATGTTTGGTATATATCATTTGCTGTTAAAATTTTTTCGTTGTTAATAATATCAATTCCGATATAGATAGATGAATCTTTTTGAATGTCTGGATTCAAATCAATCGTTAATTTATTGAATGTTATTTCATCCACAATTGCAACTGCTAATCCTCCAAAGGTAAAGTAACTTGAGATGTAGAAGTCATTACGATTAATCCCTATATATTTTTGCTTTAAGACAATATTTTGCCCCATTAATTCGATTACTCCACTATTGTTAATTGGCATCATTGTTTGTTTAGCATCCTCATAACCTGCAAGAAGGATTTCATTTGGATTTAGGTCAATTTCTTCCAAGGTATGATCACCTATAACTGCTACAGTCGTTAAGCTTGGATCAGTGTTTATTTCTTTTATATTTACATCTAATATATCCTCCAGGTTGGCATGTGCTTGAATCACATCTACTTTTCTTTCTAGAAAGTTAATATTTTGTGACTTCAATCCCTGTGTGAATTGTTTCGCATCTTGTACATTGGTGAAAGCAAAATCAGCCGCTACACTATTCCTAGCAGATTTTTCTGCTGAGTAATAAGAGATATAACTTAATGATAATAAGCCGATTGCAAGTGCAGATACGGTTGTAATGACTGTTAATAATAAGGCATTAGACTTCATTCTAAACATGATCGTAGAAAGAGATAACACCTCATTTATATTTAAATACCCATCCTTTTTCTTCCTAATGATATGAGAAATAAAACTTACAGAGCCTTTGTATAAAAGATAAGTTCCTATAATTACTGAGGTTAAAATACCTAACATTGCTAGAAAAAGTTGATTCATAGATGAGAAGCTTCCACTAAATAATATTGACGAAAAATAGTAGCCGACAACAATGAGTATCATTCCTAATATGCCGGAAATGCCTTCAAATATAGATAATTTTTTTACTTTACTTTCTGACTTTGAAGTTAGATGAAATAGTGCTATAAGATTTTGTCTATTAATGAAAAGAAAATTCATGAACATAATAAAAAGATAAATGATAGAAAAAATGATTAAAGTTTGGATAAAAGCTTCGGATGAAAAATGTAGGGTTGCAATTGTTTCAACCTTTGTCGTCTTAAATAAAATCATCACTATTAATTTTGAAACTGAAAAACCTATAAAAATTCCAATTATTAATGAACTAAAATATAGGATGAAGTTCTCAATAGTAAGAATGCTAAAGACCCTTTTTTTGGTCATCCCTATAAGTTGAAACAAGCCTATTTCCATACTACGACGTTTAATGAACAAATTATTTGCATATAAAAGAAAAATAGCCACGATAGCAACAAGTAAAATAGATGCCGTTCGAATAGAAGCAGCTCCTTTTATCGATCCTTTTACTGGATCCATTGAAGGGTCATATTGTAAAGTGACAAATGAATAATAAAGTGCCACACTAAAAATTAATGCAAATACATATAGGTAGTAGTTTTTTAGGTTTTTCCTCAAGTTTCTTAAGATAAGCTGATTAATGCTCATATTGCACACCACCTAGAACACCTTGTGTTTTCATAATGTCCTTAAAAAAGAGCTGTCTATTTTGTTCACCTCTATTTAACTGTGTATAAATATAACCATCCTTGATGAAAATAACTCTATTACTATAGCTAGCAGCCACTGGATCGTGAGTGACCATCATAATTGTTGCTTTTCGTTTTGAATTTAAATCGCTCAACTTATTTAGCAAATCGGAAGCAGACTTTGAATCGAGAGCTCCTGTTGGTTCGTCAGCAAAAATAATGCTAGGCTCATGGATAAATGCTCGAGCTGCTGAAGTCCGCTGCTTTTGTCCACCAGAAATTTCATTAGGATATTTATCTTTTACGTCTAGAATACCTAACTCGGTAGCTATAGTATGAAATTGTTGATTAGCTTCTTTCTTTGATACTTTCGATATAGATAGCGGTAGTAGGATGTTCTCTTTGACTGTTAGTGTGTCTAACAAATGATATTCTTGAAAGATAAAACCTAAATGCTTTTTTCTAAAATTAGCTAGTTGTTTATCCTTCATTTTTGTAAGTTCATTTTGGTCAATGGTGATTGTTCCGTTACTTACCTTATCGATTGAAGATAGCACATTAAGTAATGTTGTTTTCCCAGAGCCAGACGGTCCCATAATACTAACAAACTCACCCTCCTCAATGTTTAGATCAATTCCTTTTAAAACTTCTTGTCTATGAAACTTATTACCAAAGCTTTTGTTAATTTTATTAGCTTCTAGAATATACATATCATCACTTCCTTTTTTTCTTATAGTTTAATTATAAAAATAGTGATTTTTCATTTCCTTCGATTTTCCGAACAAAATGATAAAGGCATGTGACACTTTTGTCACACGCCTATCATATTGACGAAGTCATTACGTTTTGGAAATGTCAAAGTAATGGTAGTACCCTCTCCAAGTATTGATTGTACTAAAATGGTGATTTTTAAAGATTTTGCGGCCTTTTTCGCTAAATATAATCCCATGCCAGTTGCATTTTGGTCGTCATGGTTTGTTGTTGATGTAAACCCTTTATCGAAGATTCGAGTTAAATCTTTCGGGTCAATCCCTCTCCCAAAATCTCTCACCTCAAGGAAGGTTTGACCACCTTGTTGATAGCTTGTAATACTTATATCTGATTGACTACTATACTTAACTGCATTTGTTAACAGTTGCCTTATAATAAATGCAAGCCACTTTGCATCACAAAGTACTTCTGTCTCGTTGATATGTATATCAAAGCCAATCCTCTGTTGAATACACCATGTTTGTAATGTTTTAATCTCTTTGATCACAATTGATTCGACATCAACTTGTTCTATAAATAAATCGTTTTCAATAGATGATATACGTTTTTGATGCAGCTGTTGATCGAGAAGAAGATGAATGCGTAACCATTCATAAGTTAAGCTAGCTTTCAATTCTTTATCTTCAATGCGTTCAATCATTAAATGCATTGCCGTTAAAGGAGTTTTTACTTCATGAATCCAAGATAACAAATCATCCTTTTCTTGCTCCAACGCCATTGAATTTTCAGAATTTACTCGTTTTAACCATTCAATCTGGTTAATCATTTGTTGTTGAACAATATTTTCAAAAGGGCTTTCAGGCTCAGGTATACTTGTAAAGTCAAGGTTGTTTTCACGTTCTTCCAAACTATGATAAAAGGCTGTTTCTTTAATATAACGAATGATTAAAAAAACACTAAAAATTATGGCTGATAAAAAAACGATATAAATGGTTGGCTTTAACGGAATCATTGAATCAATGTAAGCGACAAAAATGAATAATAGTTGTAAAGATAAAACTAAAAAGATCCAGCTTCGCCTTTCTTTTATAAATCTTCTAATCATAGTTTTTTTCCTGTTCGATAGCCATATATCCTTGTCCAACTTTTGTTTCTATAAATTGTCCTAATGTTAGTTCATCTAGCCGTCGTCGTAAGCGATTTACATTAACAGTTAATGTATTATCACTTACAAATCGTTTATCGTCCCATAAACTATTCATTAGTTTATCCCGACTTACGATTTTATTCTTGTCCTTAATCAATTGTTTTAATATAAATATTTCATTCTTTGTGAGCTCTATCGTTCCTACATCGTTTGTTACTATATTTTTCTCATAATCTACTGTGGCACCGCACCATGATTGGAGATCACTTTGTTCAGAGTTATAATTATATACACGCCGAAGAGTAGCTTGAATTTTGGCAATTAGTACATCGAAATGAAAAGGCTTTTGTATATAGTCATCTGCCCCAAGCTGCATCGACATAACAATATCGGTAGGATGGTCGCGTGATGATAGAAATATAATAGGAACATTCGAAAAGTCTCTAATCATTCTACACCAATGGAACCCATCAAATTTAGGTAATTGGATATCGATAATGACTAGGTGTGGTCTAATCGTTGTAAATTCATGAATGACATGATTAAAATCTGTAATACCATATACTTCATAAGACCATTGAGTCAACCTATCTTTCATCTCTTGAAAGAGAGTCTTATCATCTTCAATCAATAACAGTTTAAACACCGAACCACCACTCTTTATAACTTTTTCACAATTAATTATATAGCAAAACCTTTTTGGATGCTAAAAAATGTTAGGTGTTTGTTAAGATAATAAAGCCAGTATCCTGATTTTTGAAATCCTTCTACTGGCATATCAGTTTTATATACGAAGTAATTTTCTCTCAAGTATTGAAACTGTACGTATAGTTTTCATTTGGACATAAATATAAGGGATGATTAACAAGAAATAAACGGTAGAAAATTGAGTAACTAGCCCGTTCTTTACAAAACCCCAATGAATAAAGAAAAATCCTAGCACCATAAAAGCTACACCAGGACAAATAAGTGCAAAACTTCCAGGGCTTTTCTTTGATCCATGAATATATTCATTAAAATAGCTAGAACGTTTAAGAACTGAAAAACCAATTAAACCGAATATTAGTTGAATCGATACAAGTATAGTTAAAATAATTAATAGCGGTAGCTCACTTGGGTTAGGCTCATGTAACAAATGATGACTAAAGCCCATATAATTACGCACGATAGAAATGCCGATAAGTGTTAGTATTGGAATCATCATCCATAAGCTAGGGCTTCCTTGTACGTCAATCCCTTGTTTGAAGATTGACTTAAATCCTAGGACTAAATGGATAGTGACGAAGACTATGGCAATACTGATGAAAAATATTGATAATAATAGACCAATCGTCGAAACAACTTTTGTATGACTCATCGCAGCAGGGGCAGCAAAGCCTACGGCTACCATGCTAAAGGTAAAAGTGATTAGCATTTGACTGAGATTATTATTCATGACGAAATCAAAATCTCCGTTTAACATGAGTCTAGTAACGTAATTCTTAAAAATGTATAGGCTATATACTCCTATCGCGATAAATGAAATTAACGAAATAGGAAATAAATATTCAACGTAATTCCAAAGATTCGGCATAAAAGTACCGAAAATAATAAAAACGACGTTAACGCTCATAGCGAGTGTTAACGGGATTGCCATTAATGTAACTTCATTATTAGATTCTCTTAAATTATTGTAAGCTATTGTTTTCTTAAACTTGTTGTATTCTGCAATATTCCAAAATAGTAGTTTGTAATGCTTAAGACCAAAGTAAATAATGCCTAGTAGTGCAATTGAAATCGTAAATATTAGCAAAAGGTTACCTGATTTAAAACCATTGAGTACATGTTCAAAGTTTGCCATCGGCTTTCCAGGATGTTCGATCATAAACATGAGATACATGTAAAATGCTACAGCTAAGCCTCCATTACCGAGTGATGATAAAAAGTACATTGGGTTATAATGTTCTTTTAGATTTTTACGCATGTAGATCCTCCTTTGTATATTCTATATACCCTAACGGGTAATTGAACACTATTCTAGCTAGTTAAAAACCAGTTTTCAAGAGAGAAGAATTTTTTGTTGCTGGAAATGTTTCATATAAAAATTCGTATATAAGGAAGTTTTAAGGTGAAAACAAATTGTTACAATTTGATGGCTACGATAATAGAAATCTATTAGTTGACTTTCTAATAAAATTTTCGTAATATACCCATATGGGTAATTTGAAAAATGGAGGTTATATAGATGGAATTTATCGGTTATATCGTGATTGGTTTATTTATTGTAGTTCTTTTTCAAAAATTTGTTCCGACTAAAGGTGTACGACAAATTTCAGTAACAGAATTAAAAAATCAAATGAGCGCACCTAACAAACAATTTATCGATGTTAGAACAGCTGGTGAGTTTAAAACAAACAACATTAGAGGGTTCAAAAATATACCTTTGCAGCAACTAAATAAAAAAATGAGTGAGCTTTCAAAGGATAAAGAGGTAGTTGTAATTTGCCAAAGTGGAATGAGGAGTAACCAAGCGAGTAAACTTTTAAAGAAAAACGGCTTTAAACAAGTTGCAAATGTAAAGGGTGGCATGAGTGCATTATAGTGAGAGTGTTTTAATTAATTATTAGATATAGAAAAATTAAGGTTAGAGGTAGTTTAATCAATTTTAAATCGTATTTACGAAGTAATATATCAGTAAGAAGGGAAGACCTAACTCTGATCCCTTCTTATTAGAAACTTGTGATCAACCTTAGAAGATAAAAAACAGCAAAGCTCATTAACTATTAAGATCTGTTAATTCCTTAGGTAAGCTAAAACCTTCATTACGATCTGGTATAAAGCGTATAACTTTAAATACAGCAGCTATGTTTAATGAACCATAAATATGTGGGAATAATTTTCCCGCTTCATACAAGTCTTCATATACAATCTTTGCTTCCACTTTATTAGGGTCTATACATAAAAGTACTAGATCGGTATGACCCTTATACAAAAAATTTGCAACATCAACAACTTGTTCACTAGTAGAGCAGTGAATAAAGCCATCAGTTTTTATGCTTGATGGAGTATAGATTCCCTCTCTTTGTGCCTTGAACCAGGCTTCTTTTTCAATGATATGTAATATCATTTTTCAAACCCTCCTCTTAGTTAAGTACGTTCCAAAAGTTCATTTTGGCAAATAAATGTATAGATAATATTATACTATTTTTCTATTATATAGGACCATATAAACATTCTTGTACAATAGTTTCTATCTTTAAAAACAGCTTATATTTGGTGTTTATTTTATTCTTCTTTCCTTTTAACTGAACTCTTCAAATGACGTATAATATAAATAGTTTATGTGTATGGGGGTGTTGCAGTTTATGTTACACAGAATTGGGTTATATAAAACGTACCTACAAGCGATTAAAGACGGCAACAAAACTGTTGAAGTACGCTTAAATGATCAAAAAAGAAGACAAGTAAAAATTGGAGATACTATTGAATTTATCACTGTTCCTGAAGCAGATGAAACACTAAGGGTAAATGTAACAGGGCTAAAAAATTATCATACTTTTAAAGAAATGTACGAAGATATTCCTTTAAAGGATTTCGACTGTGAAGGTTGGACGATGAAAGATTTACTCGAAGGAACATACGAAATTTACACGCTTGAGCAAGAAGAACGATGGGGTGTTTTAGCGATTTCTATTAAAGCAATTAAATAATAGCAAGAAAAACCAAGAGGTTAGATAATTGATGAAAGGCGGAGCTGGATGATGGATGTAACTGAGTTTCAACAATGGGTTAAGGAATACTATGAAACAAGAGGGTGGTCTGAGTTAGATATATTTATTAGAATTGGTTTTCTAGCAGAGGAAACTGGTGAGGTTGCACGAGCGATCAGATCCCTTGAAATAGGAAGAGATAGACCAGATGAAGTAAATGGGACATTTGAGGAAAATAAACAAGAATTAACGGAAGAATTGGGTGACGTATTAGGAAACTTAATTGTTATCGCTAACAAGTACGATATTTCTTTGGAACAAATTTTTTATGAACATAAAAAGAAGCTATCCAATCGCTATACGAATAATTAAGTGATGGTAGTTTTATAAAATGAAAGCTAACAAACGGAAAGAGATCAATGTTAAGAGGTTGGTGACCAACAATACATAACTCAATATTAGAAAAGGTTTCAGCAAAATACGGAGTGAATCCTACATCATTGAAGTTATTAGGAGGATTCGATCAAAATGTTTATGAATGTAAGGCTAAAGGTAGCAATTTTATATTAAAAATTCTATCAGGAACTAAATATGATATTTCTTCAGTAAAGCAAGAGTTAGCATGGATGAATTATTTAGCTGATCATGGGTTAAACATTTCTTTACCAGTGCGGTCTGTAAAAGGTAAGATCATTGAAGAAATGCAATGGGAAAGTGAGTATTATATCGTCGTGGCTTTCGAGAAAGCATATGGCTCTGTTCTTGCTAATATTAATTTAGCTGATTTATTGACTGTAAGGAAATGGGGAGAAGTTATGGGGAGGATGCATCATGTTGCTAAATTATATCCTACCTCTGGAAATAGCTTTCTCGTTAATAAAGAATGGAACAGTAACAGTATTTTTACGGAATATCCATTAATTGAGAACAAAGTATTAGATAAGTGGCAAACATATATAACTGAGTTACATTTGTTAGATAAAGATATTAATAACTATGGAATAATACATAATGATCTTCATCATCATAACTTTCATGTGCATAATGGTGAGATTATCCTATTTGATTTTGGAGATATTGAGAAGAATTGGTTTGCATATGATATCGCAATTTCGTTATATCATGCCGTGCAAACTATTCCTTCATCTGAACAAATAAGAAGAAGAGATTTTACTTTGCGTTTTTATGATACGTTTATGTCAGCGTATACTAATGAAAATTTACTTGATAAACATTGGTTTGAAAAAATACCTTACTTTCTCGATTACAGACAAATTTATTCATATGTATATATTTCAAAATATATGAACATCGATCATTCGAATGAGAAAGTAAACAAAGTTCTTAAAAAAATGAAATATGATATTGAACACGATATACCATTTATAGATTTTAACTTACATAGTGGCTAAAAATTATAGGCTCGCAGAAGCTTGATATATGATGGGTAAGGGGGGATATATGATGCAAAGCTTAAATGATAACGAGGTAAATAGTGATACCATAGAAACCACTCGCCTATACTTGAGGAGAATAACTCATAACGATATTGAATCACTATATAAAATCGTCAAGCAAAACGAAGTTGGAATATGGTTAGCCAGGGGAGAGGGAATGTCTCGTGAAGAGACAGAAAACTACGTGGAAAATATAGTAAGCCACTGGAATCTATATGGCTTTGGTGTATGGGCAGTTATACATAAAGAAACCGACAAGCTTATCGGCCATTGTGGTTTAAGATATATAGACGATACAGAAGATGTTGAAATACTCTATCTCATAAATCAAAAGTATTGGGGTAATGGTTATGCAACAGAGGCAGCTAATGCAGCAATAGATTTTGCTTTTAAGTGTTTAAGAATTGAAAAATTGTTTGCTAGAGTTAGAACAACGAATGAGAAGTCGATGAATGTACTAGAAAAACTTGGATTTACGTTCCTCATAAAAAAAGATTACAATGGTCGTATACTATCATACTTTGAGTTGAATTCTACTAGATAGGTATAAATAAACTAAATGTGAGCAATATTAAGTCAACAAAATGACCTAGTATTGCTCATCTTAATAGCTCGATTGGAAAACATTGTGAGTAAAAAAATATAGAATATAAATAAAGTTTGTTATAAGATAATATTATAAAATGATAACGTTTACATAAAGAGATAAAAAGGTAGGTGAGTAAATGTAAGAGAAAACAAATAATTGTAGGCTTAATAATGTTAACGTTTACAATTGTGTTTATAAAATAAATATATATAAGGTGGGGAGATAGCACATGTTTAAAAGAAATAGTAAAACTCTTCGTTCAATAGCGGTGTTTTTTCTTATATTCTGTTTAACTTTTACAAGTTTTGTTGGGATAGACAAAGGTATTGCAGCAGGTGAATCCGTTCAAGTTTGGCTTACAACCCCTGATGAAACTAAATTACTTGAGCAACAAGAAGATATTACGTTTACAAAAGATAGCTCATCGGCAGATATTCATATTGATGAAAATATTGAATACCAAGAAATGGATGGGTTTGGGGCTGCTGTTTCAGGCTCTTCAGCGTATTTGTTGAACCAATTAAATGAGAGTGATAAGGAACAAATTTTAAATGATTTATTTAGTGAAAAGGGTATTGATTTAAGTTTTGTACGTCAAACAATTGGTGCATCGGATTTTAATCTAAAAAGCTATACGTACAATGATATGCCTGAAGGTGAAATAGATCTAACCTTAAGTCATTTTACAATTGACGAAGATCGAATCAATGTTATACCTGTTTTACAACAAATTAAAAGTATTAATCCACAATTGAAAATTTTAGGTACACCGTGGAGTGCACCAGCGTGGATGAAAGAGAGTGGTACTTTAAATGGAGGGAGCTTGGATCCTAAATATTATCAGTCTTATGCGGATTATTTTGTTAAATACCTTCAAGCATATGAAAGTGAAGGATTACCAATTTATGCTGTGACAGTGCAAAATGAACCTCATCATGAAACAACTAGCTATCCAAGTATGTATATGGATGCAAATCAACAAATTGATTTCGTGAAAAATTATTTAGGTCCTACCTTTAACTCAGAAGGAACGGATACAAAGATTATTGCCTGGGATCACAATTGGAATGAATTTGATTATCCAATTCAAGTGTTAAATGATGAAGAGGCAAATTCTTATGTAGCAGGAAGTGCATTCCATTGTTATGCAGGTACACCAGAGTCACAATCTGCAGTGTATGAGGCACACCCAGATAAAGGTATTTGGTTTACTGAATGTTCTGGTGGGGAATGGGCAACTGATTTTGGTGATAATTTAAAATGGAATATGTCTAATATTGTAATAGGTGCAACGCGCAATTGGGCAAAGTCAGTCTTACTTTGGAACTTAGCACTAGACGAACATTTTGGTCCGATAAATGGTGGATGTGTTGACTGTCGTGGTGTTGTTACAGTAAATCAGGATACTGGAGATATTGTTAAGAACGTAGAGTATTACGTGCTTGGACATATTAGTAAGTTTGTAAAACCAGGGGCAAAGAGAATAGAGTCAAATGAAAATACGGAAATAGAAAATGTTGTATTTAAAAATCCAGACGGTTCAAAAGTATTACTTGCCATGAATAGTACAAATGAGCAAAAGACGTTTAAAGTAAGGTGGGGGACACAAGCGTTTGAGTATTCACTTCCTGCTGGTGCAGTAGCTACCTTTACATGGAACGGTGAACAGGAAGGAAATAGTGGAATAGTAGAACTTTACCCGTATCAACAAATGGAAGCTGAAAACTTTTCTTCAATGGAAGGTGTTGCAACTGAATCAGCAAATGATATAGGTGGTGGGTTAGTAGTTGGTCAAATTGATAATGATGATTATGTAGTATTTAAAAATGTTAATTTTGATGATGGTGCCAAACTTGTCAAAGCAAGAGTTGCTACAGAAGCTGATGGAGGACAAATAGAGTTTCGGTTAGGAAGCCCAACAGGCACATTGATTAGTACAATAGATATTCCGAATACAGGTGGCTGGCAATCATGGATAACTAGTTCTGCCCAAGTTGAAAATGCAATTGGTGTACATGATTTGTATATTGTGTTTAAAGGCGGCTCAAATGGTATTGGTAACTTTAACTGGTTTGAATTTTCAGCAACGAATGAAATTACAAACGAAGTTAATCCATTTGAAAGAATTGAAGCTGAAAACTATGATACATTGTTTGGTATTCAAACTGAAGGAGCTAATGATGTTGGTTATGGTTTAAATGTTGGGCATACAGATGACGGGGACTTTATCGGATTTAACAATGTTAACTTTGGAAGTGGTGCAATATCTGTTGAAGCGAGAGTAGCTACAGATGCCGATGGTGGAGAACTTGAATTTAGATTAGATAGCCCAACTGGGCCTGTTATTAGTACTATAGATGTTGAAAAAACGGGTGGTTGGCAATCATGGGTGACAAGATCAGCAAAAGTATTAGGGGCAGATGGTGTTCATGACCTATATGTTGTGTTCAAAAGTGAAACTGGTGGTATAGGTAACCTAAACTGGTTTGCATTTTCGGATGCCATACAGGATAATCCTACAATAAGTGCTTTTGAACAAATTGAAGCTGAAAACTATGATACACAGTACGGTGTTCAAACTGAAAATTCTAGTGACGTTGGTGGAGGCCTGAACGTTGGTCATACTGATAATGGAGATTATATAGGTTACAGCAATGTTGACTTTGGTGAGGGAGCTGTATCTGTTGAAGCAAGGGTAGCAACTGACTCTGAAGGTGGGATGATTGAGCTTCATCTAGATAGTCCTACTGGAGATTTAATTGGAACAATTCATATTACGAAAACAGGCGGTTGGCAGTCATGGGTAACTGAATCAGCTGAAATATCAGGAGCAAAAGGTGTCCATGATTTATATCTTGTATTTAAAAGTGAAACTGGAGGCATAGGTAACGTAAATTGGCTTACGTTTATTAATCCAGCTCAGCAGCTACAGCAACATATTGAAGAGTTCAAATCTGATTCAATTCAAATGGAACAATTATCAGCAATGATCGTAAACAGTGTCATGCTAGGTGAAGTCTATGGAGAAGAAGTGAAAATCTTACTTCAAGAAGCTTTTTTAGCTGAAGAAACTGATAATGAAACGGTTATCCATGTTCGAAATATTACTGAGCATATCGAAAGAGATTTAGAGCGTATGGTAGGAGAGCTAGATAAAAAGAATTTTGACAGTGAAAAATATATTAGTAAGATTGCAAAAGAGCTAGAAAAACTGATTAACAAAACATCCTAATATCTTTTAAACTAATCATAGTAGCCACTTTATTATAGCAATAATAAGGTGGCTACTTTAATGTTAAATAACTAGCTTAACAAAAGTTTTAGCCAATTAATTTTGTGTCATTGCTACTATTATGCTTATCAGCGATTTGATAAATATAATCAGCATCACTAGGATATCCTTGTTCTAGAACTTGTCTATTTTTACCTACATACATAACATAAGGTACACTACTAATCCCAATATCATCATAAACCTTTTTACTATTCACGTAATGTAACCCCTCTTTTACAAAATGATCGAAGTATTCGCTATTTTCTTCCTCAGCATTACTATCTACAACAACCATCGTAAAAACATTTTGATATTTATTTAAACTACTATTCAAATGAGGGTAAATAGATTTACAAGCGCTACAGCCTGGTGAAATGAAAACCAATAGAAGGTCCTGATCTAAGTTTTCATCGACATAGAGAGTAACTTCATCGTTTAAATCTGATTTAATTTTCATATTAGGGATTTTATCGATTTTCTTAGGGGTGAACCCTCCTTGAAATGATTCTACATACTGTATATATCTTCCTATTAGCTTGAGCATTCTAATATTAAGGATGACAAGAGAAAGTACGATGATAAATAGAACAATAATTAACACAATCCATTTCGTATCCATTCTATTGAACTCCTTCTTCTAATTGTTTAATCTTATTCATGCTTTCTCTATATTCAGAGAATAGGTAAAAAAATACTGTGATTAAAACACTTGAAAGTAAATATGGGATTAATCCAACCTGCCATTCAATGGATATAGGATAATTAACCATTAGTATCAATAAAGAGACAAAGATTAAATTCCTAATAACAATAGCTCCAGATAATTTATGTGAATGTAAAATCCCTCCACAGCCACAATCCATTTTTTCATTACTAGCCATCAAATTTATAATAATCCCAAAGCAGTATATAACCAATAGAATGATTGCAGCATATACTGTCGTCCTAAAATGAAGGTTTATCATAAAACTGATTGGAATAAATACTTCCGCAATAATAAGAAAAATAGTGAGAATATTACCAGAAGTTTTGGAAAGGAATGCCAGGGTTTTCACAATTGTAGCATGTTCTTTAAAATTAGTAATCTTACTAAAGGCTGTAGAAAGAAACATGATGACAAAGAATAACTGACATATTAAGGAAAAACTAGTCATATAACCACCTATTAACATCATTTTATTTGTACCAATCTAATTGCATTTGATACATTTGAGCGTATTCGCGATCCAAATTCATTAAGTCTTCATGACTACCTACTTCGATTATTTCACCATCTTGCATCACAAAAATTTTATCTGCTAATCTTGCAGAGGCCATTCTATGAGAAATAAAAATGCCAGTTTTTCTTTTTGTTAGGTTATCAAATTGGTTGTACACTTCTATTTCTGCTTTTGGGTCAAGAGCTGAGGTTGGTTCGTCAAGAATGAATATTTCACCTTCTTTATATAAAGCTCTTGCAATCGCAATTTTTTGCCATTGTCCCTCTGAAAGGTCTTCTCCTTCTAAAAATATTTTCCCTAAGACAGTTTCATCTCCATCTTTCAGTTTTTCCGAAATTTTATTAACATTTGAGATGCTCGTTACTGCTGTTAATTTTTGTGTATCTTCTAGACTATCCAGTACGATATTTTGCTTTAAGGATAAATTATATTTCATATAATCCTGAAAAATCACCGTGATATTCTTATATAGATCAGTTGCATCTATCTCTTGAATATTTACTCCATCGATTAATATTTCACCTTGATTTATTGGATAAAGCCCCATCAAACAGTATATGAGAGTTGTTTTTCCAGACCCGTTTTGTCCAACGATTGCTATTTTATCACCGTACGCTATTTTAAAACTCACATTTTTCAAAGCTTGTTGTTCACTATATGGGTATTTAAAGGAAACATTTCGAAATTCTATACATGATTGAAACGAAAAAGGTTTTTTTTCTTTAACCTCAGGCTGAATATAATTCGTATCTTCAAAATCTAGAAATTCAAAAAGGTCTCTAATGTATAGTGTTTCACTGTAAATTTGTCCGATATTATATGAAATATCAGTTAAGCTTCTCTCAGCAGCCTGTACTGATTGAAGGATACTAACAAAATCACCTATTTGAATCGACTTATTTCTTACAAACCTCAACAAGAAAATACTTACGATAAAGTAAAGAACGGAAGATAACACATTTGTACTTATATTTGCAAATTCTCGAGATTTTATAAGGGCTAAATATTCTCTATTAATTTTCTTGAACAGATAAGACCACCTGTTAAGAAAAAAATCTTTTAGATTAAATAATCTAATTTCACTTGCACTTACCCTATTTGTGAGTAATGCAGCGAGATACGATTGCTCTCTGGCATTGGGAGTTTGATACAAATGCATTAAAAACTCTTTTTTACCGTATTTTATACGTATGTATATGATCGGTATAACAATGACTAACACAATGACAATTAGTAACCAATGATATGTAAATAAAAAAATAAATAAACTGGTGAGGGTGATTATCCCTTGAAAGATATTCAACGTAGACAGAACGGGTGACATTAACCGAATGCCCTTATTATACTGAATTCTTTCAAGATGATTATGAAATTTAGCATTTTCAAAAAATGCTAAAGGAGAATTTACCGATTTCTCTGAAACCATTTTTTCTAAAATATAATCTAATTTTTTTTCGTAGCGAGTATTTATATATAGCTGAATATTCACTACTGATTTTTGTAATATAAAAATCGCTAATTGGAAAGATAACAAAAACCATAACTGGGTGCTATATATATCACTATTTCCTTGTAGTACAGATGAAATAAAATTGATAATTTCCTTCGACAGCCATACGATTATAATTGGAATTAATCCGGTTATAATAGCGAAAATAAGAGAAATAAATACCCAATACTTTGCATGTTTAAAAATAAATAAGAATGACATTTTGAAGTAGTTTTGATTCATGGAGTCTCCTCTTGCTTAATAAAAAAATAGTAGATTACAAGATAAAGACTGATAATTACTAGTAATTATCAGTCTTTAAATGCTTACAATAGTTATTAAACATAAGTATATGAAATAACTATAATAGACTGTATGCAGAAAAGCATAGCTATAATGTTGTAATTAAATTCTTACACAGTGACATTCTTTTCGGCCAGTATCAATGTTAAATCCACAAACTTCTTTAAAGCCACAAGCGCATTTTGGATCACCACATTCACCTTGAAGTGTAACTTTACCCGATAATAACCCTGCTAATTTTGCTAACATGTAAATTTCCTCCCTCTATGTAAAAAAATGTTTACATCCCTTATAATAATATAATTGGTAAATGCTTAAAAATTCCATATTTTATTATGAGAGTCTATTAGAGAAGTATTTTCCAGCATTTCCTTCCGTTTCCTCAAGTTTTTAAACGACTTAATAAATATATTTATATTTGTATTATTTATAAATAACAATAATTAAAGCGTAGGATGGTTATATACACTAATAATGAAATTGTTATATTCATACAACAATAAAGAAAACTCCTACTACATTCAGGAGAATTGATCTAATATCCAGTAACAACAAAGTTCATGAAAAGAGCTATGAATTGTAGCTCTCTTCACATAAAATATATAAAATCATTGTGGAAAGTAGATTAGAAAAAAGTCTTTTCTCTTGCAATTCTACCTATTGGTAGGTAAAATGTGCATAAGCAAGTGATATTGATCTTTTGGTCAAATTAAAAACAACAGGAGGAATGCAAGATGTTCAAAGATAAAGTGGTAATCATTACAGGTGGTGGCTCTGGAATTGGAAAGGCTACGGCTAAGAAGTTTATCGGTGAAGGTGCGAAAGTAGTCATAAATGGGAGAAGAGAAAGTATCTTAACAGAAGCAGCGAAGGAACTTGATCCTACAGGTAAAAACATTGCATATGTGGCAGGAGATATAAGTGTTAAAGCTACGTCTGAAAAATTAGTTACAGTAGCAGTTGAAGAATTTGGAGGTGTGGATGTACTAGTTGCTAATACTGGAATCTTCACCCCAACTAGTTTTTTAGATCACACAGAAGATGATTTGAACAGTTATATTGATGTGATCGTTAAAGGTACCTTCTATCCAGCACAGGTAGCTATCCCTGAAATGAAAAAACGTGGAGGTGGCGCAATCGTCAATACTGGTTCAATGTGGGCAATTCAATCAGTAGAAGCGACACCATCTACTGCATATTCAGCAGCAATGGCAGGCAGACACGCACTTACTAAAAACTTAGCTGTAGAATTTGCTAAGGATAACATTCGTGTGAATGCAGTTGCACCAGCTGTGGTAGAAACACCAATTTACAACACATTTATGTCTGAAGAACAAGTTTCTAAAACATTACCTACCTTTAATGAATTTCATCCAATAGGAAGAAATGGTCAACCAGAGGATGTAGCTGAGGCAATCCTATATTTAGCTAGTGATCGTGCATCATGGGTGACTGGTGTAATTATGCCTTTAGATGGTGGGGCGACAACAAGGTTAAGATAGAACATGATGTTATGCTAGTGTCTTAATACTAAATTTTGTTACACATATATAAGATTACTCTTGATAAAGTGTATGTAACCGTATGTAAAGTCCTAAATTCGAGCCACTTTATTTCTGTTAACTAGAATAAAGTGGCTAGTTTAATAGTCATCATTGCCATCAGCACATTTAATAAAGAATTTAGGTAATAGAAGTTCTATATTCAATTTAAAACTATTAAATAATAAGTGAGCTAAACCGCTTGTTATTCAGCTATTTCTGTAGGTAGGTTTACCCCTAAAAGTTTTTTCGTTGTAGACGAAATGATACATCAACCTCATGCCTTCAGTTTTTATAGTTCAATCTATACTTTTTAAACAATCTATTATTCGTTGAATTTTGGTATGTCAAAAGTCATTAAGTGGGAGTCTTCTGACCAGGAAATCATAAAACGACTTGCTATATATTTATAACAAGCCGATATATTTTAGGAAATTAATTCTTTAAAAGCAGCATCAAGACTATTGTTTTTACCAATGTTCGTAAACTCTTTATAATCTCCTTCAAATATGATTTTTCCTTTTGATAGGAAAAATATTGCACAATTTGCTTTCAAATATTCTAAATCCTGCATGATGTGTGTAGACATTAGAACTGTTGTGTCTGCCCTTTTTGTAAGTAGTTGAATTCTCGTTAATATACGCTCTCGAGCGTGTGGGTCAATACCTGCGGTAGGTTCATCAAATATATAAAGCTTCCTTTTTAATAACGTTATGGCCGTTACATGAAGCCATCTTATTTCACCAATGGACATATCACCTATTTTTGTTTGCCACAGCCTAGTTACCATATCTTTATCAAAAGTGTCCATTCCATCTATGAAAAAAGGTTCTTTCGTAATTTTGTAATTCGTACTATGGTCAGTATGAAGGTAGAGCCTGAAGATATCTTTTCCTGTTATTGAATAAGGCAATAAGGTGCTTTGAGTCATATATAAAATATCTTTTTGTCTAGGTGTATTTTTTATTTCATTTGGCGATTTTATGGAACCAGATATTAAATCAAACAGCGTAGTTTTTCCGCTACCATTAGAACCTAATAATACATTAATTTTATTAGGTTTAAACTTGATATGAAGCTGATCGAGTATCTTTCGTTTTATTTTTGACTTTTTGTATTCATAAGTTAGATTTTCAACTGTAATCATGTCCAATTCTCCTAAGATCTCGAGTTTAATGCTGTAATCTTAAATGATTTGTAGGAATAGAACCCAATAGTCAAATAAACACCAAGCAATAAAATCGTAAAATACATATTAATATAGTTAAAATCATTTTGAAATAATACTGACATTAAATAGTTTTCTAGGTTAAGTACAACATTTACAGGGTTAATAAGACTTAGATAAGCAGGGACATCTATAGATAGACTATTGTTAAAGGATGTCATAAATAACAAAAACATAATAATACTTGCAAAAGTAATTAAAGATTCTTGCTTTATAGGAAGAACTAACAAGAAGAGACAGAGAAATGTTATAGGAATAAAAGAGACGAGTAACAAAACGACACCTAATAACCAAAATTTCAATGTAAGATGTGTGCTTCCTAAAAATAGTATGGAACTACAAATTGTAAAAGTAGATATAGATAATATTGCAATTGTAAAGAATGACAAAAATAATCCAATTATAATAGGGAGTTTACTTCCCGTAATAAAGAAAAATCTTTTTAAAAATCCTTGTTCTCTCATTTGAATTATATTCGTACATACATTAAAAGCTGTTAAAATGATGATTAGTGCTATGTAACCTCCAAAATACATTAAAAAAACACTTTCGCTAGGCTTCTCAGAAAGGAATTTCATATTATAAAGAATAGCCGTAAGCAATGGGAACAGAATTAGCCACATAAGTGTTATCTTACTATTGAAATTAACCTTATTAAACAATAAGTAGAACTCTCTAACCTTATTGAACATATGTAAAAGATCTCCTTACAATATAATTTGTGTAGGTAAACTCTATTTACGTTGTTGCCATTTTATAAGCAATTGTATTTATAAAAAATATTCTTACAATTTTAAATTCGAGGTAAATTATACCACCATAGAGTAGTTGTATCAATATAATATTTATTGAAGAAAAACTCTTTTCGTTTCCTATTCTGATATTGTTAAAGAAAGGGGTTTTTAATTGCTGCAATCATTTAATAGAAGCAGAGAAGCCACGAATACTAGTTGTATAAGCAATGTTATTATTTATAAATATATTAATCTAGGCGAAAGCAACTTTAATTAAGTGTGAACAGTTTTAGTTAGTAAAGTTGGATTGGACTATTGCAGCAGTGAGCAAGCATGAAAAGGACAATGTTTTGAGAGAGAGGAAAGAATTATGACTTACGACTTTACAAAAATGTCACAAAAACAAGCGGAGGATATAGCGTTCAATTGGCACTATGATGGAGAGTATTCCTTTTATGACATGGAAGCAGATCAAGAAGATTTAGCTGAGTTTTTAGATGCAAACAAACGTAGAGATTATTATTATGTAGTTAAAAGAAAAAATGAAATTATCGGGTTTATGAGTTTTACAGAAACTGGTACAACTATAGTCGATATAGGGTTGGGACTGAAGCCTGAATTAACTGGGCATGGTTTAGGTTTAGATTTCTTGAGAGCTGGTCTGAACTATGCTAAAACGAAATATAAACCGCAAAAAATAACTCTTTCAGTTGCTATATTTAATAAACGGGCAATTAAGGTCTATAAGAAGGCAGGTTTTGTAGAGGGTAGGACTTTTGAACAAAATACAAATGGTGGGTTATTCGAATTTATTTCCATGGAATATAATTGTTCATCGAATAACTAAGGAGGTATTTGTACACTCCTTAGTTAAGCTATTTCAGTTTAATTTAAGGCGTTAAGCTCATTTGACGATTCGCTTAGCTTACCATCTTTGATATATCCAACACGTTAACATAAATCTAACATACGCTGATCATGCGTAACCATAATGGCAGATTTGCCTCTTGATTTTACTTCATCAGCAAGTATTTGTACGACAACTCTTCCTCGTTCAGAGTCTAGGTATGAGCCTAAATAAAACACATTACATATTACTTGGATTGGGTGGAGGATAATTTTTATTTCATACATACAACAACGCTAAGGTTCACATTTTAGAAAATGGAATAGGGGGATACGCATGTTTATTGTCAATGTTGAAGGTGCTATTAATAAAGATGGAAAGTGGTTAATGATTCGTCGAAGTATGAAAGAAGAGCATGCAGGTGGTGAGCTCTCTTTAGTTGGTGGAAAGGTTGAAAGAGAAGGACATTGTACAGATATTTTAGAAAAAACTCTAATGCGAGAAATATTCGAAGAAGTTGGAGTTCAAGTTACAATTGTTGGGTATGTAAACAGCTCGTCGTTTGTTACCGATCTTGGACAGCATGTAGTAGATATCGTATTTCTTTGTGAATATGAATCTGGCAAGCCATTTGCAAAAAGCCCTGATGAAGTAGACGAGTTAATGTGGTTGACTACGGAACAAATTATGAATCAAGAAGGATTACCAGATTATTTAGTTGAAAATATTACACTAGCTGATTCCAAGCTGCGATTGTCGAAGGTTTAACCGAAGTTTTTGTTGACCATTTTTTCAGGTGGAATATTCTCTACCTGAATTTTTAATTTTTAAGTTCAAACTCATGTAATTAACTTATATGTGGTAAGAACATCGAATTTGTTTTAAAAGACTGTTTACGCATTAATTGTTGCTTACACAACTAGCGTTGTTCGTGGCATCTTTTCATCTGTACAACGAGGAAGAACAATGTAACACCACTTTTTATGGTACTAATTCGGTAACAATAACAACACAGTTTACGAGAAGAGCCTGTAAAAAAATAGTAGCTTACTATAGTTAGAAAGGCTCTATTCAGAGAGGGGGAATTTAGTTGAATCCAGCTATTATTGCATTGGATCTTGATGGAACATTACTGAATAATGAAAGACACATTACTAATAGAAACTTGCAAGCTGTGCTTAATTGCTATAATAATGGTAAAAAAATAATTATAGCTACAGCAAGACCTCCACGTTCAGTCAAAACCTTTTTACCTACAGTGTTACGAGACGTATCATCATTTGTTTACTATAATGGTGCTCTTGTTGTTGATCACTTAACACATTTTGAAGAACATATATCTATATCGAAGAAAATAACTGCTAAGATCTTTGACTATTGCTTAGACTACGATCAAAATTGTTCTGTCAGTGTTGAAGTACGAGATAAATGGTTTGCAAATGAAGATATTTGTGAAGCTTCAATATTCAATGTTAAACATCGTCCACGTATTTTACCAGTTGAGCAATTAAAAGGGCTTGAAGCAACAAAGCTGTTACTTACAGGTTTCAATGATGCTAAGAAGCTACAGGAGCTGTTCGGAGAGTATGTTAAATTAATCGTGACAGACAATGGTAAGCTCATTCAAATAATGAATAAAAATGTATCAAAGAAAACTGGGATACTAAGATTATGTAATCATTTTAGTGTCAAACAATCGGATGTAATTGTTTTTGGAGATGATTATAATGATTTGGACATGTTTAATATGAATGGATACTCTATTGCAATGGCAAATGCTGTCGAAGAACTTAAAGAGATAGCCGACGAGGTAACGGATACTAATGACAATGACGGAGTTGCAAAAATATTGGAGAGAATGGTAAGATAGAAGGAATTATTTGGAAGGTTTGTAAGGGCTGAATTCATTTACTATTGGATAAACATTAAACGCGTAAGTGCTAGATTGATTGGAGGTATTTATGTGAGACAAATCATAGCATTAGGTGGGGGTGGTTTCTCCATGGAACCTGATAATCCCCTGTTGGATCAGTACATATTAAAGCAATCTATAAAACCAAAGCCTAGCATTTGCTTTATTCCGACTGCTAGCGGGGATGCAGAAGATTATATAGAGAGATTTTACCAGTTTTTTCATAAGCAAAATTGTAACCCATCCCATTTATCTTTATTTAAGCCACAAACAAGGGATTTAGAGGGATTTTTATTGAAGAAAGATATAATTTACGTGGGTGGAGGTAGTACTAAAAACTTATTAGTATTATGGAAAGAGTGGGGGCTCGACCACATCTTGAGAAAAGCTTGGAACAAAGGAATTATATTAGCTGGTATTAGTGCTGGTGCAATATGTTGGTTTGAGGAAGGTGTTACAAGTTCGTTTGGAGAAGGGCTAGAGTCTATTAAATGTTTAGGTTTTTTACAAGGAAGCCATTGTCCTCACTACGATGGAGAAATAGATCGGAGACCAGCGTATCACAGATTAATTAATAGTGGAGACATACAAGGCGGTATTGCTGCAGATGACGGAGTTGCCATTCATTTTATTGAACAAAACGTAAATAAAATTATTAGCTCAAGGCCAAATGCAAAGGCTTATCAAGTCTCTTTGAATAAACACAATATAGAGGAAGAGTTACAGACATATTTTTTAGGCTCTTAAGAAATAGCTGTAAAAATGCTTATCTATCTTAGTTAAGCTCTCACAATGATTTAAAGAGTTAAATAGAATAAAGAATTGCTACTAGTAGAATATATTCTTTATTTACACAAAATCATTAAAAATACGCTATCAAAATCTTGTAAGCCTTGACTCATCTCTCATTTGTATATTACAAATTGAACGTGAAAGTATTTGTTTCTTACTATCCTAGTAACTATGGAGGATCAATAATGAAGAGGTTTGTCGGCTTTGTGATGGTAATAATTGGATTGTTTTTTGCAACTTCATGCGGTTTTAATTCTGCGACAGAAAATACTGAAATAGCAACCAAAGCAGAAAGTACTGAAAAAGAAATTGTGACAGAAAATACTGAAATAGCAACTAAAGCAGAAAGTACTGAAAAAGAAATTGCGACAGAAAATACTGAAATAGCAACTAAAGCAGAAATTACTGAAAAAGAAACTGCGACAGAAAATACTGAATTAGCAACTAAAGTCGAAAATGCTGAAAAAGAAACCGCAACAGAAAATGTTGAAATAGCAACTATGACAGAAAATTTTAACAAAGAAGAGGTCAGGGAAAATATTATAAAAGAAGAAATACATGAAATAAAGGAGGACAATGCCAAGAAACTTGAGGTTATGTTATATTATGGTGCAGGTTATTTAAATGTTTCTAATGGTGCAAAAGGTTGGGCAGAAGGAATTTTTAAATATGAAGATGTAGAAGTTAAGCCAGTTGTTTCATATGACTTAATTATGGACAAAGGAACAATAACAGTAAAACAACCTGACAAAGCTTCAATTATTGATGGTTTTAATGATTTTTCTGGTAGTCAAAATAATAGATGGGATATTAATTTGTCAGATGAAATCCCAATGGACCTTAATATTAATGCGGGGGCAACATACACTGAGTTAGATTTACGTGGTTTACAATTAAACAATTTAAATATCAATTCTGCAATTGGTGAACTGACTATTGACTTAAGTGGTGACTGGGAAAAAAGTTTTGACGTTACTCTTAAAAAAGCTATGGGAAGTACAAAAATATATTTACCTTCTGATGTAGGAGTTAAAATTAACTCTAATAAAGGATTTCAATCAACAAATTTAAAAAGACTATTCTCAAATGCAGATGACTTTTATGTAAATAATGCTTATGATAATGCAGATGTTATTGTTAATATTAATACAATTCTCACTACTGGCGATATAGAGTTTATAGTTAAGTAGGAAGATAGAGAAAATTGATCTTATCATACATTCTAATATCTATTAAGGCACTTGGATCTAGACGAGAATCTATTGCCATTTTATCGTTGTAGCTCCCAAAAGGTCTCAGTGTACGGTCAAAGCCAATTTGTAATTATTTGTATACTATAAAGGAACATAAGCTCAGATTACTACGTGTGCTATATGTTGGTTTGAGGAGTATGTCACAGCTTCGTTTGGAGAAGGGGTAGAATCTAATGAATGTCTAGTTTTTTGGAGCCCATGCCCCATTTTGTTGGTGATAAAGATTGAGCATAACATAAAGTAAATGGTCAGCTGACATGAAGTGGGGACTCAGATTATTATATTGAACCTAGATTAAACGACACTTAAGTGGTTCTGTTGAATCAATCTGTTATCGAAGTTTAGAAATTAATTTTTTGAGCACAAGGCCTTAGACGTGATTTGTCTAAAGCTTTTATGAGAAAAGTGAAAATTTATTATAATTCAGAGCGTAAATCATTCAACTATTTGTGTACTATGTTTTAAAATCCTCTCTTTATTTTCATATAACCATAAGAACATTTTTTTATTTGCGTTAAATAAGGTAGGTATATTCATAAAAAATGCCATGAAAATTGTTTGTATGGATAACATCACTAATGCAACAGACTTTCTTTCTATTTCACTTAAAGGGTTTACTGCATGATAACTTGCAAACAAGTTTTTAATAAAATCAAACCACTTTTCCCTCAAAGGTTCATCAGAAAATATTTCGTTTCAATACACTTGTAGAGCAGTAGCAAATATCAAATAACCTAACATTATGCTCAACGATATCAAAATCTACAAAACCAGCAAGTCTATCCTTTTGAATAATTACGTTAAAAATATGTGCATCCCTATGTATTAATTGCTGTGGAAAATCATGTATGACATTTTTAAAATTGATCTGGAGAGTATGATATATACTTGTTAAATCTTGGTTTTCTTCATTTTTTAATATTTCATGAACAGCCCAATCGAATACTTGGTTGTACAGGTTCTTTTTGGGGAATTGTAAATCATTACTTACTTGTTTTAGTACTTGATGCAATTGAGCTATGCTACTTCCAAGAAGTTCAGGTATAGTTGTATTTTTTACTGCATCAATTGCTTTAAATGTTTGACCATCAAGGTAGTTGTAAATACAATAAACAACATCATCAGAACAGTAATAATATTCTCCTCCATTTGTTTGAATGGGTAGATGTACCTTGAAATCTTGTTTATCTATACTTAACAATAGCTTTATTTCATTTATTGTTTTTTCTACGCTTTCTTTTTGCTTTAATACATATCGTTTTCCATTATTAGTAGTTATAAGAGTTGCTCTTTCTGATAGTTTTGCTGAATTTGAAATCTCAATTCCCCAATTAGATGACAAATCACTAAGATGCTTTATAGACATTATCTCACCTCAAAAGTTAGTAGGAGATGTTCAAAATGCATGTTAATTTTGTAACGGGTATGCATTGAGTGAGAGGTAGTAAAGGGACTTAGTCATTTTGCTTAAGCTGGAAGTCACGATATTCCTCTTTGTTGAACATATACCTCATGCTTGTATTTCAATTATTGAACCAATTTCTCCTGCTAATATTTGTATGAAAATTAGTTAAGATACAATCAAGTATTAATATCCGCTTGCTTATCCTAACAGGATTTAAGAAATTATTATTGAATAGTAATGTTAGGAAGGTGATTATATGACCAAAAGAATAATATTAGACAAGATGTTTCCAAAAGATTGGGAACAAGTAAAGGGCATATATCAAGAGGGTATAAATACTGGCAATGCCACATTTGAAGATAAAGCTCCAATGTGGGAGGAGTGGGATCGTAATCATTTGAATGAATGTCGGTTTGTTGCACGGGATGGTGACGAGGTTTTAGGTTGGGCTGCGTTAAGTCCAGTTTCAAGTAGATGTGTGTATAATGGTGTTGCTGAAATAAGTGTATATGTAAGTAGTGCTAGCCAAGGAAGAGGGATTGGATCGAAACTGATGGAAATGCTCATTAAATCGAGTGAAGAGGAAGGGATATGGACGTTACAAGCGGGAATCTTTCTTGAGAATACTTCTAGTCTTGCACTACACAAAAAAGCGGGGTTTCGAGAAATTGGTATTCAAAAGCATATTGGCAAAATGCAAGGTAGGTGGCGTGATGTCATTTTATTAGAAAGAAGAAGTCGCAAAGTAGGAATTTGATAGTATTGTAAATTCACAATACTATTACAGGAGGATAAGAAATAATTGGATAAATTAATTCATGAAGCTCTTAAGCACTATACGCTAGATAAACATACAGTAATTATTGAAAAAGAACTACATCATAACAGTTGGAATAATGATCTTCATTACAAAATAGTTGCTGGTGGAAAAAGATATTCTGCAAGGTTTATTAAAAAAAGTCGTTCCCCTCATCATGCCTTTGGTTTATTAAATGAGACTATTATGATGGAGCAAATTCGTTTTTGTAACTATCTTGTTGATAATCAAATTCCATTTATGCGTGTAAAACAAACTTCAAAAAATGAACCATTTATATCTCTCAAATGGGATAATAACCTATTGTTGTTTGTTTTGTTTGAATGGATGGAAGGTATACATATCACTCATTATAATGAATACCTTGCAAGTAAATTTGGAAGAGTGGCAAGGCGTATTCATGATGTGTCAAGTGACTTTCATAGTGATTTGTTACTAAAAAAATCACACCTTCATGGCTATAGGGATTTTATCAAGAAAATTCATGAAAATGTAGCTACAGCATCTATTTCAAAAAAGCATCTACAGATAATAAAAGATTATGTCATGCTAATTGAACATCACATTGAAAGATCAACGGTAGGGAACTATGAATTTATTGTACAGTCGGATTTAAATCCTTTAAATATACTTTGGGATGAGCAAAGAAGTTTAAAAGGAATCGTTGATTTTGAATCAATAGGGTACGTAGATAGAGTGGAAGGTTTAGCTTGGCTCGTTAAGTGGTATTCAAGAACTGACGGAGTACATTCTCATAAGATGTCATCTAATGTAGCAGCAGCTTTTATAGAAGGCTATCGTGCAACGGATATATTAGATGATAAAGACTTTGAGCGGTTAAGGTCATTAATATGGCTCTCAGGTTGTATAAATTGGAATTTCACTAAGAAAACTATAAATATACTAAATCACGACCCAAATTTACTAGAAGAACATTTACAAATATATATAAAACGTGGAGAAAGTTTATTAGCTTTACTCAACTGAGCTGATATTTCAGATTATTAACAGGTGCTTATCGAGATTCTTTTAAGAAACGGTACAATTATTAGAGAAGCACATGTGAATTTTTTGGAAAGAGATGATTTACGCCTCCTCCTTTTCTTGAAAGATTCTGGACAGCTTGTTGCTTCCTCCGGATTACATAGAATCGATTGGTCTATTCCAAAGTTTGAAATAGGATACTGGTTGATTTCACGTTTCACTAGTAAGGGCTATATGACGGAAGCCGTGCAAGGAATTACTAATTTTGCTAAAAATGAATTGAAAGCGAGAAGAATTGAAATACGCTGTGATTCAAGAAATGTTAAAAGTAGAGCAATTCCAGAACGCTTAGATTATACGTTAGAAGGAATTGTAAAAAATGAGAATGGTGCTATTGATTCGAATGAGTTGAGAGATACTTGTATATACGCTAAGGTGTTCTAAAAGTCGAAAAACCGATAACAGCTTGATATTGACCATAAAAAAGTTCAAATTGACCCAATAAAATCAGTATTTGACCCGAAAGTTGCATAATTTGACCGATAAACATCTGAATTTGACCCAATAAAACTGTGAAATCTTAATTTACACTAAATGTTGACATAGTACAGTCTAGTATGTTATTTAATTAATAGGTTAGCACTCAAATGGTTTGAGTGCTAAATGTATGACCAGTATGTTTTACATATATTAAAAATTAAAGTAGGATTGTACTGAAAGGAGAGGTTTATATGACTGTAAAGCAGTTTGAAGCAGAATCGAAAAGGTTATTAGAGATGATGATTAACTCCATCTATTCACAAAAGGAAATCTTTTTAAGAGAATTAATTTCCAATGCGAGTGATGCGATTGACAAAATTTATTATAAAGCATTAACAGATGATACGATTACTTTCGAAAAAGATAATTACTATATGAAGGTAGTCATTGATAAAGAAAATAGAATATTGAAGCTTTCTGATACTGGTATTGGTATGACGAAAGAGGAGCTAGAAAATAACCTAGGGGTTATTGCGAAGAGCGGTACGTTAGCGTTTAAAAAAGAAACTGAAATTAAAGATGGCCATGATATTATAGGTCAATTTGGTGTAGGGTTTTATTCAGCATTTATGGTAGCTGACGTTGTCACTGTTATTACGAAGCCATTAGGTAGTGAAGAAGCATACAAATGGGAATCTCATGGGGCAGATGGATATACGATTGAGCCTTACGAAAAAGATGAAGTAGGAACAGATATTATTTTAACAATCAAAGAGAATACAGAAGATGAAACGTATGATGAATACTTAGAAGAGTTTCGATTAAAATCTATTATTAAAAAATACTCGGATTTCATCCGTTACCCAATAAAAATGGACGTTACCGAACAAAGACCTAAAGAAGGTAGCGAAGACGAATTTGAAGATGTACAAGAAGAACAAACGCTCAACAGCATGGTTCCGATTTGGAGAAAGAATAAAAGTGAGCTAACCGACGAAGATTACGAGAATTTTTATGCTGAAAAACATTACGGCTTTGATAAGCCGCTAAAACATATACATATTAGTGTTGATGGTGCAGTTAGATATAATTCGATTTTATTCATCCCACAACAAACACCATATGACTATTATACAAAAGAATTTGAAAAGGGCTTAGAGCTGTATTCCAATGGTGTTTTAATTATGGAAAAATGCTCAGATTTGCTGCCTGATCATTTTAGTTTTGTAAAAGGGATGGTCGACTCTGAAGATCTATCTTTAAATATTTCTAGAGAGATTTTACAGCATGATCGTCAACTAAAGCTTATTGCAAAAAATATTAAGAAAAAAATAAAAAGCCAATTATTAAGTTTACTTAAGGACGACCGAGAAAAATATGAACAGTTTTATCAATCTTTTGGTAGACAATTAAAATATGGTGTGTATAGTGAGTATGGCACACATAAGGAAGAACTGCAGGATCTCATCATGTTCTATTCTTCAAAAGAGAAGAAGATGGTAACACTAGATGAGTATGTGTCAAGAATGCCAGAAGATCAGAAATATATTTATTATGCTGCTGGAGAAACACACGACAGAATTGAAAAGCTACCACAGACAGAGATGGTACTAGATAAAGGTTATGAAATTTTATATTTCACTGATGATATAGATGAGTTTGCTATTAGAATGTTAATGAATTACAAAGAAAAGGAATTTAAGTCTATTTCAAGTGGTGACTTAGGAATTGATTCTGATGACAAGCAAAACGAGGATAATCAAGAGGAGGAAAGCAATAAAGACCTCTTCGAATATATGAAAAATATATTATCAAGTAAAGTGAAGGATGTTAGAGTATCAAAACGATTAAAGACGCACCCTGTATGCTTATCAACTGATGGTGAAGTAAGTATAGAAATGGAAAAAGTCCTTAATGCAATGCCTGATAACCAAAATATTAAAGCTGATAAAGTGTTAGAGATTAATATTAACCATGATGTGTTCCAATCATTAAAGAGTGCTTTTGAAACAGATAAGGAAAAAGTAGACTTATACACAAACCTGTTGTATAACCAAGCGCTTCTAATTGAAGGGTTGCCGATCAATGATCCTGTAGAGTTTACGAATGATATGTGTAAAATCATGGTATAACAAAATGCTTGCTCCCTTTACTCGTATTGTAAAGGGAGTCTTTCATTTAGGGAAAAGGTTATTGAACATGACAATACTGTTCAGAATAGGAGCTAACAAATGACTTCAATATGTTTAATAAGACATGGAGAAACCGATTGGAACAAAAAAGGCATACTTCAAGGGACAAAAGATACACCACTAAATAGCAATGGTATTATACAAGCTCACCAATGCAGTGAGTTTTTGAAAAACTCTCAATGGGACATACTGGCTACAAGCCCATTACAAAGAGCAAAGCAAACAGCACAAATAATAAATAACAACCACAACATTCCACTTATTGAAGTGAAAAAGTTTATGGAAAGGCATTACGGAGATGCAGAAGGGATGACTGTTGAAGAAAGAAATACTAAATTCCCAGATCAAAAATATAGAGATCAAGAAACATGGACCGATTTACAAGAACGATCCATGGAAGGACTTTATGAATTACATGAAAGGTTTACGAATCAAAAAATATTGCTTGTTTCTCATGGTGCAGTCATCAATGCCATTTTAGCTACATTGTCTAATGGCGAGATTGGAACTGGAAAAACGGTTTTAAGAAACACCTGTATGAATCACCTACATTTCCATGGCAAATGGAGCATAGAGCAATATAATGTTGTTTCACACCTTTCTCAGTATAACGACCAAGAAAACATTGTTCATTACTAAACAATGTTTACGCATGAGGTTCGTTAAAATTCAACTACATAAGTTTGTCCTATGAATATTTTTAAAACGTTTAGCGTAATGTCTAAGCGTTTTCTTTTTTTTAAAAAATTTATTGCTCTATTTAATTAGAAAGGTGATTTCATGGATAGATTGTTTTAGCATGGATTGGTACTTCTAGTTCATAGATATGAGCACGTATACACCTAGCGTTCGCGGCACCTTACTATTAAATATATTGAGTTCTCATTAATCTCATCGTATTTCCCCCTGTTAGGAAAAATAGTAACAAAGCTTACGAAAAGAACCTCTGTAAAATAATAACCCACAGGAAATTAGCGTGATTTTAGAATGAAAAAAATAAAATCAACCAAAATAAATAAGAAAGTAACTTCAATAATACAGAAGGAGTGAATTGACTAATGATGAAACATAACAAAATTAACGCAATGATTGTGGTTCTTGTGTTATTTGCTGTACTAGCTGGTCCTATAAGTACAAGTGCGAATAGTAAACATAAGGCTCATACGGATTGTTACACTAAATCGGTAGTGAATTTAAAATTTGACCTACGTAACCTCTGGATAGACCATACTGTCTGGACGAGAAATTATATCATTAGTGCTATTGCGGAATTAGAAGACAAAGAAAAAGTACTTGCTAGATTACTTCAAAATCAAGCCGATATTGGTAATGCTATAAAACCATATTACGGAGAAGATGCTGGTGAACAGTTAACAAAACTACTTACTGAACATATTGAAATAGCAGGAGAAATTATTGATGCTGCAAAGAGAGAAGATAAAGAGGCGTTGGAAAAATCCACTAAAGAATGGTATAGAAATGCTGATGATTTAGCAGTTTTTCTAAGTAAAGCAAATCCGAACTGGAAAGAGGAAGAATTAAAAGAATCTCTGTATGAACATTTGAAATTAACAGCCGACGAAGTTGTCTCAAGGTTAAAAAAGGATTGGGACGCTGATATAGCTGCTTTTGATGCAGGGGAAAAACATATCATCATGCTTGCAGATGTGCTTGCTAAAGGGATTATTAAACAATTTCCTGATCAGTTTAACTCCGGACATTAATATTTGCCAACAAAAGATGAAGTGTGGTGTCTCAATTCGTGAGACACCACTTTATTTTAAATAAGACATGAAACTCTTATTCAGTTAGCTCCATCTTTTATGAAAGGAGTACTGGTGGATGAAAGGGTTCCATTGCGTTAGTTATCTCATTGATTAGCCACGAATACGATTTGTGCACAAATTAGTATAGCCAAGAAGTTATCTTGATCTGAAAAGTCTGTGGTTAAATCTTAACAACATACTTATAATCAGCTCGTAATGCTTCATGCCATTTCTCTTCTAAGTCTTTAATTCTGTTAGTGTATTTATTTAATTCATTGTAGTTCAATACAATTTCCTCTTCAGGCTTTATTTTCTCCAATATTTGAAAAGAAAAGTTGTCTTTACCATAAGAATCCCATTCTTTTTGTAAATCCTTATTGAAATGAGTTTTAAACTTTAGTTCAAATTGATGGCGGTTAATGATCTTATCTAAATCCATACTGCTTCCAATATACATTTTGCTGTTTACAAGGTTCGTTATCGTGTATACACCCATCAAAGTATGGGTTTGTTTATAATCTCTTTTCAATTGCTTTTTGTCCATATGAAGACCTCCTTCAATATAAGGTTATAGTTTTACTGATGACCAGCTAAGTAAGCAAGAAGAAAAGGTACATGCTCATATAAATCTTAGTTTAAAATGACGTAATTTATGTCAATAATAACACAGACATAAAATATGTCAAATATAAATGTATGAAGAAACTGTAAAAACTAGTTGATGTTGACTTTAAAATCTTTTACGATTACAATCGAAAAAAATTAAGATGAGGTGAATTATATGTATCAGAGGCTATTAAACTCAAAAACTGTATTAGAATATTTAGTTGTTCGTAACGAACAATCTTACACCCAAATAGGAAAGCTATTAAATATTACACCTCAACAATTTTCTGACTGGATTAAACTACGTAGACCTATACCAAATGAAAGGTTAAAAAGTTTATGTGACTATTTTGAAGTTCCTGCCGATATATTAGTAAATGAGAAAAAGTTTGCAAAACCTCTTGATCCAATAACAAAAATTGACGTGGAAATGCTTGAGGTAAATAAAGCAACTAAAGAAGAAGATTCTATAATTTTGAAGGATAAATTAATTGAGCTTCAAAAGGAAAAAGCGAAGCAGGTTAGAATTCTCCGTTTAACGACTATGTTAAATGCTGACAATGATCAGTTAAATGCAGTAATTGATATTTTTTTGGACCAACTAGAAAATATTGAAGAAAGCGAAATAAATCTACTTCTAGAAAAAATTCGTGTTTAAACCTGTTAGAAATCCTATCCTACAAAATTAGACGGTGTTAGTTATAGTAGAGATATTAAAACAAATATGAGAAAATAAAGAAAAATAGGGAAATTCATACTTGAGAGGTGAAACAATGTTTATTTCTGTCACTAGACTTCATCTGAGGGGTAAAAGAATGTTACCTATCTTCTTTTTTTATACAAATAAATCAACAAGACAAGTAAAAAAAGCTGAAGGGTTGCTGCATTCTTCATTGCATAAAGAAGGATGGGATACTTTTTGGACATTAACTGTTTGGGAAAACGAAGGTGCTATGAAAAACTATAGAAATGCAGGAAGTCATCTAAAAGCCATGAAAATCTCAAGGAAAATTGCAGACGAATTAGAAAAGGTGAATTGGGAAAATGATAGCATTCCAGCTTGGGAGGAATGTATAGAGCGACTTCATCACCATTATGGCAGGTTTTGAATGAATACAAATGTGAAGTGAGCTTTTAAAAAGGGTGATTATAATGAAGATCATCGACATTGATAAAAGATGGGTAGGTAATTTCCTGAGGATATTATTGCAATGAAAAACGAAGCCTGAAATACCTTTGTATGCAGAGAGTGGTATTCCTGTAAGAGATGAAATCTTATTAGCGAAATCATTTTGAATTTTTTTAATAAAGGATGAAAAGTAAATTAGAGAAAACGTTTTTAATTGAAAAACCTATAAGAGGTGATTAAGTGTTTCCAGAATTAGCAACTGATAGATTAATTTTAAGAGAAATTACAGAAGCGGACGCTGAAGGAATATTTGCTTGTTTTTCTAATGACGATGTCACACGGTATTATGGGCAGGAATCGTTAGTGAGTATAGAGCAAGCAAAAAATATAGTAAACTTCTTTGCAAATAATTACAAAGAAAAAAGGGGGATTAGGTGGGGGATACAAATAAAGGGCACTGATGGAATCATTGGGACAATCGGCTTTAATGCTTGGCTACCTAAATACAAAAGGGCCGAAATAGGTTTTGAAATTAATCCAGCTTATTGGCACCAAGGGTATGCATCAGAGGCCATTAGAAAAATTATTACCTATGGATTCGATTCACTTGATCTAACTAGAATAGGCGCAGTTGTATTCCTTGAAAATGATGCCTCTAATAATCTATTAACAAAGCTTGGGTTTCAAAAAGAAGGCGTTTTAAGAAATAATATATATCAGAATGGTAGACCTTATGATACATATGTTTACTCGATGATAAAATGAGTAGACTCATCTCAACTAATGTACCAGAACAAGTTAAATATTAGCTCTGGTACATTTTGTTTGTGTGGTAGACTTGCTAATAAGTAATAATGTTACTCTAAGTTAAACCGTGTGAATGCATAAGTACAATCCGCCATCCATCGGGGTCTTCAATAGTAATTCCTTTTTCCTGCCAATACGGGTTTTCTGGTTCAACCTCATGATACCCCATTAAGTCCAGCTTCGTTTTTATTTCTGTAATTTCATTAATATTAGGTATATAAAAGACGAGCAAATTATCCTTCGTTGGGGCAGGACATGGACTTCCATCAACATGCTTAGTAAATTCTAAATGGTATTCTACTTCAGGTAAGCCAAACATCACACCATCATACCCGTCATGATTTTGAAAGCTTCCTATTCTTGTTAAACCTAAGCCTTCTTCATAAAATGTAATGACTTCTTCAAAGTTGTCCGTAGGTCTTGCTATTCTAAACTGAACACAATTTCTCATGTGAATTTCCCCATTTCATATATTAGTCTTGCTTATAGACTAGTATATCTAGGTAAATCCAATTTATCATTCCTCAAAAGGAGTAATAATTTTTCATACTTTGGTTGTACACTGACTATTTTGACTACTAACATTCGCTAGGTGGCAGTTTCAAAGAAATCACCTTAAAGTATGCAATGAGGGAGGAAGCTTATTTTAATGAAAAATCTCCAGAACTAGTTCTTACAATCAGCTCATGCTCTCCACTACCGATAGTTCCCACCACCGCATTACGTTTATTTTTTTCATATGTGAGCCCCTGTAGCTTTATATTTGTTTCACCAGAGGAGCCTTTAAAATCAACTTTTAGTGATTCAGGCTGATCTTCAGTTATAATTGATACATCACCGCTATTGGAGTCTACAGTCGTTTTCCCATTTAGCTTTTCTGTGAGTATTTTAATATCGCCTGAAGATGTTTTGGCGTTTGTAAGCTTAGATGATAGGTGTTGTGCTCTAATATCTCCGCTTGACGAATTTATATTAAGTGTATTTGATTTCGTATTCATCATGTCAATATCGCCACTAGACGTTTCAATAGAAAATGTATGATTTACTAAAATTCTTTTTGCATTAATATCTCCGGAATGTGATTTCAATGTAACTGTACTAGCTGATATATCTTCAATATCTAAGTCTGCTGACGATGTGTCAATAACAATTGAATCAAAATGTTTTTTAGGAGCAGTTATTTTTAAAATAGACAGATCAATGATTATACCAATATGAGATGTTTTTTTTGATCGTAATGAAATATTTAATTGTTTATCATTAATCTCTGTATCAAGTATGAAATTATCTGCTAATTTGCTGTTTACGTGTCCTGTTAGCTCTACTGTGATCTCATTGTCACGTGAACATATGAACCTTACGTTATTAGAACAAGAATTTATTTTTATTTGACTTACTTCGTCACTTAAAAATGATTTTTTCTCAGACAATTCAATCATGTCATCTTTTATTTTCTTATCAATGGTCGAAACTGATGCTTTAACAAAACTCTTCCACAGAACTGATGCTCCATATGAAATTTTATTCATGAACTCACTCCTCGAATAAATGGTTTTAATATATTGAAAATTAAGAATATTGCAATTGGTAAACATTCTGACCATTATTATGGTGTAGATCTATGCAAGGGTATATATTTATGGTATTTATAGCAATTATAACAATTATAACAAATTTAACTAATAATGGGCATTTCTAAATGGTGTGTCAAGTATAGAAACTCATCTGATACATGTATAATAATGATATTTGGTTATTGTCCGCACGTTGTCCTTTACTTTCCAACAAAGTTCTATTACAGTCGAAAAACGTGTCTTAAAGTCCGAAACTGATGTAATACTGTCAGATAAGCGTGATGTACAGTTCGAAACCGATGCTATACTGTCAGAAAAATATGTTTTACTATCCGAAACCGATGTAATACAGTCTAAAACCAGGTTTTACTGTCCAAAATCGGAGTTATACTGTCGAAAAAACGTGTTTTACTGTCCGAAACCGATGTTATACTGTCAGAAAACCGTGATGTACTGTTCGACTATCACCTTTATAGGAAATATACTTCAATTAAGATATCAAACAGCTGATTAAAAAATTTCATTTCTTAGTAGGGGGAGTTTCTAATGAGTGACCACATTAACTATAAAATTTGGACTGTTTGTATGATACAAGATGGGAACAAGGTGTTACTATTAGATAGGCAGCATGATAGCTTAAAAGGATTTATACCTCCCGGTGGAAAGGTTGAATTTCCTGAGAGTATAGTTGATAGTGCTTTAAGGGAAGTCAAGGAGGAAACTGGCCTTGTTGTACATAACCTTGAGTTCAAAGGTTTATATGAATATGTTAATGTGGATAAAAAAGATAGATATATGATATTTAATTATTTTACGAATGATTTCTCAGGTGAATTACTACAAGAATCTCGGGAAGGTCGTCCTGTTTGGGTAGATATACAGGAAGCATACAATCTTCCTATGCAAGACTCAATAAGGAGAAGGTTTCCTCTGTACTTTGAAGAGGGTACGTTTGAAATACAAGTAGAATGGGATAATGAAAGTGATAAAGAGGGTATTGTTAGTATTAAAAAAACGTAAAACCTTTCAGAGTAATTCAAGGAGTGCACAATAAAATGCTAAAGCGTAAATATGCAGATCGTTCAAATTGGAAGCGAGTTGTGAAAAGGCGGTATTCCCAAGCTTATCTTCATTCTAGTGACTTTAAAGGACACATATCTTTACTAACAATTAATAAAGTTACTGAGCCATTAACTGTGAGTTATGAAACACAAAATGTCTGTATTGTTGATGATGGCTATTCATGGCTTCAACAATTCCCTATAAATAAACATCATTCAGTTACTACTATGTTTAATGAAAAAGGTGAAGTTGTTCAATGGTATATAGATATTTGTAACGAAAATGGTGTAGAAAATAATATACCTTATATGGATGATTTATTTTTAGATTTAATTGTATTACCATCTGGAGCAATTTTCCAGCAAGATGCTGATGAATTAGAAGATGCGCGATTAAAAGGAATAATAGATGAAACTTTATACGATAAGGCTTGGGAAGAAGCAAACCTAATCCATCAACAACTTGAAGAAGGCTCTTTCAAGCTACTTCATTTATCAATAGCCCATAAACATATGCTTAAAAATTGTGATGAAGGGTGCACTTAACTAATAGATTCGATGATAAAAAAGGAAGGAAGGCTAATTATGTGGGTAAAAGAAGTTGACATTTCGCCTCCATACGATTTTAATAGAGTGTTGGGACGTTTATCACTAGATCCATTAAATCAAGTTGATGTAGAGGCAAAAATGGTAAATGTACCACTTTATATTGATAATGAACGAACTATCGCTACGGTGAGAAATATTGGTACTATCAACCATCCAAGCTTTATAATAAGTGGTGAACAAAGTACGCTTCAAGATGAAGTAATGAGGAGATTAAATCACTTATTTCAGTGGAATGTTCCTCTTCAAAAAATAGCAGATCACTTTAAACAAACTAATTTAAATAAGTTATTTGAGGAACACCGTGGAACACCTCTTGTTCTTGATTTTAATTTATACGGCTGTTTAATGAAATGTATTATTCATCAGCAGTTAAATTTAAAATTTGCATTTACGCTAACTGAGCGTTTTGTGAAAACATTTGGAAGTGAAGTAGATGGTGTTTGGTTTTACCCATTACCGGAACAAATTGCTGAACTTTCATATGACATGCTGAGAGAATTACAATTTAGTCAGCGTAAAGCTGAATATGTTATAGATACATCGAGATTAATTTCTGAGGGAAAGCTAAACTTAGATGAACTAATCAACATGTCGGACGAAGATGTCATTTCATCTCTTGTGAAAATCCGTGGGATCGGTCCGTGGACAGCACAAAATGTATTATTATTTGGATTAGGTAGGAAAAATCTCTTTCCAAAAGCAGATATAGGTATTCAAAATGCACTAAAAAAATATTTTTCACTGGATGATAAGCCCACTAAAGACGAAATGGATGAACTTAGTGAGAAGTGGGCTCCATACTTAAGCTATGCTTCATTGTATTTATGGCGTAGTATTGAAAATTCTTAGGAGTTGTGACAATGAAACAGAAACGACAAAATCGCTCAAGGCAACAAAATCGAAATAGACAGCAAAAACAAGATACATCAATTACCCTTACAAAGGGTCAGCAATTCCCGTTAACGATTAAACGACTTGGCATTAATGGTGAAGGTGTAGGGTATTTCAAAAAACAAGTTGTTTTCGTACCAGGAGCCTTACCTGGAGAAGAAATCTTAGCGGAAGCATCGGTTATTCATTCTAAATATGCAGAAGCTATTATTAGAAGAATTCGCATTAAATCACCACACCGTGTTAAGGCACCATGTCCTTTATATGTTAAATGTGGTGGTTGTCAATTAATGCATCTTGACTATAATGAGCAGTTAAAACAAAAACGTGATATCGTAGTACAGGCATTTGAACGTTATGGAAAAGTACCTGTTGAAAAGATTCAAATAAAAGAAACCATCGGTATGGAAGACCCGTGGAATTACAGAAACAAAAGCCAATTCCAACTAGGTATGCAAAAGCAAAATGTCATTGCCGGGTTATATGGCTTGAACTCACATCAACTTGTGAGCATCAATAACTGTATGATCCAGCATGAAGCAACGACCAAAGTGACAAATGTCATTAAACGCATATTACAAGACATGCAAATACCAATTTACAATGAAAAATCACGCTCAGGAGATATTAGAACAATTGTAACCAGGGTTGGTTTTAAAACAGAGGAAGTACAGGTTGTGCTTGTAACGAGAACGGATAAGCTACCTCGCAAAGAGCAGCTAATCAAAGAAATTACAAACCGTTTGCCAGAAGTAAAGTCCATTATGCAAAACATTAACGGTCAAAAAACGTCGCTCATTTTCGGAGAAAAAACAGTTCATATACATGGTAATGAAGTCATACAAGAAACACTCGGTGACTTATCATTTGAGTTATCGGCGAGAACGTTCTTCCAGCTAAACCCTATCCAAACGGTAAAGCTATATGAAGAAGTGAAAAAAGCAGCCGCATTATCTGGTAAAGAAAAAATTGTTGATGCATACTGTGGTGTAGGAACGATTGGTCTATGGTTGGCTGAGGGTGCAGCAGAAATTCGTGGTATGGATGTCATTGCGGAATCTATTGAAGACGCAAATAAAAATGCTAAAAAACACGGCTACAAAAACGCCACTTACGTCCAAGGAAAAGCCGAAGAACTGCTACCGAAATGGGTCAAAGAAGGCTGGAAGCCAGACACAATTGTTGTCGATCCACCAAGGTCAGGCTGTGACGATGCGTTATTACAAACAATTCAAAAGGTTAAACCGAAAAAAGTGATCTATGTTTCTTGTAACCCATCAACACTAGCTAAAGATATTGAAAAGCTAAATAGACTATATAAAATAAAATATATTCAACCAGTTGACATGTTCCCACATACGGGGCATGTAGAGGCAGTCGCCGTCTTGGAGTTGAATAAATAGTAAAAGTAAGAAGGTATCAAAAATTAAAAGCAGCTTGCAAAAGCTGCTTTTAATTTTATCATAATATTCCAAAGCTCACATTGTTTCACTAATCAAGTCGTAAACTATCTATTATTTTGGAGCAGTGAGTGTCGGTATATATATCAGCTCCACCTAGTTTATCAATCCATTTTGGAACGGTCGCGTCATTACAAGATTTGATCATCTCATCATAATAAACATCCATGAGGTGCCAAGGGTTCTCAAAGCCGACATTTTGCCCAATTGCATTAAGATCAGTCGTTTTCAGAGCATTTTCTGCATTTTTCTGTACATCATTCATGTAGTCAATTTGAGTTTGTACATCCTCACGTGTACCTAAGCGCGTAACGTGACCAGCAACTAATGTGTCAAAGTCATATTCCATTATTTTAGCGTGAGCTTCTATGTACCCTGGGATGTCTTCAGAAAGAGCTAAATAACGAAAAGGTACCCAACCTGGAAAAATGATATCCACAGCCATTAGAACTTTTTGATCTGGTGCATAAATAAATATGTTACCTCTTTGGTGATTATCCCCCATATAATCTAATAGAAGTTCCTTGTTACCAAGTTTTAACTTCTTCTGACTACCTTTAAATGGTTTTGTAGGGATTGGACGGTTAGGATCTTGGCGTTTCTCTAATATTTTTGCTGTTTCTTCATGCGCAAAAATCTCAACATCATCAGGAAACAAAGATGCAGCACCAATATGATCTTTGTGTGCATGAGTATAGATGAGATATTTTATCGGTTCATCTGTTACTTCTTTGATCGCATTTAAATACTTCTCTCCTAGTGACTGTGGTGCATCCACCGCTATTACACCTTTGCCAGTAGTGAAGAACATCGTCGTGAAAATGCCATCCATTACTGCATAAATTCCATCTCCTATTTCTTCGACTAAATATCCTTTATCCATGGGAATGGCTGGTCCTTTTGCATTTTCAGGAAGTGGCGCTACTCGGCTGTCTTCTTCTAATTCATTACTACTATTTGTTTGAATTATCATGTCATTTCTTTCAGTTTCCTGCTCGTATCCCATAACACTTTGAGCATGATATGTTGCTTGTAATAGTGTAAGTGCCATAATACAAACTACAATCAATTTTTTTGAAATCCGTCGTTTTTGCGACAAGTTTTACACCCTTTCTTTGCATTGAATTAGGTACGTGAAAAAGACTAATTTCACTGTCTTTATTATGCGAATTTATTTTTTTATTATGCTCAAGATGTTCGAGTCAAACGAACAAAAAAGTAATCATTTTGTTTAGTTAGGAACACCTTATATAACTATAGACAATATATGTTCACGAGGTTCTCATGATGGAGACTTTTAAACGATTAGTTGAAATGAAGTCACATATGTTCAAAAAGGAGAATGGTCCATTACAAGTGAAAATGCTGATACTTCAACATACTGATACATCCAATAGCTAAATAATGGACTATTGAAGAGCTTACATTCAGGCAATTGAAATGATAGATTTTTCATAAATACGAGTGTATTGAGTTTTTGATTTCTGTAAAACAAGCACATGGAAGGATTTAAAGGGCTAGAGAAGCTATTTGATAAAGAAACCTTACTTTGAAATAAAAGGCTCTTTGCGAAAACTTTATTGTTATTTATGCAAAATTACGCTAGTAAAAAGAAGCCTTATAAGATTATCATCATGATAGAAGAAGAGATGCTACGAAACTATAGTTATATCCGTGTTTATTATTAGTATGAAATACAACAATCAATTCGAAAACAGTTATACAAAGTCCTTTTAGTTGATTACTTATCATAATCTTTTTTCCTTTGAAACTCCTAAATATTAAATGGACAACTCCACATAGAATACACATGAATATGAGATAATATTTCATAAGATGCCCAATTGGCTTATGTATTAGGGGAGAGTGATGATCATGCCTACAATTCTTGTCGTTGAAGATGACAATGATATTCGCGAACTAATTAGCGAATTTTTATTATCACAGCAGTATCATGTGAAATTGGCAAGTGACGGCCTTGAAGGGTTTACAATGTTTCAACAATATGAAGAAATAGACCTTATTATTATGGATATTATGATGCCGAATATGGATGGATTTCAATTTTGTCAACTTATAAGACAACAGTCTGAAGTTCCGATAATTATGCTTACTGCGTTAGAAGATGATGTTGAGCAAATTAAAGGTTTTGAGTTAGGCATTGACGATTATATTACAAAACCCTTTTCTTTTAACATTCTTATTAAGAGAGTAGAAGCCATACTAAGAAGAAATAAACGACCAAAGAATAAATCAAGCACACAGCTTACATATGAAAACTTAATTCTTGATTTACAATCCTTCCAAGCTTATGAAGAAAACGGTTTGGTGAACCTCACGAAGAAGGAATTTGAATTGCTTCAGCTGTTGATGGAAAATAAAGGAAGGGTGATTACGAGAGAAATGATGATTGATAAACTATGGGGATATGATTTTTATGCAGATACAAGAGTCATTGATACTCATATTAAGAATCTCCGAAAAAAAATAAACGGTGACTACATTAAAACAGTCGTGGGATTAGGATATAAGATAAATGAGTAAATTTCTTAGTCAAATGAAACATAGAGGTATTGTTTTCAAAATTTTTGTTATAACAACGCTATTACTATTAAGTGCTTCTTTAATGATTTACTTTTCAATTTATTTTTTCCTTCCAGGATATTATAAGGATTATAAATTGAATCGATTAGAAATAGCAATGTCCGATTTAATTAAAGAGACTGAAGGTAAGTCTTTACCAGAGTTCTTTGAAGCCTCACAACAATATCAGGATGAAAATAATGCAATGGTATACTTAATAGATACGAAAAGTGATTATGGTTTGGTTACAGCTCCAAAAGATTATCTTAGGCAAGAGTTATTAGAAACAAATGAATTAGAGAAGTCAATTTCTTTAAAAGAAAGAGATTATATTATTAAAATTTCTCAAACCTTGCAGCCCGTTGATGAAGCTCAAAGTGCTATATTAAGGTTTTTTCCTTATGTAATCATTGTCATTTTTCTCATTTCGATTTTAGGAGCTATGTTTTATGCAAGAATTTTATCCAAGCCTTTACTAGAGCTTAACTCAGTAGGGAAAAAAATGGCGAAACTAGATTTCTCAACTAAAAGTGAGTATAAAGCAGAGGATGAAATTGGTGAACTAGCAGAAACCTTAAATAATATGTCATCTAGGTTACAAAGGACAATAGATGATCTTCATATTGCAAATGAATTATTAACAAAAGACATCGAACATGTAAAAAGTATTGAAGCAGAAAGAAAAGATCTATTTGCGGCAATTTCACATGAATTAAAAACCCCGATCACGATCGTAAAAGGTCAACTAGAAGGGATGCTTCATCGTATAGGAATATATAAAGATCGCGATAGTTACTTGAAACGAAGCTTGAACGTGATGGAGGACCTTGAGGGTCTCGTTAAAGAAATTTTGAATCTTTCTAAAATCGAAAATGTAGGGTTTAATCCATCTTTAACTGACGTGAATATATCTAGAACTATACAGGATATTGTTTATTCTTTTTCCTATTTTTCATCTGACAAAAAATTAAATGTAAGTCTAGAAATTGATCCTGATATAATCGTTCAAACAGATAAAAACCTCTTAGAAAAAGGGTTAAGAAATGTTATTCATAATGCGATGATGTATTCTCCTAATGAAGCAGAAATTCAAATTTCTTGTCAGAAGGAAGATACAAATATTAACGTATTTGTATTCAATTCAGGTGTGTTCATTGAAGAAGACCACTTAAAATCAATCTTTGAGCCATTTAATAGATTGGAAAAGTCAAGGAATCGAAATTCTGGTGGTACAGGTATTGGATTGTATCTTGTAAAACGTGTTTTTAATATTATTCATGTACAATATGAAATGAAAAATGTGAAGAATGGTGTTTTATTTACGATTAATATTCCAGTATAACTAAATATGTACTGTGGTTTAGTAAGTGGTATAAGAAGCATTTCTAACTATAATATCCATAGGAGAAATCTTGGTTCATTGCTCCTATGGATATTTGTATATTAAATCAACTTGGTTACTTTAATTTTCTTCAATAGGCTCTCCTGTTTCTGGATCAACTTGGATAAGTTTATATTCATCTTCAATAGGGCCTAATTCATCATTTAAAAGATTCATGAGTTTTTCTGGAACATCATCTTTAGACATTTGCATTCCTCCTTCTACCTCCACCCACAATCGTTCAACAATTTCTGAAGGCTTTGTTAATAATTCGTCTGTTTCAGCGTCAAAGATTTCACCTGTACTGATATCTGTTTTAAGCGTTTTTAACTTGTGCAAATATTCTTTTGTTTCAGGGTCTTGTACAAAGTGGAGTCCTGTTTTGTCGTCTTCATAAACTTCTAAAAGTTGATAGTTATGCTCATCTAAAGAATTAGTAGTCTCTATTTCATCCCATAGATCTTGAGGAATATCTTTAATAGCTATTTGGGTTCCCCCTTCGAACTCAGTACCATATTGTAATAATTTTTCTTCTGTTGTTAAGTTTTCATCTTCAGTTAAATATACTCCTGAAGCTCCTAATCCTGTAGTTAATAGACCACTTGCAATTGCTAAAGATAAAAATTTCATATTAGTATTCTCTCCTTTTGAAAATTTTTCTTACAAGTGTATTACAACATTTTAATATGAATTTCATGTGTAATTCATGTGTGGGTTAAGTGTGCATTCTATTGAGAACTGTACAAAGTTTATCGAAGTTTTATTATGACTGGTATAAAGGTATGTAGCTTATCGATTTATCCGACTCTTACTGAAAGACTCGAGCTAAAAAGATGAGTCTAAAACCTTTCAAACTATCGAGTAAACACTTTTTTCTTCCATGCACATACAATAATTTGAACAAGTTTAATACGTGATGCGAGGAATTGCATTATAGTTACGATCAGGTTTATAAATCAGCATGAAGAAGTGACTGATTGAAGAGTCGATAAAAAAATCATTATTTTGAAAATTTTTTTGGACTAACGATTACATTTTTTTCATTGGGATTGTGAACTTTTATTATTAGCTTTCCTCATAGTAGGAGTTAAGGAACTATGGTTGATTTCTTTATTGACTCAATATGCACGATTCATCATTAGGAAGTAGGTACTGACAAATGACAAGAAAGTAGGTATTGTGTTGAATAATAGTTACGAAGATGTCTTTACTGAGGCAGAGCAATTATTAAAAAATAATCAAGACCACGACGCCGAAGAAAAATATTTACTATTGTACGATAAAGAGCATAAAGAGCTTTCACCCATAGCTTCCTTTCGTTTAGGTGAAATTTATAATAGAAAAAAACTGGTGAAGGAATCGTCACAATTTCACACAAATGCTTTTCTACAAGACCCCTTGTTAGCTAATAAGCTAATACCAGAAACTCATCCTATGTATCATTTCAACTATCATTCTTTCAAAGAACCAGAACATAAGGTAACAGCCTGTCCATTATGTTCGTTACAAGGTGAACTTCATTCATGTTATAACTCCGTGACAAATGTAGACTTTGTGCAAGGGTTCAACCCTGTGAGGATATGGATGCAGTGTAGACCTTGTAACCATATTTTTGCTCATAATTATCCAAGTGAACTTAACAAGATTTTAACAAATTCATCTCCAGAATTGTATTTCCAAAAAAGGGTTGAAACTTTACCTATTATAGGAGATATCTATAGTAACATAAAGCGTTTTTCAAAAGGGAGCAAGTTGTTAGATATAGGAACAGGGGCTGGTGAAATGGCTGCTGTCGCTAAAGAGTTTCTTTATAGCATTACTGGAGTAGAAATACGTCCTGTATATGCTAAACATGTTAGTGATACGTTAGAAATACCTATCGTTAAAACAGATATTATGCATTATGAAACTAACGAATTATACGATGTGATCATCTTAGGAGATGTTATCGAGCACACACCTGAGCCATTGAAGGTGTTAAAGAAAGTCCGCACTCTGTTGAAAAAAGATGGAATACTATGGATTTCAACACCCAATTTTGAAAGTGGCTATACAGCAATCATGAAGGATAAAGATGCCATGTGGAGAGTTTGCGAACATGTAAATTATTTTTCATATACGTCATTGTTAAAAGCTTTAGAAATAAGCGGTTTTGTATGTATGGAGTACTCTGCTTCAAAAAGGTTTTATGGATCGATGGAGCTTATCGTAGCGAAACAATGAATCGTCAAACGCAGAAATAAATGATGCTTTAATACATTGCTTTATACGAGAGTTTATAGGGGGTTTTGCCTTAAGAGTTCGTGGCATTCTGTCTTTTGTAAAGCGATGATAAACATATATTTATTGTAATATTGGAACATAGTTTTTGAAAAGACCATATAGGAAGGAGTTAATTTAATAGTTTTGATGTAGAAGGCTGGCTATCGAATAGAATGTCTACATTTTTTTTGGCAAGCTGTAGTAGTTAGTCCAAGCAAAAATGAAAAATAGTCATAAATATAAATATAACTTGTAAAAGCAAATGGAGGTGAAAGTTATGCATGATAAGGACAAAGATTGTAAGTGTAGAGTCGTTCCTTCACCGCCATCTGGCCCACAAGGTCCAATGGGGAAACCTGGTCCACAAGGTCCACAAGGTCCAATGGGAAATATGGGTCCACAAGGACCAACGGGAAATACTGGCCCGCCAGGTAGCGCATTAGGTGTTTGTTCAATTTTTGATTCTGCCGTTGGTTCTATGTCTGCTATCCAGGATCAACCTATTATTATGCCTAGTATGGGACCATGTTTTGGAGGCTTTGATACGACAACTACGCCAAATACAATCATACTTCCAGCTGCTGGAGGGGCAATATATGAAATCACATATGGTATGGTTTGTAGTCTACAAGAAAATTCAAGTATAAATCTTCAAGTAAACGTAGGTGGCTCCCCATTAAATGAATCACTTACCTTCGAAAATAATCAAGGTACTCATTCTGTATCAAAAACTATTTTTATATCTAATGATGTTCCAAATCAACCAGTTAATGTTGTGCCAAGTCAAGTTACGGGTAGTGTAACATATAGGTCACCAGATTTAGCGATAACAAGGTACACTTAAATTTAACTACTTGCCAAGAATTTTATTTTATAAGCTTGACTTAATATATATTCGAGACATAATAACATATTTAATAATGATGGGTTATATACAGAAAAAAGTAACTTCAATAAGTAATGTAATGCTTATTTTAAAGTTGCTTTTTTGTTTGTTTTTTTAGGTTCGTTTGCCTCAAGCAAGCTTGATTTTGAGGAGAAATTATGTGTTTTTTTATAATTTACGTATTTTATGAACTTGCTAGTCATATAGATCGGCAACTTTTCATTACAGATCCTTGCATTTTTATATTGTCTAATTTGAAAATGTTAACTGAATTAATTAAATGTTTATGTATTAGCGTTTCAAACTGTATGTATAGGATAAAAATAAATACCCTCACTTCTAGACCTGTTTTTGCGTTGTAACACCTTCTACCATAAATCATAAAATATTAGCAACAATGAGCTCTAAACGGAGGTGAAAGCATGCAAATTAGCCTTTGTATGATTGTAAAGAATGAAGAAGAAGTATTAGATAATTGTTTATCTTCTATAGCCGAATTAATGGATGAAATTATTATTGTTGATACTGGATCATCGGATAGAACGAAGGGAATAGCAATGAAATATACTGATAAAATTTATGACTTTGAATGGGTAGATGACTTCTCAAAGGCTCGAAATTACTCCTTTTCAAAAGCTACGAAAGATTATATTATGTGGCTTGATGCAGATGATATTGTACCAAATGAAAGTCAGCATAAAATCGCTGAAATAAAGAAAAACCTGTTTGATCTTAACCCTGATGCGATCATGATGCCTTATCAATATAGCTTTGACTCAGAGGGAAGACCTATCTTAACAATCTATCGTAATCGGATAGTGAAGAAGGAATGTAATTTTAAATGGCATGGATATGTTCATGAGGAAATTAAAGTATCGGGTAAAGTATTCAAAGCAAATATTATTATTCAGCACAAAAAAGTCCGAACAAAATCAGATCGCAACATAAAAATATATGAAAAAGTCATTGCAGAAAAGAAAACGTTAACTCCGAGGGATGTGCTTCATTATGCAAATGAATGCTTAGATCATCAACAATTTGATAAAGCCATTGAATTATTCGACACCTTTTTGGCCACAGAAGATCAGGCTAAAGATTTTCGTAACTATGCATGTTGGAAGCTTGCGGATACTTATATTAGTCTAAAAGATTATGAAAAAGCAATTGAGTATTGTTTAACATCTTTTACAATTGATTCTCCGAGAGCAGAAATGTGTTGTAGATTAGCATATTGTTTTCAAATAAAAAACGAAATAACTCAGGCAATAAGCTGGTATAAAATAGCTACTAATCTTGATATCCCAGAATTAGAGGACCGTGTAACAATCTTTCAGGAACCATGTTACACATGGCTTCCTCACCTTGAATTGTGCAGCTGCTATATTCATTTAAAGGACTATCAAAATGCGAAATTGCATAATGACTTAGCAGCAAAATATATACCTGACAGTTCTGTAGTAAAGGAGTATAATCAGTTTTTTCATGAAATAACTAATCAGAATAATTGAATATTTGTTAATGAATACAGATGTTCACTGAATTTGCCTGTTTACGCAATGATTCATTAGCAATAAATACGTACACACTGTATAGTTTTGTGACACTTTTTCTTCTATAAAATGATAATATCCGCTAATATCTCATTATTTTCATTTGTCATTTAGTATGGCTATTTTCGCATTAATTGTTGTTTTTCGTATTAATAGGCAAATAAGTACACAACTAGAGTTCGTGACACCTTTTCTTCTCAAAAGACTAAAAAAATTATTTAATACACATTAATTATTCAAATGTAAATAACAAAAGCAACAAAGTGTATGAAAAGTTACTTTAGAAGGGATACTTCTTAAATCCTATCACGTAGTGTTTCGTTTTCTGTAACGTAAGATATTAAGCCTCTAACAATTAGCCGGCATCAGTTAATTGTTAGAGGCTTCTTAATCGTTTGATTATCCTTTGAATAGTTTTTATTTAGAGCCAACAATATAATCATCCCTATGATACAAGTGGTACCTAGCCATTGAAAAAATCCAAAGGGCTCTTTTAACCAAAATACCGTAGTTAATACAGCAGCTAATGGTTCTAAACTACTTATAAGGCTTGTTTCTTTAGGTGAGAGACTTTGTAAGCTTTCGATATAAAACCAAAATGCAATCATTGTTCCGAATACGATGACAAATATGAGATAAAAGAAGCTTAGTGCATTAATGCTTGAATAATCTATTTGCCAAGGTGGATGAACAAAGCTTAAAGCGATTCCACCTATAATCATAGCCCAGCCAACGATGACAAGGGAATCGTATTGTTTCAGCAAAGGAACGGCATATAAAGTATAAAATGCTAATGCTACGCCAGATAACACACCCCAAACTATCCCAATGGTTGGAACTGACAATTGTGAAAAGGATCCGTTAGTTAATAAGAAAAAACATCCGATTAAAGAGAGAGACACAGTTAATAGATCTCGCTTCGTTAATATAGTTTGTTTACGTATTATTAAGTAAACGATAATAAACACTGGTGCTAAATATTGTAACAGTGTTGCAACAGCAGCGTTTCCATGTTTGATGGATGCCATGTAAGTGTATTGCACTGCAAGCATCCCGCATAAGCCAAAGATAATGAGTTGTATAGCTACCTTCCCATTCTTCCATACCCCGAGTATTTGAGTGCGGTCTTTTCGAACAAATTGTATTGATATGAGTAATAAGCCGGCGATAAGTAATCGTGTTGTTACTAACCAGTTGACATCGATGGCGTATTGTTGAAAGAGTTTTTGTGCAACTGTACCACCAACTCCCCAAAATAGAGCTCCCATCATAACGAGAAGTAATCCAGTTCTTCTTGTGGGTCTTTTCATCATGTAACCTCCATATAAAATATAATAATAGTGCTATAATAAGTGAAAGTAATTAGAATTTATACATAAATATCACTATAAAATATAAGTATATTGAGGTGGTTGTGTGCAAATAAAGAATTTTAAAGTGGACCAACAAAGCTTAAAAGAGCAAACGAAGCACCAAACAGTTGCACTACCTATTGCATGTTACGAAACTGAGATTAAGCAAAATATACATGGATATATTCCACTTCATTGGCATGATGAAGTTCAATTTGTATTCATTAAAAAAGGGGAAGCAATATTTCAAATAAATGAAGATAGGATAGTTGTTCAAGAAGGTCATGGGTTATTTATCAATAGTGGTTGCTTGCATATGGCTGAAGATAAGGATCAATCTGGATGTGTTTATATTTGTTTGAATGTTGCTCCACACTTTTTATTATCACAAGAATTATATTCAACCTATGTTACTCCGTATATTCAAGCTACGAATCTACCTTATTTGTATGTAGACACAAATGAAAATTGGGGGGAAAACATACTAGATGCAATTGGAGAAATTAAGCAGTTAATTGAGCACCAATTAGCATGTTTTGAAATTGATATCACTATGCAACTAGCGAATATTTGGAAAAGCTTAATTGTTAATAGATTTAACCTTGAATATGTTCAAACAGAAGTGGTAAAAAATGAGCGAATGAAAAAAATGTTGAGCTGGATTCATCTCCACTATGAGCGGAAAATTACGTTAGCAGCTATTGCAAAAGCAGGCGAATTGAGTCGATCTGAATGTTGTAGATATTTTAGACGGATGTTAAATACTACGCCGTTAGGTTATGTGATGGATTATCGAATCCAGCAAAGCCTAGTCTTATTGCAACAAGAGGATATAAATGTTACTGAAGTTGCATACCAAGTAGGTTTTAATAGTACAAGTTATTTTATTGATAAATTCCGCAAGTCGATCAATATGACTCCTTTAGCATATAAAAAGAATAAAATAGTTCCTTGATTATGAGAGGTAAGTGCTAGTTAAGAAGTTAGAACTTAAGGACATACTTTTTTACTAGAATGCAAGTCAAAAGAAATAAGAGGGGGAAAAAATAGTAATATTTTGTAAGTATTGAAAAAAATCCAAAAAAAATAATACAATAGTACTAATTTATAAAATGAAAACACAGAAAACTCATAAAATTAATATTTTTGAACTATTTATAAATTTAAAAATACTATTGTATAATAGCGATTACAGTCGACAATTTTCTTAATTCATCATGTGGGAAATTGGAAAAAAAGGTAAAAGAGAGGGGAATGCATATGAAAAAGAAGCTAGTTTCAGCTGTTTCAGCAACAGCACTAACACTGTCTTTATTGACACCTTCATTTAGTGGGGCTCAAGTGAGTGCAGCTTCGAAAGATTGGAATGCTGAGAGATATGGTGATGTTTTAGATATCGGAGCGAAGCTAAGAGCACAAGCTGAGGACGAAGGATTTTTACAAAAGGCAAGAGAAGAAATTGCTGCTCAAGTTGATAACATTAATTTAAACGGTGAGGAAGTAGATGCAGAAAATTCATCTGAAGGTACTTTTTCATTTGATGGCGGTACTAAATATTTCCTGAACCAAGATTTACAATTGAAAACATTCACTCTCCGTAGTGTCGGTGAAAATGTAGAAGTATGGGTTGCAGATGATCTTTCTTTTCCAGAGGGAGACCCAAGACCAGCTCACGTAGTCACTCAGGAACAAGTTGATAAATTACGAGATGAATTTGATAATAATATTTATCCAGTAGAAACAGAGTTTTTCGGACAATCAGACTTTTTAACTGGAGAGCACGCTGAATTACCAGCAATTCTTGATTTACCAGAAGACTATTATCTATCTGAAGAAGGTAAAAACATCATGTTAGTGGATAATATCGTTGATGAAAACTTCAATGATCCAGACTATCCATTTTTTACTGCAGGGTTTTATTATTCTCTATTTGAAACATACATTGATCGTAATATTATAACAATTGATACGTTAGATTGGGAAAATAGATTAGATGGTTTCCTAGGAACGGTTGCGCATGAATATCAACATTTAATTCATGATGATAATGATAGTGATGAAGAGAACTGGATAAATGAGGGTATGTCTGATTATGCAGAGTACTTAACTGGTTATGGACACCCGATGGGTCATGTTAATTACTTCTTAGATCATCCAGAAAATTCACTTGTAGAGTGGGATGAGTTCCTAGCAGCTGGAATGGCTCCAGAAACGTTAGCAGATTACGGCCAAGCGTATTTACTACAGCTTTACTTAAGTGAACAATTTGGAAAAGAGTTTATTCAAGAGTTAATCAAAGACGAAGATAATGGTATAGAAAGCGTAAACAACCAATTGTCAGCATTTAATACAGGTATTGATTTCCCTGAACTATTTAGTAGATTTAACACAGCACTAGTTATTGATAGTTCTAAACCAGGAAATGGAATTTATGAGTTTGAAAGTATTGATCTACAGGTAAATTTTGAATCTGCAGCTGATTTTGAGAAGGATGGTGTTCCAGCTTGGGGAGGGAACTTCAAAGTTATTGAATTAGATGATAAAATTCGTACAATTAACTTTGATGGAATTGATTTCCTTCCAATCCCTTGGGAATTAGCTCAAGATCCACTAGGATCAGGTAATGAAGTATTGTGGGCAAGCGAAGGCGATGAAGTAGATAATTTTATCGTTTTAGAAGCTGACCTTAGTAATGTAAACGAGGCAACGTTGCAATTTGATAATTATATCGATATTGAGGAACAATGGGACTTTGGGATTGTACAAGTTTCAACTGATGGTGGCGAAAATTGGACAAGCCTAGCAAATGAAAATACTCGTTCGGATATCGTACCAGAAGGTTATCCAAAGATTAAAGAGAACCTTCCAGGGTTTACTGGACATTATGATGATTGGCAAAAAGAAACATTTGATCTTTCTGATTATACTGGTCAAGAGATTTTAGTTGGTTTCCGTTATATGACTGACTGGGGATTCAATGATTCAGGTTGGTTCATTGATAATATCGAAATACCAGAAATCGGCTATGTTCATGATGGAAATTCTTTAGATGGCTTACGATCAATTAATGAAGTAAAAGGACAATATGTTGAATATGCTGTAACGTTCATTAATGAAAGAGCCGTTGGCAAGAATGGCAAAAATAAAAAGTATAAAGTTGTCAATGTAGAACCATTTAATGTAACTGACGAAGATGCTCTAGAATTACGTCAATTATTTAAAAACGGTAAAAACTATATGATCGTCTGGTATGCACCACCTGTTGGTACAAAAGGTTTCGTTGATTTCACATACGAAATTATTACGAAAAGTGATTCAAAAAAAGACAAGAACGGTAACTAAAGTTTGTACCATGTAAATAAAAGAACTAAGCTCAACGCTTAGTTCTTTTTGTTTTTATCAAGATTATGTTCCTCTATACATACCAACAAAAGTGTATAGGATATTCTTACCTTTACAACTATATCAACTATAATTTTATAAAGCGTTTAACATAAATCGAACAAAAACAGGTAAGAAACAAGGAGAGATAAAAGAAAAGAAATACTTAGGGTAACTGGAATATGTCGATCTTGACAAAAAGTCAATTGAGTTTGGACAGAGTTGAAAGTTCGTAAAACAAAGGTTGAAAGAAAGTGAGTAGCATAAGCGCTACATATAAATCCATAAAATAGGGATGATTAATATTAGAAACGAAATAGCATTTGTTTCAAACCCAATGCCTCTATCCCTTTTTTTTAATATGTAAGACTTGAGATTTTGGAGAGATTTTGTAGCTTTCTTTATAATAAAGTGTGTTTATTTTACAACTCTTGCCGATTTCTACAATATTCCCTTCAACAACATCGATTTCTGCATGTGAAAGATTAATATTTTCACCTTTAATAAACTCGCTTACTAGTTTTTTTTTCTTAACTAAGGGGATAGTTTTTCTATCCCGTTCCACAATAATTTCTTTAGCAATTAACTTATTTATATGACTATTGGCTGATAATTTGATATGAAATTGCTTTGCAAATAACTCTTTTGCAAACACGACTCCGTTACATTTCATTTGGTCTGTTTGAAGTATTTGATCAATTGTAACACTGCCTGAACTTACAATCTTTTGTGCTTTTCCATTCGTAATATGTAAATTGCCCATATTCTCTATTTCAGCTATTTCAACATTCCCTTTTATTACACAAGAACCCGCATTTTTTAAGAGATCAGCAACAACTTTTGAGTGAAAGGAGCTAGATCCATGTGATGATATTACTTTAACGTTTACATCATGAGGAATAGTAACAGAACCGCGAATGTTTAACTTTTCTAGTTGGGCGTCTATGTCTTTCAATTTGCCACTCGTAACAGTAAGTTTCTTATCCTTCTGTTCCTTTTTCATAGTTCACACCACCAATAATTTAGTTAATATATATTGTGGAAATATTTATGTAACTGTAGATTTTATTTTAACATAGGGTACTCATTCTATCGATCGTTCTATAAATTTGTGATAATTTAATAAGGCTCTTTTCGTAAACTTTGTTGTTATTTTTTCTAAAAATGGACAGTAAGATAAGTTTTATAAGATTATTAATTATTATAGTAGAAAAGGTGCCACGAAACCTAGATGTATACGTGCTTAAATCTTAGAACGTAAAGCAACAATAAATGCGAAAACACCCTTTAGAAAAGACCCAAGTCATAAAGTATTGGTAAGTTTTTCACTTTCTTCACATTAATAGTGGAATGGACGACTTTCATGATCATTTATAGGAGGAAATCATGCATATTAGAAACTATAGTTCAAAGGACGAAACAGGCTGGGTAAGGTGTAGAGTATTATCATTTTTGGACACAGCTTACTTTGATAATGTAATAAGAGAAAAAGAAACTTACAACAACCCTGCAATTGAACTTGTGGCAGTAGAACAAGGTCAAATTGTTGGATTAATAGACAATGAGTACGAATTGGTGGAAAGGACAGTATGTTCAAGAGGAGAAGGTTTAGGAGGAATGATTTGGCATATAGCTGTTCATCCTGATTTTCGTAGGAACGGTATCGGTAATTTACTATTATGTGAGGCAGAAAAGATAGCCATAGAAAAAGGCTTAAATCGATTAGAAGCATGGACTAGGGATGATCCTTGGGTGCATAAATGGTACAAAAAAAAATCAGTTTATAAATGTAGAGTCCTATTTGCATGTGTATATTGATGGTAGCCTAGGAATGAAAGATACAATAGCAGCTAAAGTGTCAGCATTACATCCTGATCAAGCTTTTGCCTATTATAATGGTGAAGATAAAGATAATATAAAAACAAAGTACAAAAGAGTTCATGAATGTACTTGCTTTGAAAAAAGCCTTATCAATCATATATAATTGTTATAAATTTGCAAATACCGTATTACATAATAAAGGAGAACAGGTGATAACAATGAACGGTCAACAAAGGACAAACATTAAACGAGGGCTTGAAGTAGAGATTGTGTTAAAAAAAGATCAAATGACTGGAACACTAACCAGAGGTATTGTAAAAGACATTCTAACGAACTCACCTCATCACCCCCATGGTATTAAAGTAAGGTTAATTGATGGTCAAGTTGGAAGGGTGCAGAGAATCTTATAAATAGAAACTGTTTTCAACTAATGTTTGTGGTAGTAGTTGTTCAGCTTAGTAACAACGGAATATCCATAAACCCTCGTCTAGTTTAGTAATAATAGCAATAATTTATTAAGTTGATTGGACGATACTCCTATACTATTGCAATTTCAACTATTGTTTATAAATCCTGTTTATAAACAATTCCTTCTTCAAGGTATATCTTTAATAGGGTAAGTGCTTCTCCCCAACCTGTTGCACACCCTATACATGCCTTGAGGTCTTTATCCGATCTAGTATAACCAGTTTCGGTGAGGTCAATTAATGTACCTTCTTTATATGGCTCTAGCTTAAAAGTAACTGTAGTATGTTTTGTTCCTGGTGACCATTGAAAAACAAATTTTTTATTAGGGATACTCTCAATTATTTTCCCACCATCTTCAAGGTTTGCATTTTCAATTCCGAAATTACTCCATTTGAACCGAATATCACCCGTACCTTCCGCATTCATATGTAAAGATGTTTGGTCTGTAAACCATGCATTCCAGCCATCTGCAGAAGTAATCGTTTTATATACTATTTCTTTTGGAACTTTAATATATGTTTTATGGTGAATTGTTAACACTGTTCAAGCACTCCCTTCTGTTATGAATCTATAGTATTACATTAACATAAATTGTTAATAAGTTATTCATTTCTTGTGAATCATTACAGTTTTCTCTTTGTTTGTAACAAAAATGAAAGTGTATTGAAATCTACTTTGCTTATAATTTTGGTAGAATACAGTAACAGCGGTCAGTTTTGGCTTTATGGCTTAGCAATAAATACATCGGAGGAATGTCATGACTGTAGAACAACAATTAATTAATAAGTCTTATTACGAGACTTTTATGGGAGATTATCAATCAAGTTATCCTATTCGTGTGCTTGGTGAGCTTTTTGTTAACGAGCAGCAACGTGAACAGCCTGAGTTATCTTTTATTAGGTACGCTCAAGGGGAGGTTTACTACTTAAGTAATGATTACGAAGCAGCCATTTTTAAATGGGAAAAGGTTGAAAATGAGCTTAAACCTTGGGCTCAGAAAAATATTGCAGATGCATACCTTGAACTACAGATGTATGCTGAGGCTGAGCATGTTTATTCTTCAATTATAACAACCTCTAATACACTTACTTCAGAAATTTCTTTAAAGTTACATACTCTTTACATTGAACAAGGAAATACACAGTTAGCGAATAAAGCTATTAGAGATGCTGTTGCATTTAATCCAGATTATACGAATGTAACGAAGTTAGCTCAAAATTATTTTGAGGAACAAGAAGATTATTTTAGCATGATTGAGCTTGTAAAAAATGAAGCAGTACGATTAGGATCAATCGAGTGGTATAACACTTTAATGATATATATAGATGAAGGTTGGGCAAAATCAATAAACCCCGATCTTTTTAAAGAACCTTTGCTTATTTTGTACCAAATTGATTTATCTCATTTTGAGTCAATGGTCCAATCACTTTGGATGAGCTATAAAGACGAGGAATACTATTTTGGTTGGATTACAGTGATAAATGAGATATTAGTTGGAGAGGATGATGAAGACAACAAACTTCGTAAGTGGGAGAAGTTAAGTGAACTATATAAGAAATCATATATAGATTTTCTTCATGGACCATATTCAATTAAAGAGTTAGCAACAATTGTCCCTATCTATTTACACGTATGGAAACATATTACACCTGATAATAAAGCGATGTTTGTATCTGCAGCGATCTTATCTTGGAATGAGGTTTTTAATGGTGACATCCCTATTGATATTGTTCGACAATGCGAACAACACGTTTTAACAGATCATCTGTATGAGAACGGGCTTGAGGATAGTCTAACATTATTTGATGACATCTTAACTTGGTCAAACCAACACGCGTTACATGTAGGTAATCGTTTGAAGTGGATTGTAAACGAACTAACAACTTTACAAACACAACGTGTGCTAATTGCAAGTGCATTTGAAAATGGGAAAGCAACTTTTATCAATTCCTTGGTTGGCGATCATGTTTTAGCAGAGAATCGATCTACACCATTTGTCGTATTTAACAATGGAGAGAAGAAGGAAATCAAAGAGGTTTTGGATTCGGATGTTAAAGAAATTTCAAGTTTAAGTGAATTTCATCAAACGCTTTCTTTTGGTTCGATTGACACGAATACAATGTTTGATTTTAAGCTACCATCTACATTTCTACAACAACATCAAATAACAATGATGAATACGCCAGGTTTCTTAAGTCATAACCAAATGTTGTTTAAATATTTATCACTTGCAGATTCATTAATTTTTGTTCTTGATAGTAGCAATATTTTGACAGAAAAAGAGGTGGAATTGTTAATTAAGCTACAAGAAATGAATCCGTCTTTACCTGTGCATTTTGTTTCAATGACAGTAGAAAGAGATTATTATAAAGATATACATGAAGAAACGATAGCTGATACTAAGGCTATGATTCACAAGTATTTCCCGAATGCTCGAATTTTCTCATATACGAAACATGAAATGAACAAATCGAACTTTAATGAATTAGCGAATGCGGTGAAATCAGGTTTAACTAATAAAAAACTCATTCATGAACGTACGAAAAAGATTCTCTATTATATTCGAGAAACGATTACTTATATTTTGCAAAAACGCATTGAGAATGAACAAGCGTTAACGAATGAAATACAATCACAAGAAGAAATGGTATTGAAGCTAAATGGGGCAATTAACCAATTAAGTGATATAGAGAAAGAAAAAGTACAAGTGATTATAAATATGTTCAGATCGCGGAAAGAAGAGTATAGATCGGAATTGGAAGACAATATTCCAAGAATATTAAAAGAATGTTCAAATATGATTAGTGAGCGTAGTGATTTAGGAACGATCCATCATCAAATTAATGAAGAAATGAACATGAGAATACAACAATATATTGAACAAACGATTTTACCTAAATTACGCGATTCTATTGAACAATGGGTTGAAATCTCGGGAGAAGTACTACGAGATAGTCAGGAATTTTTAACTGAAATGAGCGTTGAATTTAACAAGATATATGAAGAAGAAAAAGTGAAATTAGAATGCGACTTCAAAATATTAGATGATTGGCGAAGAGATGCTAATAGATTGGCAGTAAAAACACATTTTACAAAACAGAATATCTTTTTGAGGCGAACTCCTTCTCAGATGATGCTGAAGAGTGCTGGAAAGTTGTTTGGAATGCTGCAGCCAAATAATGAAATGATATATAATAAATACAAAAGTTTTGTTGAAAATGAGGATTACGTTGATGTAACAGATGCCTTTACAAATCAATTGCTAGAAAGGTTCAATTGGTTTGAACAATCATTAGCAGAGGATATATCCTCTTTCTTTACACAACCGCATCAAGTGTTAGATGATAGTTTACAAGAGATGAAACAAGAAATTGACCAAAATTCTGAAACGTTAATGAATATGAGATCAAATCCGCATTTAGTAGATGACCCTGTATCGTTATTTACTTTAAGACATAAACTACAGGAACAGTTAATAAAAAACAAATAAAATGATTGATGGGTGCTACTTATCGTTATTTAGATTTATACTGAGATGAGACTTAAGTGTTGTTGTCAGGCCGTTTTTGTAATATAGCTGCTATTATTACTAAATTAGAACTGAAAACTGAGACTATATACGGTTGTCAATTTACCGAAAAACTATAATCAATGCAAAAACAGTGATATAAAATTGTAAAAAAATTAGGACTACAAAAATATGTATAGCAAAGGAGTTACAATGACAAGTAAAAAAGGAATCGGATGGAGCTTAAATCATAGTTATGCTCGTTTACCGAAGTCATTCTTCTCTAGTTTAAGCTTAAACCCTGTACGATCACCTAAGTTAATAATACTTAACGAGCAAGTTGCAGCTACACTAGGGTTGAACGTCCAGGAACTACAAAGTGAAGAAGGGCTCGCGACACTTGCAGGTAATGATGTTCCTGAAGGTGCTCAGCCTATTGCACAAGCTTATGCGGGACACCAATTTGGGCACTTTACTATGCTAGGGGACGGTCGGGCTTTACTAATAGGCGAACAGCATACACCTGAAGGTGAGCTTGTTGATATTCAGCTAAAAGGTTCAGGTAGGACGCCATATTCCCGTGGTGGTGATGGTCGTGCAGCTCTTGGACCGATGTTGCGGGAGTATATTATTAGTGAGGCGATGCATGCTCTAAATATCCCCACTACACGTAGTTTAGCAGTAGTAACAACTGGTGAGCCAGTTATACGTGAAACGGATTTAGCAGGTGCTATATTGACTCGTATCGCTGCTAGTCACATCCGTGTTGGTACTTTTCAATATGTTCGGAATGGGTGTACAGTTGAAGAACTCAAAATACTGGCAGATTATACTTTGGATCGGCATTTTCCTGATGTCGGTGCCGATGAAAATCGATACGTTGCATTACTTCAGGAAGTAATCGAACGCCAAGCTATACTTATTGCAAAATGGCAGCTTGTTGGCTTTATCCATGGAGTAATGAATACTGATAACATGACCATTTATGGAGAAACGATCGATTATGGTCCTTGTGCCTTTATGGATCATTATGATGAAGCTACGGTGTTCAGTTCGATTGATACACAAGGACGCTATGCTTTTGCTAATCAACCAATGATAGGTGGATGGAACCTTGCAAGGTTTGCTGAATCTTTGTTGCCCCTACTACATGTTAATGAGGAACGAGCAATTGATATCGCTCAGGAGAAGATTTCAGCATTTAATGGTATATTTTATAGTCATTGGCTTTCAGGTATGAGAGCAAAGCTTGGCCTGTTTAATGAAGAGGAACAGGATGAACTACTTATTAAAGATCTTTTAACAATGATGCAAGAGAATCGTGCTGACTATACGAATACATTCCGTGCATTAACTTTTGATACTTTACAAGATAATGTAATGTTTAAGACAGGGGAATTTGTTACTTGGTATGAAAGATGGCAAGCGAGGTTAGAAAGGCAACAAGAATCGAGCGCTGCATCGAAACGGTTGATGAAGGGTAGCAACCCTGCAATCATCCCCCGCAATCATCGGGTAGAGGATGCGCTAGACGCAGCAGTAGAAAGAGGAGATTATAGCGTGATGGAGCGGCTACTACACGTTCTTTCGAACCCATACGACCACACTTCGGAGCAGGTTGAATATAGCACACCACCAGAACCATCAGTCAAACCATACCGAACGTTTTGTGGTACATGATTGGGTGGCGAAATCGGTTTTAATCTTAAAACCTCAATAAAACTAAATAAGTTCCACTAATAAGTGTTGAGATTCCCATATTAGTGGAACTTTTAAAAGGTTTCAGCCGTCAAGTAATTCTGTTATTAATTATGATTATGTATATATTGCTTATTTTGTAGTCAACAATAAAAACGGCACTATCCTAAATGCTAAGCTGTCCATATGTGAGTAATAAACACTATAATATAACAAGATTTTAATTGTAAACAGTGAACATACTACAGAATAATGTCTTTATCCAGAACTTTATCAGTGTTTTCGAAAAGTGTCGAATTTATTTGAAGGTCCTTTTGTGTATTTCAATCAGGAGAAGACTTAAAAAGAAGGCGTTTTTTACAATGACTGCAACAGCAACCCTAGAGCCGTACAAAGCCTTTACTGTTCAAAATGTATTGATTTTTTATTGTGAAGGAAAAGAGGAGATCAATAACAATTTACGTAATTAATATTTACGTATTAGTATATTTTACAACTGGCCACTTCTCTTTTCGTAAAGCGTTCATTAGATCTGGCCCAACATGCAAATTAGCTTTCACTAACTCATGTGGTGTGAGAGCTAACCATTGATTTAAAGATATATCTTCAAAGCGGTTACTCTTAAAAACTTCTAAAAACCAAAGACTTTCTTCTCCGATGTTTTGTATATAATGTCCGAAAGCAAACGGGACATAACCGACATCTCCAGCCCGATAATTAAAGGTTCGCGCGGTACCTTCTGCTGCAAATACTGTCATTCTTCCTTTACCAGTAAGGTAATATTGCCATTCATCTGTGTTTGGGTGCCAATGCATTTCTCTCATGGCACCAGGCTTGATTTCAACTAGAGCAGCTGCAATCGTAGTTGAAACAGGAAAATTGGTAGAATCAACGATTCGAACAGTTCCTCCAGAAGTTATAATTGGCTCTTGTGCCATTAAACGATGCGTAAAGCTCTTAGGAACAGTTCCATAGGGGCTTTGAATAGCTTGAATGTTAATAGGCTTAGGAACTTGTGCTTGAAACATGTATCGTTGCTTGGTAGGTATATGAGCAAAAGCACTTTCAGATACTCCAAAGTTATTAGCCAGTATATCCTTTGGTGTATGAGCAAACCAGTCTGAGAGCATAAAGGTATCGCTCTCCGTAAAATTTCCATCATCAAAAACGAGTAAGAATTCACAGCCTCCATCCAATCCCTGAATCGAATGTGGAATGCCTGGTGGAAAATACCAAAGGTCACCTGCCTCTACATCTGCAATAAAGTTTCTACCATCCTGATCAACTGCTGTAATCCGTGCTTTCCCTAGAAGTAAATAAGCCCACTCGGCTTGTTTATGCCAGTGTAACTCACGTACGCCACCGGGGGTTAGACGCATATTGACACCTGCGATGGTAGTTGCAATTGGTAGTTCTCTAACAGTCACTTCTCGTGCCCATCCTCCGTGATATAGATTCATTGGTGTATCAGAAAATGAGAACTTTAGATTAGGTATTCTGCCAGCATCAGTCTTAGGAGGGACGAGCATATCTGGGTTTTCAATATCTCTCAAAATGTCTCTAGGTCCAAGATCAGTAGCACCTGCTCCATCTTCCCTAATTGGCTGAGGCACATCGTCCGAATGAATCTGATGTCGTTTTTTCATTATGAACACTCCTTGATATGTGATCCTAACGTTGGTTGTTTATGATATATAGTTTATGAATTCGATGTTACCCATATGTCCATTGAAAAAGTTATAATAATCATAATAAAAAAATTAAGAAAATTAACAAAAAACACTTGAAAGTGACAATGTCGTCACTTAAAATAAAGTATGAATAGTGAGCATATTACATAATAACTTATGGCTCTTTTCGTAAAACTTTGTTTTTTTATTACAAAATATACAGAATGTTTAGTTTTATGAGAGCTCAGTAATTGTAAAAGTAGAAAAGATGCCGCGATCGCTAGATGTATACGTACTTATATCTTAGAACGAAAAGCAACAACTATTGTGAAAACAGCCTAAATGAAATCTACTAATTAGGGGGAAGATGGAGTGGAAACATTTAAAAAACCAGATGTAGAACAATTTTTACGAGCATATAAAATACAAGATTTTGTTGTAAGTAGTGATGAAAGTCAACTTATTTTTAGTACGAATATTAGTGGTAAGTTTAATTTGTGGGCAATGGATTTACCAAATGAATTTCCATATCCACTTACATTTAATGATCAAAGCTGCCATGGGCTTCAGTATGACAAGAATGGAAAATTTGTAATCGTAGCATTTGATCATGAAGGGGACGAAAATGCTCAAATTTATATGATTCCTCCACATGGTGGCGAAATACAGCCAGTTAGAACCTCAGAAGGTAAACGTCACATTTCACCAATTTTATCAGATGATGGCAAACGTTTATACTATACATCTTCAAAAGATGAACCGACTTTCCTAAAGAGTTATTGCTATCACCTCGATTCAGGGGAAGAACAGGTCGTTCATGATGGGGAAGGTGCGGCTACATTTTTACTAGATATTAGTCCTAGTGAAGAGAGCTTTATTATTAGTAAGCTTTTCTCTAACACTCACAAGCTATCCTATGTAAAAGTAAATGAGGAGATCATTTCCTTAACACCAGAAACGAGTGAGCAGCACACTGTAACAGATGCTATATATGTTTCAGAGACAGAAATTTTTCTAATAACTGATTATGGTGAGGATTTTTCATATATTGCTAAATTTAATATTGAAACTAAAGAGTTTAACAAACTAGTTTCAGTACCTGGTGCAGGGTTCAAAATGATTAAATATGATAAACAACATAAACAACTATACGCTGTTAGCGAAAAGGGTGTTGAAGATCTTCTATATCGATACGAAATAGATTCGAAGCAATTAGAAGAGGTTGAGAGTCCAGTAGGAGAGGTTCAAAAGTTAACTGTTACAGAAAGTGGTCATTTATATTTATTAGGCACTTCTGCTACGAAGCCAGCAAATATTTATAAAAAAGAAAGTAACTCACATACATGGAAGCAGCTAACAAACAATCGTGTGCTCGGTGTAGATGAGCAACAGTTAGTCGATCCCGAAGTAATTAAGTATGAGTCGTTTGATGGACTCGAGATAGAAGCACTCTTCTTTAAAGCAAAAGCTACAAATAGTAATGGTCATGTTATTTTTTGGCCACACGGTGGACCTCAGTATGGTGAACGTAAATTCTTTAGAGGTGTGTTTCAATATTTAATTAGTGAAGGGTTTAGTATTTTTGCACCTAATTTCCGAGGCTCTACTGGATATGGATTAAAGTTTACAAAAATGGTTGAAGGTGATTGGGGACATGGTCCACGCCTTGATAATATTGAAGGGTTAGAATACCTAATTAAAAATGGCTATGCAGATCGAGATAAGATTTTCCTAATAGGTGGAAGCTATGGTGGCTACATGTCGTTATTGCTCCATGGAAGACATCCGGAATATTTTAAGGCTGTAGTGGATATTTTTGGTCCTAGTGATTTGTTTTCGTTTATTAATTCTGTACCTGAGTTTTGGAAACCAATCATGGATCAATGGGTTGGAAACCCGGAAAGAGACAAAGAAAAGTTAATTGAGTATTCTCCGATTACATATTTAGATAGCATGAACAAACCAATGCTTGTTATTCAAGGAGCAAACGACCCACGTGTTGTAAAAGCAGAATCAGATCAAATCGTAGCTGCACTACAAGAAAAAGGTCGAGATGTTGAATATATGGTGTTAGAGGACGAGGGACATGGATTTTCAAAACTGGAGAATGAGTTAAAAGTGTATAGAACTGTATCAGCATTCCTTGAAAAATATATGTAATGTGAGTAAATAACTATGGGGCTGTCAAATTAGTCAATACTTGACTTTTTGAGGCTCCTTTTGAATGTGTATAATAGTTTTTTCACCTTTAGCTTTGTTCCCTTTTATATATTGTTCAGCAAATCACATTTAAGAAAAGATCAATTGTTCAAAGGAGAGTCTTTATGCCCTTGTATAACAAACTCGTTCGTGATTACATTCCTAAAATTATTGAAGAATCAGGAAAGAATTATCGAATTAAACACTTATCAGATGAAGAATATACGGAAGAATTGAAGAAAAAACTAATAGAAGAGGTGCAGGAATATCTTGATGCTAAAGATCATGAATCTGCTGTAGAAGAGTTAGCTGATGTACTTGAACTCATACATGCATTAGCAAAAGTTCATCATGTAACCATTGAAAAAGTTGAGGAAAGGCGAGATTTAAAGAACCAAAATAGAGGTGGCTTTAAAGATAAAGTGTTTCTCATTGATGTGGAGGATCATTAAGAAAAGTAAAACAACTTGATTTCAAAGCTTGTAGAACCGAACAGCTATGTTTACCCCATCTTATAATTAGGAAGGGGTAAACATATGTCAGGTTAACATCATTTGCTTATCTTTCAAAGACTTCTTAGTAGCCTAGAATAGAACGACATAATTAGTTACCTGATACTACATCGATAGGTATTTCTTGACCATTACTAAAAAACCGAATGTATTCATAATCCTTATCTTTATTTATCTTATACAATACATGATTATTTAATGTCTTATTAGTATAATCGTCAGTTTGATCTTTGTTAAACCGAACGTTTATTGTATCATCAGTAGCTTCTACATTAAAATCCGTATAGTAAGTAGCTGGATCTCCTTGTATTACATTTTTTCCGTTTAAAAGCACATAAAGTGCTTTTTCGCCATCAAAAAAAAGATGAACTCCATTTTCGCTCTCCACCGATTCGAAAAATCTCTTAACATCTTTATCAACATGGTTCATAGTTGTTTCTGAAAAAGTTAAACCTGAATTGCATCCTACTAAAAATAAAACAAGTGTAAATAGTGATAAAAGCTTTTTCACTAATAATCCCCCTCATACTTCATATCTGTATTTTACATTAAATGGGTGATATGATTGTGCTAAATTTTCCGTTAACTTATTAGATATTAATATTCTTATCTCTTTTTAAAAAGTTTTTACTATATACCCTATGTTGAAAATAAAGATTATAATCGAATTGTTTGTATACATCGGAGGTAGGGAAGGTGCATTGGGTTGTTGTCATTGTAATTTTATTTTATTATAGAAAACAAACTATACAACAATGGGGTGATCATATGGCAAATATAAAATATGAAGTAATAGATAACTTTGGAGTTCTTTCTGAGTCAGCGAAAGGTTGGACAAAAGAGCTCAGAAGTATTAGCTGGAACGATAGAGAGCCGAAATTTGATATTAGAGAGTGGTCTCCTGATGGCGAAAAAATGGGTAAAGGTATCACAGTTACGAAAGATGAATTGATTAAGCTCAGAGACATGTTAAATACGATGGAGCTGTAAGTCCTAGTGTTTTTTAAATTTATTCAAATCGAAAGTAATCTATCGTTAATATTATTTTCCATGTAGCGGTTGTTTGCATGATATCGATTACTGCTATAAGAGCGAAGAAGAGATTACATTCTTTTATTTTTATCAGCCTGTTCACTTAAGAGCTTCAATTGTACATAAGTTCTTACAGAGCAATGTGTTGAAATTTCTTGAGGCTGACTTTTGTGTCAGCCTCTTAGTTATGCGCATTTTATCCTATAACTGAATATTAAGGAATCATTCTGTATTTAATAATGGAGATGAGGATGTTAAATTTTGTAAATTTTAATGTTTACGAAAGGATCTCTTGTAACTATTATTAAGTGGTTTTATACGTTTGAAAAGATACTCAACGCTTGATTTATAATTATTAGTATGACAAGAAACATTTAATGCGCAAACAGTCTGTTTATTTTACGCTTTTTGGGAAAACATGAATAACATTTAAGGTGTCCTATCATAAACTATAACTAAACCTATACATGCTATAATTGCAGTACACAAACAATATTTTGATTGAAGGTGATGTGATGTTCTCTAATGAAGAACGAGATGCCGTTTACAAGGTCATCGGCAGAAGAAGAGATATTCGATCCTTTTTATCTGATCCATTACCTGTAGATGCTATTCAACGAATTCTTCAGGCAGGGCATAGCGGTCCATCAGTTGGATTTATGCAGCCATGGAATTTCATTTTAATAACTACAGATGAAGTGAAAGAACAGTTAGCTTGGGCGGCGGATAAGGAACGTAAAGCATTGGCCATTCATTATGAAGGGAAGAAGAAAAACAACTTTTTAGATTTAAAAGTTGAAGGTTTAAAGCAAGCGCCACTAACGATTTGTGTTACATGTGACCCTACACGCGGTGGTTCACATGTACTCGGGAGAAATTCGATACCTGAAACGGATATTATGTCGGTTTCATGTGCCATCCAAAATATGTGGTTAGCCTCTTGTGTCGAAGGAATTGCACTAGGTTGGGTAAGTTTTTACAAAAAGAATGATGTTAGAGATATACTAAATATTCCACCTCATATTGACCCAGTTGCACTTCTATCACTTGGTTATACAGATCATTACCCTAAAGCTCCTTTGCTAGAAATCCATAACTGGGAAAAGCGTCAAGATCTACAAAAATTAGTTTTCTATGAAACATGGGGAGTTAAAGGGGAGTTGCATGAAGAAGTTTAGTACTTCGGATTGGGATCAACCAAAAATTGATATTGTGTAATGTACTATGCTCAGTTCTCATTACGGAATAGATGTATATATGGACAACCGCTTGCTGCTACGTGTGAGCAAGCGGAAGAGCACTTGTAGATGAAAGATCCGAATAAAATAGTACGCTGACCCGTAAATATGTGAAACTGACTCGAAAAAGGAGTGAAAAGACCTGTAATTATGTGAAACTGACATAAAAAAATAGTAAGGGCAAACTCTTATTTATTTTTACCTATAGAAAATCCACTAAATAGACGTCCTCCAGAGGGAAGTAACACGCTTTCTACCAATGCAATGACTTTTTCTTTATTATTCGTTTGATAGAATAAATCAAACGCTTCGACATAGTCCTTCGTAAACGATTTATCAAAATGATTTAAAGAGCGAACAATCCATTTGGACGTACCGATCCATTGCCTATTCGTTCTTAGTACAAACTCGTGGACCAATTCAGCCAACTTATTGGCAATAAAGATAGCTTCGAATCTATTAGAGCAGCCAATAAAATCATCAAGGGCATCAGTAATGAAATATCGTTTCATCATGATCGTCTCTTCGGACCACCGCTCTGGCCCTGTGCTTAATATTTCATTAGCCTCTTGTTTGATTTGAATTATGATGTCAGAGTCTTTTATAACAATCCCTTCGGAAACCATTCTTTGTAAAGTTGGTCTTGCCCTTTTATAATCAATATCAAAAAATTTCTTATAGGAAGATAAATTATGAACAAAAACCTCGATAGGCCAATCTAAATAAATGAGTGATTCTCGATATGAACGATCAATATGTTTGTCAAAAATAACGATATCGAGGTCAGATGTCTCTGTCGCCTCACCTCTTATGACACTTCCTGCGAGTATAGCTGCATGACAAATTGGAAAATGACAGTGTATAAATTTTCTTGCAGCTTCGATAGGACTTAGTCTATTAGCTAAAGCTTTGCCAAGTTCACTACTTGTTCCTGCACTATAAGTAATACTCCTGGTATTGTGAATATCATCCATAATATTCCTCCAAAGTATATTCTATTTTTGCAATTAATTATATAATATAAACTGGTAATTTATATAGGCTCTTTTAGTAAACTTTGTTGCTATTGTTATCCAATTAGTACCAAAAATAGTGGTTTTCCATGGTTAGTCATTGTTGTACAGAAGGAAAGATGCTACGAACTCTCGTTGTGTACGTGTTTGGCTCTTAGTACGAAAAGCAACAATTAATGCGAAAACAGCCTTTATATAACATTCAAAAAATAAGACGAGGTATGAAATGAAGCCCTTTAAACTATTAAATCAAATCATAGATACATATAAGCGTATATTAGATAATAATCTAGTAGGTATATATTTACATGGTTCACTAGCGATGAACTGCTATAACGATTCGAGTGATATAGATTTTGTTGTTGTCGTAAAGAAACCAATCGATTTTTCTACAAAAAAAGAACTCATTCATGCCATTATTCATTTAGAAAATGTTCCACCTAAAGGAGTGGAAATGAGTGTCATTCTCGAGAGATTTGCAAATGAAATCGTACATCCAACACCGTTTGAGTTGCACTATTCAAATTTTCATAAGGAAAAATACTTATCGGACAATAATTATATATGCGGAGGGTATACAGACCCTGAATTAGCGGCCCATTTGACTATTATTTTTCATAGAGGAAAGTGCTTATATGGAAAAGAAATTGAAGAAGTTTTTACAGAAGTACCAAGAGATATTTATATCGATGCTATTTGGTACGATATTAAAAATGCCAAAAATGAAATTGTGGATGATGCAGTCTATTTCACTTTAAACTTGTGTCGTGTACTTTATTATGTAACAGAAGGTGTTATTTGTTCAAAACTTGAAGGTGGGAATTGGGGTCACGAAAACTTGCCTCAACAGTATCAAAAAATAGTTGATGATGCTGTAAAAGTGTATATAGGTCAATTAGGAAAAATGAATATTACAGACGAAAGCTTATTAAGCTTTGCGGATTATATGTTACATGAGATAAGAAAACACATCATGCCTATTAAGTAGGGTACTTCCTTACTAAGAAATATACACATTTTCGAAAAGTACCTTTATAAGGAGCGTGATTTGGTGACATTTACGTTTGATTTTTATAAGAATGTTCCTATGCTTATTTCAACACTCATTGCATGGGGAGTAATTGCTTATATTTGCTTGAAATTATCTAAAAAAAAGGAAAAGATAAGAATATGGAAAATTATTGTCATACTTCTAGTTGGGATGTTCTCTCTAGCAATCAATTGGAATATATTCAATGAGCAAGTAAAAATAGCAATCTTACCTATTGGCGTGTGGATATTATTTCTAGTTTATCGAAGAAAAATAGATAAGTGGAAAAATTATCGAGTTTTCGCATGGACAGGGTTTTTAGCGAATTATATCTTCATTTTTACTACGCTATTAACAGTTCCTATTTATCATTTGTTGTATCCAAGTGATGAGCTATCGACCTATATTTCTAATGTAGAAGATGCTCATATGATAAATACACATATGTCTGCACCAGTTAATACATTAAATAAAGCTATGTTAATTGAACAAATTCCTTCATTTACACTAGAACTAGATCCTGATGGAGAATGGTATGAAAGTCGTTACTTAAGAGTTGATGAAAATGACAGGAAAGAAAGATTTCCGTACTTACTTTTGGATACTAAGCCCCAATGGGGAAGTGGACTGTTAACGATGATTTATATTGAAGAAAATGGGAAAGGGCTTCTCATATCGACTCCTGAAAAACAATTGTACTTCCACTCTACAAAATCGATTTTTGAGAGGGGAGAAAAAATAAATGACTAAAAAAAGATTTAAGATTGTTATTTCTGTAGTTGCCATTATCACTTCATTTGTTATTGTTTATACGATTTATTTTACAAAACCATCTGATTTTCCAACAAATGAACAATTGATTATTGAAATGAACAACCTTTTTCCTGAAGGAAAAGTTAGTAAAATTCAAGATAAGCTTTATTTAAATGAAAAGAATGTATTTGTACCTTTTATTTCAGAAAATGATACATATGGTACAAGCTATTGGGTATGGAAGAAGCGTCAATGGAGTATGGTTAGCATTGATACTGAGGGTGGACCAATCATGTGGCAAGCTAATAAAAAAGACCCTCATTCATATTATATTGTATGGAACATTGACTCAGATGAACAAGTCGCTTACATTGACTTTTATTTAACAAAGAAGCGAAGCTATAGTGTTAAAGAAGGGGTACATCATTATTACAGACCAAGTATATTGTTGAAGCAAAATGTTTCTATATTGGAAGAACCTTATGGTGCAATGCCGATACCTTTTGAATGGTCGACCTTCATGGAAGGTGAGAAAGAAATAGAGTCTGCCAAAAGTAGCAATACATTGTTAGGGCAATTTTATTATTTTAATAGATATATGCTGATTGGATATATATTATACGATGAAAATCATAAGGAGACAGCATTACAAAAATCTGTAAATGGACATCGCTTCTCAACGGGGAATATAGATTTTGAATATATTTTCAGATTAAACGAAAATGAAATTAAAGAATATAACTAACAATCTTGACAGGAAGATGATCGTTATGGAAGTAAAACTCTTGATTGCTTCACATACAGAAGTATATAAAAGACATCGATTACAAGCTTTACTAGCAAATCCTGAAATGAAGAAGAAAAACAATATTCGGTTGTGGTATATAGAACTTAGCTTAATAACTCTTTTACATTCGGTGCTGTTAGTATATAGAAACTTATAAATATATTTAAAATTGTGGCATTTTAACAATGTAAAGATGCCACAAATGTTACCTGGTTACATGAATAAGTTTTTAACTCGTTAAACAATAGCCAATACGAAAATAGCCTTGCAAAAAAGAACGATGATTTAGAATTTTTGCTCTTTATGAATCCCAACATTTACATCTAAAAACATTACTCAATACCTATATAAATCCTGTTATAATGAAATAGGAGCAAATGTAAGAAGTCATACATCAGACTTCTTGTTCTAAATTTTTTTGTTCTAAATGTAAACGCATTCAATAGAACATAATTAAGGGAGGAGAATGCAAGTGTCTAAGCTTACTAGAAAACGAACAAGCTTCGTATTGGTGGCTTTATTAGTCTTCAACTTATTTAACGTTGGACTTGTAAGTCAATCGTTTGCAGCAGAATCTTTTGTTGAAACGTTTGACAACTCTAATGCAACTGGAAGTTATGGAACAGACTCATTTGTTGGAAACGATGGAGTGACTTGGTCATATGTTGCTTCACGTGATGAAGGTGATTATCCGATTGATGATAAGGGGTTAATGTTACGTCGTTCAAGCGACAATAGTAATATTATATCTAGCCCTATTCAAAATGGGATTAGTTCTTTTTCAGTAGACCTAAAGAAAGGTTTCACTGGAAGTGGTGACCGACAAGTAGAGTTATTTATAAATGGAGAATCAAAAGGATTATCTGAAGCATTTGATGACACTGATGTTCATGCTTTTTCGGTGGATGAGTTAAATATTGCTGGAGAGGTAGAAATTCAGTTAGTAAATGTAACAGGTAAACAAATCGTAATAGATAACATTACTTGGACAAGCTTTGATGGAGAAGTTACACAAGCTTCAATAGTAAAGGCTTCTGTTAACTCTGGAGAAGTAGACGCTGGAACAGAAGTAACGTTGTCAACATCAACTGATGATGCAGACATTTATTTTACAACTGATGGTACATTACCAACGGAAGAAAGCACATTATATGATGAACCAATCACAATTACTGAAGATGTAACGATTCAAGCGATCGCAGTAAAAGAAGGTTTGGATGCAAGTAATGTAGCTTCATTCTCATATACTGTAAAAGCACCACTTGAAGTGCAACCAATTGCTGATACACGCGCACTTGAAGTAGGTAGTGAAGCAAAAATTGAAGGAATTGTCACTGCTTCGTTCGTGACAGGTGGAAAAACAAATCTTTTCGTACAAGATGATTCAGCTGGAATCGTTGTTCGTGGCGACATTGCAGCAAATGTTGGTGACCGCATTTCAGCAGAAGGTACAATGAATCATTATTTTGATATGGCTCAATTAGAAGTAGATGCTGTTGATGTAATCAGCAGTAATGAAGGTGTACCAGTACCACAAATCATATCGTCAGCTGATTTAACTAGCACTACAGGTGAAGCTGTTGAAGCTGAATTAGTAAAAATTGAAAATGTAACAATTACTGAAGTAGATAGTAATGGAAATTTCACTGGTGTAGATGTAAACGGTGAGTTTAAACTACGCCCACAAGATCGTAGTCTACTAGAAGTAGGTAAAACGTATGATAATATCACTGGAGTAATTGATTATAACTATAGTGAATATAAGCTTACACCACGATCTGCAATAGATGTAGTTGAAGATACATTCTCGGTATTTGCTAACCCAGCATCTGGCACAATTGAAAAAGGATCAACAGTTGAATTATCAACTTTAGTAGAAGATGGAATCATTTACTATACAGTAGACGGCACAGATCCATCAACTGTAAGTGAAGTATATAGTGAGGCTATAGAAGTTACAGAAGATGTAACAATTAAAGCGATTGTTGTCAAAGACGGAGAAACAAGTGATGTTGCTGTGTTCGATTACCAAGCAATTTTACCGCTTGATTCCCTTAATATTCATGATATTCAAGGTGTAGGACATGTTTCCTTATATGATGGAGAAATTGTTAAAAATGTAAAAGGTATCGTAACACACTTAGATGGCTCAAATGGCTTCTTCATGGAGTCTGTAGAAGCTGATGACGACATTCGTACATCAGAAGGAATTTATGTCTACTTCAAAAATTCTGGTGTGAAAGTCGGCGACCTAGTATCTGTTACAGGTGAGGTTGAAGAGTTTAAACCACGTGGTTACGATGACGCAAAAGATTTATTAACGACAGAAATTAAAGGATCTACTGTAACAGTTGAAGCATCTAATCAACCATTACCAGCACCTGTTGTAATCGGAGATGACCGTATTCAACCGACTAAGGTGATTGATAATGATGCATTTGCTGAATTTGATCCTGAAGAAGATGGCATTGATTTCTACGAAAGCTTAGAAGGAATGCGTATCGTATTAGATGGTGCGACAGTTGTCGGACATCCTAAGTACGAAGAAGTTCCAGTTGTAGTAGACAGTGCAGTTGACTCATATCGTTCTGAAGCTGGTGGTGTAATCATTTCACCAGAAGACTTCAATCCAGAGCGTTTGTTAGTGAAGCTTGGCAAAGATATGGACCTTAAAACAGGTGATCAATTTGCTGGACCAATAACTGGTGTTCTAAGCTATGATTACAGTAACTTTAAGCTAGTATTAACTGAAGATCTACCAGAAGTAATTGACGGTGGATTAGAAAGAGAAATTACTAACATTGAAAAAGCAGAAGATAAATTAACAGTAGCTTCATACAATGTCGAAAACTTCTCTGCTGAAACTGATCAAGAGAAAATTGACAAAATTGCTCATTCAATTATTGAAAACTTAAAAACTCCTGACATTGTTGGATTAATAGAAGTACAAGATAATGATGGACCAACTGATAGTGGTACAACTGACGCTAGTTTAACGTATGAAGCGTTAATTGCAGCAATTGAAGCAGCTGGTGGACCGACTTATAAGTACACAGATATCGCACCAGAAGACAAGATGGATGGTGGACAACCAGGTGGTAACATCCGTGTAGGATATATTTATAACCCAGACCGCGTAAGTCTAGTTGATAAACCAGCTGGTGATGCAACAACTGCTGTAGGATACGATGAAAATGGCTTAACAATGAACCCTGGACGCATCGACCCTACAAATGAAGCATTTAGTAACTCTCGTAAATCACTTGCAGCTGAATTTGAGTTCAACGGTGAAAGAGTCGTTGTTATAGCGAATCACTTAAATTCAAAACGTGGTGACGGAGCGTTATATGGTAGTGAACAACCTGTTGTTTTAGGTAGTGAGCCTAGTCGTGTTGACAAATCACAAGTATTAAACGACTTCATTGAAGGTGCATTAGCAGTAAATCCAGATGCAAACTTTGTAGTACTTGGAGACATGAACGATTTTGAATTCTCTGCTCCATTACGTACGCTAGAAGGTGACGTATTAACAAACATGATTGAAGAGTTACCTAAGGAAGAACGCTACACATATATTTATGAAGGTAACTCACAAGTGTTAGACCACATTTTAGTATCAAACAATGTAGCAGCTAATACTGAAGTAGACATTGTTAACATTAATACAGACTTTACAGAAGCGTCAGGTGCAGCGAGTGACCATGACCCAGTATTAGTTCAAATTGGTTTTTCAGAAGACACTGTTGCACAGCTTGACCGTTTAGTAGCTGATTTTAAAGCTGAGAATTTACCTGCTGGTGAACTAGCATCTGTAATAGCTGATTTAGTCATAACAGACGAAATGGATGAAGCTGAAGTGAAAGCCACACTTTTAGATGTTATGTTAGCTGATGTAACTGACAAAAAGGAAGCACACCAAATAGAGAAATCTGCTAAAAATATTGAACGCGATTTGGCTAAGATGAAGAAAGAAGTTAATAAGCACGGTATGTCAAAGTTCTCAAAATATGTAGATAAAGTAGAGAAAGAATTAGAGAAAATGTTAAAGAAAAGTTCGACAGTAGATAGCCATAATTTCGAAAGGTTTATGGAAAGATTCCCTATTGTACCAAGGGTTTATAAATTTTTTACCTACGTTTTTAATTTATAAATTCGGGATTCTTATTGTATTTTTGTGAGGATGACCTAGGTCATCCTCTTTTTTCAATGATTTAGCAATTATACAACCGTTGAGGATGTTCGGTCCTTCCTCTTTTCGTAGCTCTTAAGGATTCCTAATCTCGCGAATGCTATGCCGATAAAAGCAAATAATATGTAAAGAAAGCTCATTCCAATTCCACCGATTTGTTGTCCAACAATGATACCGAGTGCCCCGAACATTTTGCCAAATTGGAAAATAAATCCATTAAATGCCATATAAGCACCACGGCGATTGTCTTCTACAATGTCTGCTAGAATCGATTGTCTAGTTGGAACAAACAATAGTTCACCGATGGACAATATAATAATCGCAATAAACAACAATAAAAAATCGTTTGAAAAAGAGAGAATCGCATAGCCAGCTCCAAATAGTAGGCACCCGGTATACATTATTGGCTGTTCTGCTTTATTTTTTATAAATTTTGAAACAAATGAAGTAAACAATACGATGATTAACGTATTCCCCACGAATAATAAACTTAAGAGTTTTACTCCATCTAAGGAAAACTGTATATTTCCAAATAGAGACACAACTGTTGGAATAATTTCCCCTTCTAATCTTACTGCGATAAAATTATTTCTTTGGTGTTCTAGTGATAATATTGCTATCCCACCAATGGTAAATAAGACAAACGGTATATCTTTTATCACAGTTTGATAGCTTAGTAGTAGTGGTTTTATTCCGTACGGTTTCAACGCCTCCACTGTTTTTTTTGAAGTAAATGTTTCTTTAATAAGAGTGATTGTCATCGTTAAAGTGATGATAGAGATGAAAAATAATATGATTAGTAGCTCGAAAAAATGAGTTTTAAAAAGCCAACCTCCAACCAGTAATCCGAGCATAATTGATAAATTGACAGCCCAGTAGTTGATTGAATACATTAAAGTACGAGTTTCTTTCGTACTTACATCGATTAGCATCGCTTCAGCTGCTGGATTTATAAGCCCTGAAGCCACACCCATAATAATGACCATTAAAAATGTAGCCAAAGGTGATGTGAAAATGGGGGAATTTACTGTGATCATACCTAGAAAAGCGAATACCTTCATCCATTCACCAATGACCATCATTTTTTTTCTACCAATTGTATCAGCAAAATAGCCTCCATATAAACTAGAGAAAAATTGGATAACGACTTGAGTTAATATAAAAAATCCTGCATAAGTAGCGTTTAACTCTCTCGTATAATAGATTGCCATAAATGGGAAAATCATTGAAGCGATTACGCGACTCAAAAACGACGTATATATTCTAATACGAATATTGGGATGTAACTCTTTCAACATTAGATTTTCCTCCTTCCCAATAATTATCCTTTGTTCGACAAGTGATAAAAAGGGTATATTGTAATATATACAGAAAATAAATTCTGGTAGTTATTATATGAAAAATTACCCATATATTAATAATGTCATATTTTCCATATCAAAAAAACAATAATTTACAATGTGAAATTATGGATAAAACAGTAATCTAACATATGAGTGTTATGAATTTATCATACAAAGAAAGGTTGGAAAGTGATGATTAACAAGACAGCTATCGTTACTGGATCTTCAAGCGGGTTTGGTTATGTAACGGTTATCGAGCTAGCAAAGGCGGGTTTTCATGTGGTCGCAACTATGAGGGACCTTACAAAATCAGCACAACTTGAACAGGAATTAAATAGTCACAACTTACTCGAACAGGTAGATATAGAATATGTTGATGTAACGAGTCAAGAATCTATTAAGAAGTTAGTAGAAAAATGCTCAAAGTACAACAGTGTAGATTTACTCGTCAATAATGCAGGCTTTGCAGTGGGAGGCTTTGCTGAGGAAGTAACAATTGATGAGTATCGTAAGCAATTTGAAACGAATGTATTTGGCTTGATGGCAATGACTCAGGCAATTCTACCTATAATGAGGAAACAGAGAAGCGGTCGGATTATTAATATGAGTAGTGTTTCTGGTTTGATAGGGTTTCCTTCTATATCTGCTTACGTATCTTCAAAGTATGCAGTAGAAGGTTATAGTGAGTCGCTACGCATAGAATGTAAGCCATTCGGAATCGATATTGTGTTGATTGAACCTGGTTCATATGCCACAAATGTGTGGAAGGTGGGAAGATCCAATTCTACAAGCATAGGGAGTGAGGACTCTCCTTATACAACACATTTAGCAAAAATTGAAGAAAGGCTAGCAAAGGAAGAAAAAAACTTGGGGAATCCTTTAGATGTGGCAAAGATGATTGTATCTGTGGCAAATAAACACAATCCAAAGCTTCGTTATAAAATTGGTAAAGGTGTAAAAATGAACGTGTTCATGAAACATTTAATACCATGGAACATATGGGAAAAGAATATTTTACGGTTATTATATAAGTAGAATGGTAGAGAAAATAGCATCTTAGCTGAATGCTGCTATATATTTGTAACCTTACAGTCATATACCATACGATGTGTAAATATAAGGCTTTAAATTTTAAGATTTATTACATAATGATAGGAAGTGAGTAGTAGTACTTTAGAGAAAAGGTATTACATTTTTCCAAAGCTATTACTCACTTTTTGTTTTTGGTTGTGAAGTTATACAATAGGTCAATTGCATATAAATATTTTGTGGGGTGTAACGACAAAATATAAAGTGAAGACATACATATCATGAACATAGTTACATAATTAAAATGGTAAACATAAGTAAAATGTTATTCTCCTAATAACTCAATAATACTTCTATTTGCAATATCAGCAAAATGAAACCGACCTTCAATTTCGAAAAGGTTTTTAGCTTTTATGAAGTGGTCATATGCATTTTTTTTATTCTCTAATTGTTCAAAGCTTTGTGCAGTTATATGATGTAGTTCTCCTAATAAATATAAAATTTCTTCATTAACGCATAAATTGAGTCCTCTTTGACTGTAAGTAAGAGATTGCTGAAATTCGTTAATTTTGTGTAATGACTTGGCCATACTATAGCAAAGTCTAATTTCTATATGTAAATCATGTTGGGGAAGATCTTGTAGTTTTACAAACGCTTCTTTATAAACCTCTATAGATTTTAGATAATCTTCTGTTTCGTTATATATTATGCCAATACTATTTAATATTTCTATTTGTTGTAATTTTAAGATTGGTAACTCTTTATGCTTTCCGTAGTATAAGGCTTCAAATAATAATTCTAGGGATTTTTCAACATTTTTGTAAACGTAAAATTCTACAATTCCTTTATGCCATAACAAAAACTGATGATTAATACCGATTCTAAAAGTAGGAGAATTACTTTCATCATTAATCATTGATTCAACTTCAGTATAATTCCTCTTTCGAATAGCATCTCTAATTTGTTTCTTAACTTCCGTAACATAATCAAATCTAGGTGTATACGCTAAGTTATAAAAATAGTTGACATCTAACCCAAGTGTCTCGGCAATTTCATATAAGGTTGTGCATAATGGCAAGACTTCTCCTCTTTCAATTTTACTAATTTGGGCTTGAGTTACTGTTCCTTGTGCTAGTTGAATTTGGGTAAGCCCTGCTTTTTTTCTCAAGTAACGAATTTCTTCACCTATTATTTTTGCTATATTGTCCATTTTTAATCACCAAATATTCATAAAGTTATATTTTGTAAGAAATATAGAGGATTTTGTATATTTACACATGAAAATTATAGCAGAATATAGGTAATTTTGTAAGATTTGAAATTATCTTTTTGTTATTATAAATATTAGAGGGGGTGTAATAAAATGAAAAAAATACTATCTATAATTCTATTATCAACTTTATTTGTCTTTGGGCATGATGTTTCTACTTTATTTGAAAAAAGTAACACCGTTTTTATTGCTTCCATTGACGACATTGATGAAGACTTGCCAAATCAGCATTAAAGGAACGATTCTAATTATTTACTAATACTTCTTTTTCTAGTTTTACAATGAGAAGATAGTTTAATAATATATTTTATCTAACATGAAAAATTGACTTTAAAAAAGGAGCATGTTTTGAAATCTAATTCAAAACATGCTCCTTTTTAGGACATTTATACTAATTCTATGTCCCATTTTTTTATAATAGCAAATTTTATATAACTATATGAATATTTTATACGAAACATGTAGTATTTGGTTTCAATTAAACAAATAAATGAAAAACCTTGTTGATTTTATGGAAATATCAGAATTTAATGTTTTTTCAAAAATATGTTTCAATATATTTACAGGCGCCTGATTAAAAAATATAGGAAAGAGGAACTAATTATGAAAGATATTTTTGATTTAGACATACAAATTAACTCAAGTGGATCAACTTCATTAGCTGCATCCGGTTCATGTGATGGTGGTATATGCATTAGTTTTGCTGAAACCTGTGGTGGTACTGAAACTTTAACTTGTCCTACTAGTGATTGTGTAACAGATAATTGTGCTTCTGACGATTGTACAACTAAATTTAGTATTTGCGGATGTGGCAGCACTAGAATTTGTTAAAGTTGGGAATTTAAAGTATTGATGTAACTAAAGGCATACTACTCCGTATTAGGAGTGGTATTGCCTTTACTTCATAAATATACTCTAAGTGAAATTAAATGGAAAGAACATCGGATGAGAGGAGTTTTTATATGTTAGTTGCTGAAAACAAAACAGAAAATAAAGTGAAAGAAAGTGCATATTTTCAAGCTTTAGATTTTTTTATGTTAAGATCTCCATTGCTACCATTAGAATTTTACATGAACACTTTTAATCTAAATATAGATAACTATGAAGGTCAAAAAGTTGAGATGATCGATAGATTAATAGATTTATCACAAAATCCCTATATTCGAGAAAGTATCGCTGTGTCTAGCCTTTCATTACTAAAATCACTTCCTAATCTAGCTAATGACAACAATAATAAGAAAAAGGATCAAGCAATAAAAGGCTTTATACGCTATTTCATTCGCATGATTAGTAGACCTACACCTTATGGGCTTTGTTCTGGTGTTTCTTATGGAATTATCGGTGATTCAACACAGTTAAGCGTTAAGGGTATTTCCAATCATCAGAAGAAATCCCGTCCTGATATGGAATGGGTATTAAAGCTAATTAAGTCAGTTGAAACAAATTCAGACATTGTTCATCAACTTCATATTACGACAAATTCTATGGTTTATTTTACAGGTAGCCGGGCAAAGCTCCCTTATGTTAATCGGTATGGAGAAATTGCAGGAGCAAAAGGCATAGAACATTCATCAATTCGCGTTACACCAGTTGTTGAGTTAGTACTTGAACAAGCAAAATCTCCTATTCTATATACCCAATTACTGAAAAAGGTGCAAGAGGCCTACCCTACTACAGATGTGAGTAAAATCAACCAATTCCTGATGCAGTTGTTCCAACAAGAGTTTCTCATCAGCAACTTGAAACCACCGATTACGATTGGTGACCCTTTTAGCTATGTCATTAATCAATTAAGAAAACTAAACGGACTTGATCATTTGCTTGAGCAGTTAAATGAAGTTCAAAATAAGTTGCATCATTATAATTGTATGCCGATTGGTCAAGGTGAAAAAAGTTACAAAGAGCTTGTTGCGACGATGAATAAAGTGATGAAAGTGAAAAATCCAGTACAAGTTGATATGAAAATAGCGACTGATGATATCATCTTACCTGTACATCTACAAGGTGAAGTATCTAAGGTTACAGAGATACTGTGGAGGTTATCTCCCGATAAGCGAAGCTTTACCCATTTAGAAACATATAAAGACAAGTTTTTAGACAAGTACGGTACAACAAGAGAAGTACCAATTCTCAAGCTATTAGATGAAGACATGGGCTTGGGAGCACCGCCAACATATAAGAGTCCAATGAGTCGGATGAGGGCTGAAAGTCAAGGATCAAACATTTCAACTAAGAGAGAAAGTCTATTAATGGAATGGGTTTTAAAAGCACAGAAAAATAAACTGCTTGAGATTGAAATTACAGACGACATGATTCAAGATTTAGAACCAATCCCTCCAAATATAAATCATACACCGTCATCTCTAGAATTATATTTTACATTAGCATCCTCAAGTAAAGAAGAGATAGACAAGGGGAATTATGATATTATACTTTCGCAAAACTCAGGATCAAACGGGGGTGGGAAAACGTTTGGAAGATTCACTAATATGTTAGGGAATGAGATTTACAATAAATTAGAGCATATCCATGAAATTGAAAGTTCATACCAAGCAGAAGATATTTTTGCAGAATTAGCTTATCTTCCAGCAAGTGGAAGAGCTACGAATGTAGCAATTACTCCAAGTGTCCGCCCTTATGAGATTACTTTCGGCACTAATTCATCAAAAGGAGAGGAAAATACTATTCCATTAAATGATATTTTAGTGGGTATTACTATGGAAGATGGCAATTACTCTTTTTATTTGCGGTCTAAACGTTTAGGAAAGAAAATAGTTCCTAAGTCAGGACATATGCTAAATATGATGATGGGGCCGAATGTATATCGTTTTTTAAGGGAGCTTGGCAATGAGAACGAAAGAAGGTGGGAATCATTTTCGTGGGGTACATTAGATTCATCACCATTTTTGCCTCGTCTTCGCTACGGTAAAGCAATTTTATCTTTGGCAAGGTGGAAAATGTCGCCTCATAGTTTGTCAAGTGACAAGTCACTTAGTCATGAAATATGGTTCAATCATTTACAGTCTTGGAAAACTGAGTGGGAGGTTCCGCGATATGTTTATTTAACCGAAGGGGATAATAGGCTACTCCTCGACTTAGAAAATCCATTAACTGTTTTAGAATTACGGCGGGATTTTGAAAAACTAAAAGAAGGTCAGCACTTATTACTAACAGAAGCTGGATTTGATCTATCAGATTCACCATTAGAGGGAAATCAAGGAAACTTTATGATGGAGTGTGTCTTCCCAGTTGTTCGAAAACAATTACAAACAGATTTTTCAAATGATGATATTAAGCAAACAGATCAATTATCTAACGAAAGAAATAAGGAAAACGCCTCTAATATAATAGAAGAAAAATCAAATGTAACATCCGAATTGGAAACCGTTCATCGAACTTATCTACCGGGAGGAGAGTGGGTTTTTCTAAAATTATATGGCTTATCTAGTCGAATTGATGAGTTTATCGTTTGGCATATGAAAACATTGACCGAAAAGGTAGCAGCAAATCAATGGGCAGATCAATGGTTTTTTATGAGATATGCCGATCCAGAGCCACATATTCGCTTACGTTTTAAAGGAAAACCAGATACCCTATATACGAAACTAATCCCGCTCATTCATCAATGGGGAAAGAATTTACAGCAGGAAGGATTACTATCAAGTATGGTCATTGATACTTATGATCCAGAGGTGGAAAGGTATGGTGGAGCAACATTAATCGAAGTGGCAGAAAAAGTTTTTGAAGCTGATAGTGTGATGGTGACAGAATTACTTCGGCTAAAAAGAGAAAACCTAATTTCCTTAGACCTTGACCTTATTGCGGTCATATGTGCTATTGATATTATGGAATGTTTTTCTCTATCATTCAAAGAACAATTAAGCTGGTTTAATGAGAGATTTTCGCACAAAGATTATTTAAAAGAATTTAGACAAAAGAGAAAAAATTACATGGATCTTGGCAACGCTTTCAGTGAATGGGAAAAATTAAGGAGCCATTCAGAGGGAAGGTTAGTGTATCGCTGCTTAAAAATGCGTCGAGACATAATTCGACAGTATGCGGAACAAGTTTACCTTAATCAACAACGGGGAGAATTAATTAGTCAACCAGAAAATATTATATCTAGTGTCATTCATATGACGATGAATCGCTTCGGTATTAGCTTTAACCATGAACGAAAAGTAATGTGCCTCACTCGACATACATTACATAACCTTAGATATTTGAGGGGGATTCGAGATTGAACAAGCAAATGGAGTTTGACTACACATCGCTGAATTGGAAGAACATCTTTCGTTCATTTAGTTATTGGCCTAGAGTTTTTCAGTTGTTGTGGACAACGAAAAAAAGTTATTTTCTTGTCATTCTCTGTCTAACTTTGTTAAAAGGATTATTTCCAGTATTTACATTACTTGCGACACAGGAGCTTATTAATTCGATAGCAATCGGATTGGATCAAGGATTTAAGGTAATTGTTACTGCTTTTTTAGTATTAATAGCAGTGTCATTATTTGACATGATCTTAACTATAATTTATCAGTATTTCGATACTTTGCTTCAACGTTTATTATCAAACAGAATTAATCGATTAATTTTAGAGAAATCTGTAGAAATGAATTTAGAAGATTTTGAGAGCTCATTAATACAGGATGAGCTAAAGCGTGTTCAAAATGAATCTGGCTCTCGACCATTTCAAACGTTAAAAACGATTCTCGGAATGATAAGTAGTATCGTCACTTTACTGTCTACTATCATGGTCATTGTAGTTTGGAAGTGGTGGGTAGCACTAGTTCTAGTTCTAATACCTTTCCTGTCATTTATTTCATTTTTGCGCTTAGGGCAGGAGGAGTTTCTGCGCCGCTGGAAAAGAGCAGAAAAAAATAGAAAATCATGGTATTTTAGTTATTTAATCACAAATGATAAATCAGCTAAAGAGGTTAGAATATACAATCTAGGTAGCATTTTATTAAAAAGATATAATAAAATAATTGAACATTTTTATCAAGAGGACCGCTTACTTCTCATTAAAAGAATAAAAATTTCAACCATATTTAGGCTCATTACAATGGTTATTAACTATTCTATTGTTTTATTAGTTCTATGGTCTGCGTACCTTAAAGAAATATTAGTAGGGAATGTAGTAGGTTTGATTCAAGCTATTCGGTTAACTGAATCCACCGCACAAGGAGTGGTGGAAAGTATTATTTCCCTTTGCCAAAATAATCTGTACTTAGAGCAGCTCTTTAATTTTTTAGATATGCCTATAACTGAGCATCAATTTCGAATGGATAATCAAGTCATCAATCATAGTAAAGGGAATGATAGCTCTTTATTGAAAGAGAAACTGGCAATTCCTCTTTCAACTGTAGAAAAAATAGAATTTAAAAATGTTTCTTTTAAATACAAGGGATCTGACTTTTATGCTTTAAAAGAAGTTACTTTCTCAGTGAGTAAGGGAGAAACTTTAGCAATTGTCGGTAAAAACGGATCTGGGAAAAGTACGTTAGTCAAATTACTAACCCAATTGTATACAGATTTTGAGGGAGAGATTTTGATTAATGGGATATCAATTCGTCAATATAATAAAGATATTTTGCAAAGACATTTTGGGGTTGTTTTCCAAGATTTTGTTCAATATGAATTGCCAGTGAGAGAGAATATTGGTTTTGGAGATTTAGACAAGGTAATGGATAATGAGAACATTGAAAAGGCCGCTGACCGTGCTGGAATCGAAAACCTAATTAAACAGCTTCCTAACGGTATTGATACCCAACTTGGGAAATGGTTTAGTGAAGGACAACAATTATCTGGGGGACAATGGCAACGAATAGCTATAGCTAGAGCTTTTATAAGAAATGCCGATCTGTACATTATGGATGAACCTAGTTCTTTTCTTGATCCATTGGCTGAGAAAGAAGTATTCAAGAAATTTCAAGAGCTTGTTTTTAATCGAATTGGACTGTTTATTACACATCGTTATTCAACGGTTCGCTTTGCGAATCATATTTTATTGTTGGATCAAGGGAGCGTTGTTGAGCAAGGAAACCATAATGAACTAATGAATTTAGGTGGTCGCTATGCTCAATTATACGATGCTCAAGTCTCCTCCTTTTTCGATAAAGAAGATTCTAAGAAACAGGTATCTATTAGTTAAATACTATTAATGATCTAAGAAAGGACTATAAAATGATGATAAATATTGAGCAGCAAGCAGCCTCCGAATTATCTGAGGAGCAATTAACAAAAATAAATAAAATCGTTGTTGATTTAGCTAAAAGATTAGAAAGTTCAGAAATAGTAGAGGAAAACATAAGGCAGTGGAAGCAATCTGATGGGGAAAGTGTAGATAATGTAGAATCTATTATTTCTAAAGAGTTAAATATTTACTTGGGTTTAGGATTATCAGGAGGTATGGCTGGATATTGTTTATTATTTGGAGAGTTGGATAGGTTTTCACCAGATGATGGATGGGATTTGATAGGTCATCAGTATATGGTTCAAATTCAACAGAAGGTACAAGAACAAGGGATATCTACCTTTTCACTATATAGTGGATTAGCCGGAGTCGGTATGGCAGCATTTGCATTATCAAGACAAGGTACCAGATATACCAGCTTAATCACGACAGTCCACAATCATATTGTAGCTAATTTACCTAGCTTTATAAAGTACTTGACCAATAAGTTAAATCAAAATGACATTAAAATGAATGATTATGATGCGATCGAAGGTGCAGCAGGTCTGGGTCGCTATTTATTATTATATAAAGAGAAGCCGGATATTAAAGAAGCGTTAGAAAAAGTAATACAGTATGTGATAAGGCTATCAGAGTTTAAGGAGGTGAATGGAAAAATTGTACCTGGATGGCATATAAGAAGCGAGAATCTTTTCTTGGCTAGTGAAAGGGAAAAGTTTAAAAATGGTAATTTCAATGTAGGTTTAGCTCACGGTATTCCAGGTCCGTTAGCCTTCCTTGTTTTAGCCAAAAAGGAAGGTATAGAGGTAAAAGGTCAGGTTGAAGCTATTGAAAGAATTGTAAATTGGTTACTAGAATGGCAAAGAGAAGATGAGTTTGGTCCAATTTGGCCACTTACCGTCTCTTGGGAAGAATTAATAGATGGGAAGCTTAGCAAGAACAATACATATCATCGAGAAGCATGGTGTTATGGTTCTCCAGGAGTAGCAAGAACGATATGGTTGGCAGGAGATGTGTTGGAACGCAAATCGTGGAAAGAGCTAGCAATAGAGTCTTTTAAAGCAACATTTAGTAGACCGATGAATCAATGGCATATTAATACTCCTAATTTTTGTCATGGTTATATAGGATTATTACAAATAGCTCATAGGATGTATCTTGATACAAGAAATAATGAGATTTTGGAAGGGCGTAACAGGCTCATAGATCTAGTATTAGATATGTACAACCCCGAATTCCCTTTCGGGTATTATGATATCCGACCATGGGAAGGTGAAGAAACACTTATCCATAATCCAGGATTGTTAGAAGGAGCTACTGGATCTGCATTAGTACTCTTAAGCTTAATCAATCAAAATAATTCTAACTGGGATTCAATGTTTCTTATTTCGTAAAGAATGTTATGCCTTATGACAAGGTGAAATAATATGAGAATCAGTGAAATGAAACTATAAGTTGTTACCATAAGATAATGGAACAAAAGGAGAGTATATTATGAACAATGATATTTTCGACTTGGATTTGCAAATTAATAAAGGTTCAACTAAAACACTAGCAGGAGACACGGACGATTGTATCTCTGCTAGCACATGTACATGCATAACATGTAATCATTTGTGCCTGTCAATAGATTGCGAAACGAACGATTGCAATAACACTAGATTTAGTAATTGTGGTTGTGGAACGAGTGAAATATGTTGAAGAAAATGTAGTAAGTTCTCTTTTCACTGATTAAATTGAATACTGAAATGATTGGAAAGTGTGAAGAGTAAAAATTAAAAGCTAGGGGGAAAGTACAATATGAACAAAGATATTTTTGACTTAGATTTGCAAATTAATAAAGGCACAAATAAAACACTAGCAGGGGACACGGACGATTGTATCAGTTGGAGCACATGTTCTTGTGATTGTCCTTGGCTTGTTACGAATGGTTGCGAAACGAACGATTGCAATAACACTAGATTTAGTAATTGTGGTTGTGGAACGAGTGAAATATGTTGAAGAAAAAATAGTGATTTATCCACTTCTTCAACTAATCAAATAGAATATTATAATGATAAGAAAATGAGAAGAGAAAATATTAATTGCTAAAGGGGAGAGAAAAGAATGGACAAAGATATTTTTGATTTAGATTTATTAATTAAGTCGAATTTACATTCAAATAATACAATAGAGGATTCAAATATATGTGTTACAATTCCAGCACATAAATGTAATTATTCATCGGAGTGTATATCCAACGATTGCAATGTGACTGAGTTCAGTGATTGTGGTTGTGGTACCAGTGATATTTGTTGAGGAAAATGTAATTAGTTAACCAATTGTTATAAAACTGATTCAAAAGTTAAATGATTTGATGTGAAATGAGAAGTTATAAAATTTATTGCTAAGGGGGAGAGTACAAGATGGACAAAGATATCTTTGATTTAGATTTGCAGATTAATAAAGGTTCAACTAAAACACTAGCAGGGGATACGGAAGAATGTCTCAGTTTTTATAGTGGATGTGGTTGTAGCATAATGGTTTGTCCTTCAAATGATTGCGAAACAAACGATTGTACAACAAGATTTAGTATTTGTGGTTGTGGTACCAGTGATATTTGTTGAAGAAAATGTAGCAAGTTATCCTCTTTTCACTGATTAAATGGGAAAGTGTGAAGAGTAAAAATTAAAAACTAGGGGAAAAGTACAATATGAACAAAAATATTTTTGACTTAGATTTGCAAATTAAGTCGAGTTCAAATTCAAATAATACAATAGAGGGTCTATCAGCTATATGTTTAACAACGCCATCATGTAATTGTTATTCAGAGGAGTGTATATCCAACGATTGCAATGCCACTGAGTTCAGCGATTGTGGTTGTGGTACCACTGATATTTGTTAAGAGATAAATACTAATAGTGATTTTTTACCTAGTTATCCGTATTTATAGTTTCTTGAGAACAAAGGGTCAGACCCCCTAAATTAAATGAGACTATCAACTCTTATCAAAATAATAGATTTGGTAAGCCTGACCCTATTGGATTATTCTTTTATTCTATAAAGGTTGCATCTTCAATGTAGGTATTATTAATCCTTACTTACTTGTTTTTTTCTTCGCCATTCCCGCATTAAGTCATAGAAATGCCAAAGGGATAGGTCTTTTAGAAAATCTGGATTGTGCATACAAGTTCACCTCTCAATTTGAAATCTGTTTATAGTTACACGTTAATAATGGCTATTTTTGGCTTTTACGAAAAATGAGCCTTGTTAATAAAACCGGAATATTATTAACCTACTTAATCGATTGATATGCTTTTTCATCTTAACCATCACCTTCCTAAATAAAATAAAAAAAAGACCGTTATGGTCTTTTTAATTTATATAAATACTTAGTGGAGTACCTCAAAAAAATGATAAAAGAGAGGCACAAAAAAGTATTTAACACTATTGTAGAAAAATATGGTTAGCTTGAATATAAAGCGCCATATTTATTCTATCATCATAAAAAAACCATAGAGAGGCTCTCTATGGTTTTATATGCATCATAAATATGTTCTATTAAAGTATAGAATCCAATAGAGGCCGATTATTACAATTTATTAAGTTCGTTGATTTATTTATTTCGTTTATCATGTGTAGACCTCCTTAGTATTTCTATCATTATCCAGTATATTATATATTTGGAAGGTAGTAAATAGTTATATTGCAAATATTTATTCTTTCATTAAAGACAATAGTCAATGTTGTATCATTATAAGTTAATTTGTATTTCCAAAAGCATCAGCGATGAGTTCATAGGAGCGTACTCGAGCATCAAAGTCATGCGTAATAGTTACAATCATTATTTCATCTGCATTGTAAGATTCTTTTAATGATTCTAGTTGTTCTTTTACTTGGATTGGGTTACCTACGATCATTCTCTTACGATTTTCTTTCATTCTCATGTAATCCATCTCAGTATAATTATATTCTTGCGCTTGTTGAATACTAGGAACCCCACGTTTACTCTCGCCCTTTTCTAACAATAGTGCTGCTAAATCAATACTTTTGTTTATGCTTTCTGCTTCTTCAATCGTTTCAGCACAAGTGACAAAGACAGCAACACTTGTATGAGGCTGTTGATTCACGGGAGAACGTTTAAAATTATCTTGATATTGACGAACGACACCTTGCCCACCATTACCATTAATAAAATGAGCAAATGTATATGAAGCGCCTAATTCGGCTGCCAATTTAGCACTACCACCACTAGAACCTAACATCCAAAGTTCAGGTGCTGTTGATATTTCAGGTGTTGCTATTAACCCAGGGTGTAGCTTATATTCTTCAACTTCGTGTAAATAACCGACTAATTCCTGGATTTGGTTTGGATATTGATGGAACTTCTTCGTATCTCCTCCTGTTAAGGCCATTGTTGAAAGTGAATGGCCACCTGGAGCTCTACCTACTCCTAAATCTATGCGGTTTGGGTAAAGCGCTTCAAGCATACGGAAATTTTCAGCCACCTTATATGAGCTATAATGTGGAAGCATGACCCCACCTGAACCTACACGAATTTTTGAAGTTTTTGCAGCTATATGTGATATAAGCACTTCTGGTGTGGAACTTACAAGATTAGTAGAACTATGGTGCTCAGCAACCCAATAACGATGATAGCCTAACTTTTCTGTTATTTGAGCGAGCTTCACTGTTTGATTGATCGCCTCGACTGGTGTCACACCTTCAGGTACGGGTGATTGATCTAACACACTTAATCGGACCATTTATCTCATTTCCTTTCATAATAGAATATTATAGTAACTTTATATTATTTACTTACTTAATGTAACTAACTATTTCTTTATGATATAATGAAATAACACATCTGTCAAAATATATAAGTCCTTTGTAACTTTCGTGTTATGATGACAAATTAAGAATAGTATCATGAGATTGAAAAACGAAAAGATATACAATTCTATATGGGCATACATGTATTTATTAATGTTGTACAAAAAGCGACAATATATGTGAATACAAAGCTCTTTTCATAAGGCCCTTTCGATAAACTTGGCTGCTATTGTTACTTATACGGTTGTCATCGTTTTTCAGAAGAAAGCCGCCATGTACTCTAGTTATATACGAGGCAATTTCTTAGTGCTAAAAACAACAATCAAGGTGAAAAACATCCTTTCAAAAACATTGTTACTGTGTTCACAATATCATATCAAATTACAGGTTTACGCGATTGTCAGCGTTAAATAGAAGAAAAGATGAGGAAACATCTGGTTGATTACGAGCGCAATTATTTCTTAGCAAAAAACAAATTAAGGTGAAAACAGCCACTTATATAAGCACTTCTTGGGGGTGAATTATTTGGAAAGATCAAAGTCATGTGCAAACTTCCAACACACATGTGATTTATTAGGAAAGCGATGGACTCTTTTAATTATTCGTTCGTTATTGTCAGGTTCGAAGCGCTTTAAAGAGATGACAGATGACATTGATAACATTAGTCACCGTGTATTAGGAGAGCGCTTAAAAAATTTAGAGCAAGATAATTATGTCGTTAGGCATGTCTACCCTGAAACTCCAGTACGGATTGAATATGAGTTGACGGAAAAAGGTAAAGACTTAGCTGAAACGATTACAGCGTTGGAAAAATGGGCAGAAAAATGGACACATTGAGTAGATAGTATAACAGTAGAAATCTCTATCGCTTAAATATAAGTGATAGAGATTTTGCGTGAAAAGTCAACTTTCATTTGATTTTATGAAAGTTTGATTGTGCAACTAGCATGACGCTTTGTTTTCAAATCTGCTTAAAAAAGTTTTTATTATTTCATCTTTTAAGGGCTTAAACTGTTCATTACTCTGACAGGGTTGGAAAAGTGCAGGCCATGTTAAAGCTCCTTCAACCATGGCATGAAAAATTTGGGCAGCCATGTATGGGTCAGGTACTATCATTCGTCCATCTGCATCTGCAGATGTTAACCATGCTACGAGATTATCGTGAGGAGGGCCATATTTAGTCTTTGTTTTCTTAAGTAGCTGATAATCTTGCATAAATACAGTAGTAAGTACTTTACACAATGCTAGTCGATTAGGGTCATTAACTAGAAAAAGTTCTGCATCAGCAAAGAGCTCAAGCTGTTCTTCTATCGTTTTATCAGGACTATAGCTTATGTTTTTTAATAATTCTTGTTCAGATAAAAATCTTTTGAACACTGCTTGGAATAGATCATCTTTATTTGAAAAATGATTATAAACTGTACGTTTAGAAACTCCTGCATGATGGGAAATACGATCCATAGATGCCTTTTCGTATCCTTCTACTTCAAATGCTTTAATAGCCCCGTCCATAATAGCTTGACGTTTTTTTGATGTTTCCAAAACTTTTTTGTTATCCATCGCTTCATACTCACTTTCTTAAAAATTTTACATAAACTACACCGTGTAGTGCAAAATAGGTATTGACTATATGTAAACTACACCGTATAGTATACACTAAAGATGAATAAAATTCAATAATAACCAAAATTTGCTATACCAAAATGAATAACATGAAGGAGGAAACTGATGAAAGCTATTGTTTTCACTAAATACGGGTCACCTGATGTTCTTCAATACAAAGAAGTAGCAAAGCCGATTCCAAAGGAAGGGGAAGTACTTGTAAAAGTGAATGCAGCTGCTGCTAATCCACTTGATTGGCGTTTTATGAGAGCGAAGCCATTTTTAGCTCGTATAGAAAATGGTCTCTTTAAGCCTAAAAACATGCAGCTTGGTGCAGATATTGCAGGAAAGATCGTTAAGGTTGGTAGCAATGTAACACATTTTAAGATAGGTGATGAAGTATTTGGAGAGAAGTTTGAAACAGGCTTGGGAGGTTTTGCAGAATATGTATCAATCCCTGAAGGTGCATTGGTTATGAAGCCTGCTAACATATCTTTTGAGGAAGCAGCTGCTGTGCCAATCGCTGCCCTTACTGCATTGCAAGGCTTACGCAACGAAGGGAAAATTCAACCAGAGCAGAAAGTGTTGATTAATGGTGCGTCAGGAGGATTGGGGACATTCGCAGTACAGATATCGAAAGCAATAGGGGCAGAGGTAACTGGGGTATGTAGCACAAAAAATGTGGATTTGGTACGCTCTATTGGTGCAGATAACGTTATTGATTATACAAAGGATGATTTTACTAATAACGGAATGGAATATGATCTCATTTTTGATGCTGTAGGAAATCGTTCTGTTTCAGATTTAGAGAGGGCGTTAAGAACGAATGGAACTTGTGCTATAGCAGGATTTACGAATATGGCTCGTTTAATTGAAATTAACGTCAAAGGAAGACGGGTTTCTCGAACAGGCAGGAAGACTATCGGTATGATGAAAACGGTTCATACGAACAAAGAAGATTTGCTTTATTTAAAGGAGCTACTTGAATCTAAGAAAGTTGTACCAGTCATTGATAAATGTTTCCCGTTAAATGAAGCAGCTGAAGCGCTTAAGTATCTTGAGACCGGGCGTGCTAGGGGAAAAGTAATTATAACTGTAGAGTAACTATACTTGCTGGGTGAAGTGATTAAATTATCGTTCTACTTATACACAAAAATTAGTACTTTGTTCATTAAAAATTTGAGGAAATTAGATATGCTTTAGATAATTTATTAGTCTTTTGAGCAGAAAGGATGTTACGATCATTAGTTATTTCATGTAACTCTAAGTATGAAAACATAAATGCTAAATACAATAACAGCATTTAGAATAAGATTGTTTAAGAAAGGAGAATGAGATTGCATACAGAGAAAAAAATAATTGATCTTGATAGAAAAACAACACTTTCAGCATTGTGGATATTTGTATTGTTAAATGTCGTTTTTCGGGATATACATGAATTATTTAGACCTGGACTTCTACAGGAAATGATGATGGGAAATGTGAATGGAACGTTAATTACCGAAGAGCTTTTATTGGTATTTGGAATACTGTTAGAAATTCCTATTGCTATGGTAATTCTCTCGCGAATATTGCAATACAGAATTAATCGCTTAATAAACATTATTGCTAGTTTCATTACAATGATTATGCTAATCATCTTTGGTGGTATAAATGATCTAGATGATATTTTCTTTTTAACTATGGAAATAATAGCTTTAATCGCAATCATATGGTGTGCATGGCGTTGGCCTAACCCTAACCCTTCAAAGTAACCTGCTTTATTTTACCTTCTAACAATATCACCACACTACGACCCTTTTACTATCATTAATACACCCTACTCTTGTAAATCAATCTATGTAGCAAAAAATTCGAACATACTTGACGCCTTTGTTAATAATTGAAGGCGTTTTTTTTGCATGAATATTATAAATAGCTTTTGTTTTTTTGTGAGATATTTGTGAGACAAGATTGTTATAATATGTCGAAAATAGAAAGGAGTATTACATTAGTGCTAGCTTTGTATTAAGAAAACATCATTCAAATTGCTATTCAACCAAACCACGTTATCATCCTATTGGACAATTTCACATCTTAGCCTAGCCATTTATGTTTGCTGCAAGTTGGCATTACACCATGGTCCCCTTTTGGAGTTTGAGTACTTTTTTCACTTGCATTTGAGTAACTGTTACCTACTATGTGTTTTTATAGACTATAGAGAGGAAAAGATGTCCTGAACCTTAGTAATATTCTTGTTTAGCTCTTATTACGAAAAGCAACAAGGAAAAAGCCTTTCTAAACATCATATACATGCCACCAACTATTGTAAGGTTCTGTCATGATATTTAAGTGCATGATTTGGCTAATGTAATTTCTAGATTATATTTTAAATTATGTAATAGTAAGGAAAATACTTATATGTAAAAACAAGATAGGTAATGAAATTGAGTATCACATAGGCATTGAAATGACAACGTTAACAATTGATATTATGATCGTTCCTTATACCTGTAAAATATATATTTTTAGCTCATCATGTAATTTATGTTGCTCTTTTTACTAAGGATTATAACAAGTGGTTCATACAGCGATCATCATTGTAAGGAAAAAAGATGCCACAAATACATCATTTTTCTTAGGAAAAAAACAACTAAATTGTTTAAAAGAGTATTGTAAATCAACGAATAATTGTTAGTTGTATAGATTTTTAAAGGTTTTAAAGAAGGTAGTGTTGTTTCAAGATAACGAAAAAAATAAAGGGGGATGTTATGGAATATAGCAATATACTAAAAGAGCTCATTAGAAAATCAGACTATGAATCTATTGTAAAAATTGAAAGAGAAGTACTGATTAAACTCCTTGAAGAAGTACAAAATATAACTGCTTTAAATAGTCTTTTAATGTCATTTTTAGACAACAAGCTCAAGCTAATAAACCAAGAGGGAAACTCCTCTAAAACAAACAGTTGAAGTGTATTTTGATTGATAAAATTGTGCTGCAAAGGAGTATTAACAATGAATCAATTACAACGAACTATTGAACAAAAAAGAGAGGAGATGACAAGAATTGCAACAAGAGAGGGACTTACAAGCCAAAAAGTCATTAGATGTAGTCAAGAGCTAGATCAATTGATTAATCATTATCTGATTTTCTATAAAAGGTTGAGTTAATTTTTATTTATGAATGTGCACTTTCTGTTTTTACAAATGCTCTTTTCGTAAACTTTGATGCCATTTTACTAAAAGTGGACAGTAAGGGGAGATTTTTTCTGAGCCTCATTATTAAAGTAGGAAAGATGCCAAAAAGGTAGATATATACGTGTTTTAAATGATAGTACGAAAAAATAATTTATGCGAAAGCATCTTATACAAATATGGAGCGAACGAAAATGAGGTCTATAAACAATAACACAGCACGGAGATATTAAGCAGGCTCTTTTTTGGTAAACTTTGATGCCATTTTTACAAATGTTAATTATATTCATATTTATTTCTTAATAAATCGAGAGAACTTATCAATGCAAAAACAGCCATTAATGAACAGCAGACAGCATATTGCTATAGAACTTTCCTAAGCTCGTAAAGGAGACAAACAATGTTTAAGAATACTTCAGTTAAGAAAAAATTATTAATACTCTTTTGTACACCTTTATTATTATCTTTATTGTCCAGTTCTATATTACTGTATTTAAATGATAGAAATGTAGAGAAGCTTATACAGTCTTTGTATGATACGTCATTTCAAACAAACTCCTTAATCTTAGATGCCGATAAGGATTTATATCAAGCATTAGTTGGGTTCCAGTCGTTAACAATAGAGGGGAATTCAGATGAATATATAGAAGAAACACGTCTAGATATTCAAAGTAACATTACAAGAGCAGTTGAAAAAGTTGACGAGTCTTTAACTATTATTCAAGAGCAAAGCTTACAAGACATTACACAACCATCTATCGAGGATAACACTCAGGAAGATACTTCATCTCAAACTGACACTAATAACATAACGATTCAACAGCTACTATTAGATTTTAAGGAACATTTTGGGGTTTGGGCTAAAATCACTGAAGAAAAGGATCCAAGCTATACTTTGTATAAGGATTCACTACCTGTTTTTGAAGCGGCACGTGATAACTTAAAAATATCTGGAGATATATTAAATGATTATGCACTAAATAATATTGATGATATACACCTTTCAAACAAAACAACTAAAATATGGTTTTTTTCCATTTTTTTATTCTTCTTCTTAATGATTACTGGAGGTGGTTTACTTTTCATTAGTGGAATGATTAGAACAATACATGAAATTTTGTTTAAAATACAGGATGTGAGTGAAGGTAATCTTCAAGTTGAATTAAAAAGCAAGTATACGAATAGTGAACTCGGGAAAATGTTAAAGGGTTCAGATGTAATGGTTTCAAAATTAAGGGAGCTCATTTTTAGTATTAATGAACATTCTAAAACTGTTCAAAAAGCTTCTATTGAGCTAAGTCAAAGTAGTAAAGAATCTTCAGCTGCTACTAACCATGTAGCTGATAATATACAGACTATTACTGGAGGAATAGAAGTCCAAGCAAACATGATAGATGAAACGAGCACATCCGTGGAAGAAATGGCAACAGGTGTTCAAAAAATCGCTGAAAGTACTTCGTATATCTCGATGCTTTCAGAAAAAACAGATCATCAGGCAGATAAAGGAAATGAAGTAGTTATACAACTGCAAAATCAAATTGAAAGTATGATGAACACAATTAAACACTTAGCTACCATTGTTACTTCGTTAAATCAACGTTCTGACAAAATTGGCTCTATCATAGACAATATAACAACATTCGCTAATCAGACAAATCTTCTTTCATTAAATGCCTCTATTGAAGCAGCAAGAGCTGGGGAACAAGGGCGTGGTTTTGCAGTAGTTGCTGAGGAAATTAGAAAACTGGCTACAAGTTCATTGGAATCTGCAGAAAGTATTCAAACATTAATTGTTGATACCCAAAGTGAAATTTCTAATGTAACAGAGAGTATGAAATCTGCAGTAGAAGAATCAGCGAAAAGCAATCAATCCATGGTAGAGGTTAGTGAAGATTTTAAAATCATTTCAAAACATATTAAAGATATGGGTGATCATATTCATGAGACCTCAGCAATTACACAACAACTAGCTGCAAGTTCACAAGAGGTCGCCTCATCCATGGCTAATTCTAAAACAACCTCTCATGACATTTTTGCAAAATCACAAAATGTTGTTGCTGCTGCTGAAGAACAGTTAGCCTTAATAGAAAATATGGATGCTGCTGCGCATGAATTAATGAAGGTAGTAGATCAATTAAACAAGTCCATTGCCATTTTTAAAGTATAGTTATTTTAGTATGGAGCGATCTAAGTTTATATGAATGTTCACTTAAAATGGCGAAAGCGTGTAAATACTATTTGAAAAATTCTAATGTCTAATAATCGTTCTATTTGTTATTTTTTTGATTTGATGCTATTATATAAAATTTTCAACGGCTACATAATCCGCACCCAATTATTTAATAACGAAAGCTAGTTATAAATGGTGATAAATTTGCAACAAAAAATCCGAAAACAGCCTAATCAAAGGAATATGAATAAGGTTGTGTTCGCATTAATGGTAGCTTCTCATACTATGAACTACACACGTATACAATGATCGTTCGTGATATCTATTATTATACATCGATAAATATGAATTTAATCTATTTTTAATTGAGGTAATTTCATGTATATAACAACATAGTTCACAAAAAGAGTCTTGAATATTACGACCTTTAAACGAAGAACATTCAGTCAAGGTGGTACAATAGTATAAAAAAATGCTCCAACGCTTGTTTGAGGTCAACAAGATGTTGGAGCATTTTGTATTTGCTGCTTATTTAGTTTTGTTGTAGTGATTGACCATAGCGTTACATTCCTAATACTTTTTGGATACGTTCAATCGCCCAGTCAAGCTCATCTTGTTTAATAACAAGTGGTGGAGCGAATCGGATAACATTTTCATGTGTTTCTTTACATAGTAAACCTTCTGCTTTAAGTGTTTCACAATATTTACGTGCCGGTTCATGTAACTCTACTCCAATAAATAACCCTCTGCCACGTATTTCTTTTATCATTGGATTATTAATTTCTTTCAGCTTATCTGTGAAGTAATTTCCTAGCTCTAATGATCTTTCTGCAAGATTTTCTTCCTCTAACACTTCTAATGATGCGAGTGATACCGCACATGCAAGTGGGTTGCCACCAAATGTTGATCCGTGTGATCCAGGGTTAAATACATTAAGAATGTCTTTATTTGCGACTACACAAGAGATTGGGAATACACCACCACCTAATGCTTTTCCGAGAATCCACATATCTGGTTCTACGTTTTCCCATTCTGTAGCAAACATTTTTCCTGTACGTGCTAAGCCTGCTTGAATTTCATCAGCAATAAATAATACATTCTGTTGCTTACAAAGATCATAAGCTTCTTTTAAGAATCCATCTGGAGGAAATACGATGCCCGCCTCACCTTGAATTGGTTCAAGTAAGAAGCCTGCAGTGTTTGGCGTAATGGCTGCTTTTAAAGCTTCTAAATCACCATATGGAATTAATTTAATACCAGGAAGCATTGGGCCGAATCCTCGCTTATATTCTGCCTCTGAAGATAGAGATACAGCTGTCATTGTTCGCCCATGAAAGTTACCTTCACAAGCGATGATTTCAGCTTGATCTTGTGCAATACCTTTAACTTCATAACCCCAACGGCGTACTGCTTTAATTGCCGTTTCAACTGCTTCGGCACCTGTATTCATAGGTAAAGCCATTTCTTTACCTGTCATTTCACAAATTTTTTCATACCAAGGACCTAGTTGGTCGTTATGAAAAGCACGTGAGGTCAATGTTACTTTATCAGCTTGATCTTTCAGAGCTTGAATTATTTTTGGATGACGGTGCCCTTGGTTAACTGCAGAATAGGCACTTAACATATCCATATATTTATTACCCTCTGGATCTTCAACCCAAACACCTTCTGCTTTTGAAATAACGATAGGGAGTGGATGGTAGTTGTGAGCTCCGTACTTCTCGGTTTGTTCAATGATGCGATTTGAAGTTGTTGTGTTCATCAAATTCTCTCCTTCTTTTACTTAAAAATAGTGTAGTAATTTTCAATGCAATTTTCATGCCAATAAAAGGCTTTTCTTACACTATTGTTTCCCATTTTAACTGTAATAGTGGCTTTATATGATATTCCTTGCTTTACTGAAGAAAAAACGATACGAAGTCTAGTTGTGTATATGTTCATTTCATAGAAGGAAAACAACAGTTAATGCGAAGTAGACTTGTATCATTAGTATTTAACAAATATAAATATGTATTTGTGCAAAAAAAATTTGCATCAAGTTATTACACTGTGTGATTAGTGCATAATTATATTGCGGCTGTCAAGTTGTTCATTTACAATATTATTGTGGTGATGAAGATGAATAACAAGGAACATGAAAATAAGCTTCTGTTAATATTTGATCAACTTGTAGATGAAATTGATATCGGTGTTCATGTGATAGATCAGCATGGACGAACGATTATATACAATAAAAAAATGGCACAAATAGAGGGCATGGAACGTGAAGATGTGTTACACAAAAATTTATTAGAAAGCTATACATTTCAGGATCAACAGTCAAGCACACTCATACAAGCGCTGCAACATTTGCAAATAACAAGGAATGTAAAACAAACATATTTTAACCTACTAGGAAAAGAAATTACAACTATAAACGATACCTTTCCAATTAGCGATAGTAAAAAACAAATGATTGGTGCGATGGAAATTGCTAAAGATGTAACTAAACTTGAGAGACTTATACGGGAAAATATGCAGAAAAAAGGAAATGCAACTTTTACATTTGAACATATTTTAAGTGATAGTCAGGTGATGAAGGAACTAATTGAGACTAGTAAACGAGCAACACGAACTTCGTCTTCCGTACTTATTGTAGGTGAGACTGGAACAGGAAAAGAACTATTTGCTCAAAGCATTCATAACGGTAGCTCTCGATCTGCAAAACCCTTTATTTCACAGAATTGCGCTGCACTACCTGATCATCTTATTGAAGGGTTATTATTTGGTACGAAGAAGGGTGCTTTTACAGGAGCAATAGAGCGGCCAGGGTTATTTGAACAAGCGGAAGGCGGGACATTACTTCTTGATGAAATCAATTCTTTGAATCCAGTATTACAAGCCAAGCTATTACGTGCACTCCAAGAAAAAAGTATACGGCGCATCGGTGACACGAAAGATACGCCAATCGATGTGCGGATTATAGCAACAATGAATGAAGATCCAATAGATGCAATTGCTGAAGGACGATTAAGAAAGGATTTATTCTATCGATTAAGTGTAGTGTCAGTATTTATTCCGCCATTACGTGATAGAAAAGAGGACATTAACCTGCTATTAAATAGTTTTATTAAAAAGTATAATAAACTGTTTGGGATGAGTGTTAAACAAATCGATGAACAAGTAATGAGATCTTTTTATGATTATGATTGGCCTGGAAATGTAAGAGAATTAGAACATATCGTAGAAGGTGCAATGAATTTTATTGATGAGAATGAAGACATTACATTTGCACATTTACCAATTCAATTTAGAAATAAACCTCAGTTCAAACAGCATGCTATTCAAGTTGCTTTAAATAAGGAGGAGTCATTTAAAACACTTGAAGAATATATGAATAATGCGGAGGTTGAGTATATTAAAGAAGCTCTTCAAGTCAATGATTATAATATATCTAATACTGCAAAAGCTCTTGGCATGAGTAGACAGAGCCTTCAATATCGACTGAGAAAATATCAAATTAACAAGCACTTTTAGTAACTTATCGCTTTTTTAATACCTTTGAGTAGTTAGGTATGTTTTTCTAGTCTTTAGAAAGGTGCTTTTACGAAAAATTTGTTGCTTATAAGAACAGTTGCCACAAAAGGTTGTTAAATTTCTCAGTTAACTCTTAGTATGAACACCAACATTAATGAGACAAAAACGTTTCCTGTCTTTGATTTAGGTTTCTTTCACAAACTTTGTTACTATTGAGCCTAAGTACATGAAAAATGCTTGGTTTATATGTATTTTTTTCTTAGAACGAAAAACAACAATCATTGAGAAAACAGTCTAGGTTTACGAAACACAGCTAAGTAGTTTTTCTGTATAAGTAGATTTTAGACCTTCCATGTAGCAAACAATTCCATTACAATTATAGTGTAAACTTTAAATGAGGGAGTCTGGATGATAAATGGAATATATAGTTGACTCGTTTAATCCGTTTCTTATTTTATTGTCAATTATACTAACTATATTAGCTACTTATACTGCTATAGATTTATTATTAATATATAAAAAAGCAGAAAAAAATAAACGACGCATATTTATTAGTGGATCTATTTCTATGGCAATTGGCATTTGGATCGTTAATTTTTTAGGTATACTTGCTAGTGCTCCAAAAGGGATAAAGATATTTCACATACCTCTGGCGACTTTTTCTTTCATTCTAGCACTTCTGTTTACCGCAACTTCCTTTTCCCTAGTAACTAAGAAATCCACGAAGTTTATACATATTTTTATATGTAGTTTAGTAATGACCATTGGTCTTGTCACTAGCCATATTATTGGTATCTCAGCTGTGTCTGATGTTGTCTATAATTTATTGCTAGTTGCTTTATCAAGTATGATTGTATTAGGAACTTTTGTATTTACTTTTTGGATATTGTTTCAACTGCCAACACAGTCTGCAACAATTCGGACTTGGATCACACCGATTTGCTCATTTCTAATTACTTGTGCAATTGTACAAAATCATTTTATTTTAATTAGAGCATCTAACCTCCAGTTTCAAGGAGGGGATGGGTTGGTTCAAAATGCGAATCAAGATGTCACAGCTCTATTTGTTGTACTTGTATTTTCTATAATGATTTTTTCAGGACTTTTGGCGAATAGCATTTCATTAAATAGAAGAGTAGCATCTAAAGAGACATATGCAAAGGACATTACAACCGCGTTAGACGAATCTTCTATTGTGGCTATTACTGATGCTAAAGGATCTATCACATATGTGAATGATAAATTTGTGCAAATTTCCAAATATGAGGAGCATGAATTAATTGGACAGAACCATAGAATTTTGAATTCAAACTATCATTCATCAATTTTTTTCCGAGAGCTATGGCAAACGATTGGTCACGGTGATGTATGGAAAGGACAAATTAGAAATAGAGCAAAGGATGGAACCCATTATTGGGTAGATACAACGATTGTGCCATTACTTAATAGCAAAGGAAAACCTTATCAATATGTATCGATTAGAAATGATATTACAAGTAAAAAGCTGACAGAGCTTCAATTGAAGGATAAATTAAAAGAAATAAGCGATATCAAATATGCATTAGATCAATCAACAATTGTGGCAATTACTGATCGTCAAGGCTTTATTACTTATGCAAATGATGAATTTTGTAAGATTTCTAAATACGATAGAGAGGAGTTGCTCGGCAAGAATCATAGCTTGTTGAACTCTGGATACCATTCCGCTGATTTTTTTAAAAACATGTGGCAAACGATAGGAAATGGTGACATATGGAAAGGTGAAATTCGTAATAAAGCTAAAGATGGATCATTTTATTGGGTTTATACAACAATTGTACCTTTTATTAGTGAGGATGGAAAACCGTATCAATATTTAGCGATTAGAAATGACATCACAGATCAGAAAAAAACGGAAGATATGCTTCATCGACAAGATAAATTAGCTGCGGTCGGTCAATTAGCAGCAGGTGTTGCTCATGAAATTCGAAATCCCCTCACTTCAATGAAGGGCTATGCAGAATTTCTAAGAGAGGATGAAAATAATATTGAACGACAGGAATTCCTCGATATTATTCTTGATGAAATTGAACGAGTGAACTCTATTGTTGAGGACTTTATGGTACTTGCAAAACCTAATGCACCATTGTTAAAAGTGAAGGATATTATACCTATGATAAATAATGTCTTATCATTATTAGAATTTGAAGCTAAAAAAAGGAAAGTAAAACTTAAATTCGAATATAACGAGGAAGCAATAAAGGTCGCATGTGATGAAAATCGCTTAAAGCAAGTTTTCTTAAACTTTATTAAAAATGGTATAGAAGCGATGCCGAATGGTGGAGACCTTATTGTAAGAGCGGTCATTCTCGATGAGCATGTTCAAATTTCCATTCATGATACTGGTGTAGGCATTCCAGAAGAAAAGATGAAGAAGTTAGGTGAACCATTTTATACGACAAAAAAAGATGGAAATGGGCTTGGGCTAATGGTTAGCTTTAAAATAATTGAAAGTCATTATGGTAAAGTTTTTATTGAAAGTGAAGAAAACAAAGGAACAACCTTTAATATTTTGTTGCCTAAAACGGCTTAGCATAGAAAAGAGGGCAGGAGAGTTCTGCCCTTTTTGTATGTGGAAATTTTCTAGGTTAAATGATAATGGTTATTTCTTCATGTTATCTGCAAAAATTTCCATTGATTTACACATGAATTTTGCTAAGCCTTCACCATATTTGTCAATATTCTTTGTGAACCGTTCATCATTAACATACAATTGCCCTAATCCTTTAAATGCCTCAGGAGAATAATTTCCTATCTTATTCAAAAAATCATACCATTCTTTAATTGCTTCTTGTGCTACTTGTGATTCAGGTGAACGGTCTCGAAGTAATGCAAGTTTCATATACACTGAGTCCCACTCTTTGGAAAAATGCTCCCTTTCATCTTTAGACATATTTGTTATACTAGTGTTTACTGTATCCACAGCTTGATCTCCCCAACGTTTACGTGCTTCCTCCTCGTAGGGATTATGACTAAAATCAAAGCCTTCGAATTTTTCTTTATTCGTCATGTGAATTTCTCCTTTCATATGCTTGATTGTTTTATTAATCGTTGTAATCATGTTATCTAGTCGACGTCGCTTTTCTATTAACATTTGTTGGTGAAGTTCTAACGCTTCACGCCGGTTAAATGAAGGGCTATTAATAATCTCGTTAATTTTTTTTAAAGGGAAGCCAAGCTCTCTAAAAAAGAGGATTTGTTGTAATGATTCAAGATTATCATCGGTGTATAGCCGATAACCAGCTTCAGTCACTTTAGCTGGTTTTAGCAGTCCAATTTCATCATAATGGTGTAGTGTGCGCACACTGATACCTACCAAATCTGCAACTTCTTTAACTCTCTTTGACATGGTTATAACCTCCCTTCAACTTTTACTATAAAGTATAACGTAACGTTAGAGTCAATATTAAAAAGGGAGTTTTTACATAAATAATTATTTTCGTGATTTTTTTAAAAAACGATGACTGTACGAAAACTTCTAGTTTAGGAGCAATAGCAACAAAGATAATGGAAAGGCATAAATAAAGAGAATAAATAGCCTTTTGAACATTAAATTTGTATGAAAAGAAGAAATAAGTATGGATGTAGAAGATTGTAAGGCATCTTTTACTTTTGTAAAACGATGGAGGCAAAATAGCTTACTTCTTTGTTGGGTTTTACGAATTTCCAGCAACAAAACAAAGTTATATTCCTATTTTATAGAAGGAAAGCTACTACGAAACAGAGGTTGATTATGTATTTTTTCTTAGACCAGATTAACCATTGACCTGAAAACAACAATAAAGACCGTAAGCTGTTAACTTAACGGTCTCAATCGATTTTATATTAGTTTTTATGAATGCCTAGCTCTACAGTCTTGGCGTAATTTTACATCAAAGCCAACTGCGTAATAGTGTTAGCTGTGGTTAAATTAGGTAGTCTCTTATTTATGCTTGTTCAATAGTTTGGTTAGCCCATTCTTCAACATTCCAAACTTTTGTTACCCAATCCTCATAGAAGTCAGGTTCATGACACACTAGGAGAACCGTTCCTTTGTATGCTTTTAACGCTCGTTTTAGCTCTTCTTTGGCAACGACGTCTAGATGGTTAGTTGGCTCATCGAACAGTAACCAGTTACTTTCATTCATGAGTAATTTACATAGACGTACCTTTGCTTGTTCTCCTCCACTTAATTGATTGAGTGGTCGTGAAATATGTTCGTTTTTTAAGCCACAACGTGCAAGTACTGCCCTTACCTGGTGTTGGTCTAATTGAGGAAACTCATTCCAAACGTCATCAATCGGTGTAATGCTTTCAACTTTTACTTCTTGCTCAAAATAAGATGGATAGAGAAAATCTCCTCGTATAGCTGATCCACTTAATGGATTGATTGTTCCTAGTATCGTTTTTAATAGTGTAGACTTTCCTACTCCGTTACAGCCAACGATGGCAATCTTTTCTCCTCGCTCGATCGTCATTGTTAACTTAGGCAATAGAGGATTGGCATAGCCTATTTCAAGGTCTTTTCCTTCAAAGACAAAACGACTGCTTCCACGTGATTCTTTAAATTCGAATGTTGGTTTCATTGCCATTTCAGGGCGGTCAATCCTCTCCATCCGATCTAATTGCTTTTGGCGACTTTTTGCTCGTCCAGTAGTTGAATATCGTGCTTTATTTTTTGCAATAAAATCTTCTTGTTTTTTAATATGCTCTTGTTGCTTTTCATATGCTTGAAGGTGTTGATTTTTATTGATGTCCGCCATTTCTAGGAATTTTTCGTAGTTTGCGGTATACCTTGTTAACTTTGAAAATTCGAGATGAAATATGACATTTACAACCCTATTCATAAATTCTGTGTCATGTGAAATTAACATAAAGGCGTGAGGGTATTCTTTTAAATAATGGCTAAGCCAGTTTATATGCTCAACATCTAAAAAGTTAGTCGGCTCATCTAGTAATAGTACTTTCGGTTGCTCTAATAACAGTTTAGCAAGTAATACTTTTGTGCGTTGCCCCCCACTTAGTGTGGCAACATCTCGTTCTAAACCAATGGCATCTAGGCCAAGTCCACGAGCTGCCTCATCAACTTTCAGATCAAGTGAATAAAACCCTCCAGCATCAAGCTGATCTTGAATATCGCCCATTTTTTCTAGCAAGACTTCTAATTCCTCTGGAGAGGCTGTAGCCATTTGTGCTGTTATTTCATTTAACTGTTTTTCTTGTTCAAAAAGCGGTAAGAAAGCATCATTTAACACGTCTTTTATCGTTTTTCCAGGAGTTAACACTGTATGTTGATCAAGGTAGCCATATTCAACATTCGGTGTCCATTCCACTCTACCAGTATCATGGATTAATTGTCCGGTAATTATATTCATTAACGTCGATTTACCTACACCGTTTGCTCCGACTAGCCCAACATGTTCTCCAGCTAATAGTCGTAGAGACACATCCTTAAAAAGTGTTCGATCTCCAAAACTATGACTTAAGTCGTCAATTGTTAATAAACTCATTGATATATTCCTCCATTAAATATCTTAAAGAAGCATCTCGACTCATAATACTAAATAGGAGTCGAGATTGCTATTGTTTTCAATTTTGAATAAACAGCCTAATTATATAGGTTTTTTCTGTAGTTTCTTCTGTCAATCATAACATATAGAATGAAGAAGCAGTATCGTGGATATATTCCAATTTTATCTCGATAATACAAGGCCAAAGCGTAGTAAATTAATTTATCAGAATAACAGTAAAAAAGACAGGTTTTGTGTTGTGTGATGAAGACTGGCTTTGCATTTATTGTTGCTTTTAATCATAGGCAGTTTTCGGATAGAATTGTTTTTCGTACAAAAAATAAACATGTAAACTAGTTTTGGGGGCATCTTTTTAACTTTTACAATTATTGAGTTCTCATAAACTCATCATACTGTCCATTTTTAGTACAAGTAGCAAAAAAGTTTACGAAAAGAGCCTTCAAAAAAGTTAAGGTACTAGATCCCGTCAGAATAAAGAAGGCTTTTCAATACACTGAGTAAATGTATAAAAATATATTTTATCAAAAATTAAAAGCATGGTCTGTCATTCATATTACAGAATGTAAGTAGTTGATTCTTTATAATAAACGCTAAGCTGAGTAAAAGATATTAAAATCACAAGCAAATATAATGATGTGCTTGTGTAGATACTAAGGTATTCGGTCAAGAGATACTAATAGATTAGGTAAACTACATAAATTAATTACTTCAATAAAACTTAAAAGGGAGACTGAATTATTAATATGAACATCAAGTCAAAGCTTAAGGGCAATCTATCTCTAATCGTAGTCATAGCACTATGCGTTGTAATGGGTTTAATATTTCTCTTGCTTGCAAACATGATAAAGGGAACAGAGTTATTATTAATAGATAAGGTAATTAGTGATATTTTTATTGTTGAACACCAATCACTTATTTTTAAAATGTTTGAATTTATCGCCTGGTTTGGTTCTACAACAGGTATCGTTACACTCGTTGTTGTTATGATAATATTCTTAAGACTCAAGTATCGTGATTTTAAGGGAATTATCCTTCTTGTAATAATGGTTTTGTTCTCAAATGTGCTTAATAAAATGTTAAAAGAATTTTTTCAAAGGGAGAGGCCTGACATTCATCCAGCCATACAAGAGGGTGGTTTTAGTTTTCCTAGCGGTGGAGCATTGATAGGATTAGTAGCTTATGGTTTAGCTACATATTTAATTGTACATAAACGTACAGTACTAAAAGAAAAAATCATCATAGGCTTTTGTGGAGGGGTACTAATAATGTTAATCGGTATTAGTCGGATTGCATTGGGAGCACACTTTCCAACAGATGTCATAGCAGGCCATATGCTCGGGCTAATTTTATTAATATTAGCTATATATTTACATAACTACATTCCAAATACCTTTTTGAAAAAATAAACAACGTAATACAAAAGTTGTAGTTGTGTACGTTTTGATAAATTAATTTGAAAAACAACTTAAATTATACATTAAATTATTATATAAATACCCTAGCCTCATACAAAATGGCTAGGGTATTTATATTTTTGGAGCTCAGATAATCATCACCTTTCAGATGATGTCCTCGTTCATAAATTTCAGTAGAATAACTGGATAAAATTAACAGATGTTAATGTAAAGTTGACAATTATATGCTTTTTGTTACAGAGTTATTTATTCTAGTAGAATAAGTGTACGAAAACTAATAAAATATATAAAAACAGGATAAATATGGATTGGGGGGCATGAGTAATAAATGATGAGAGTAAGTAGAAAGCCGATAAAGTCACATATAAATATGTTAAAGACAATAAAGCGTAGGTAATTGAAATGAGTAAATTGTAGTCAAATATTTATACTAAGGGTATGGAGATTTTATGATAGATAATAGATTAGAATATGACATAAATAGTTTTCAATCAGAAAAACAAGTGAAAGAATTACTACGTTCTTGCTATGGAGATGATGAACAGTCAAAGGAGTATTTCTTAAGAGGATTCAAGAGTACCATGAAAATATGTTCCATTTCTGTTTCATATAATAAGAATTTAGTCGGGATGGCAGTAGCTTGGAAATCGGTATTCCACCCATACTGTACGTACATATCTATAGCTGCTAAGCCATTATATATTGTTGACATGCATAAATTACTTAAACAACTTCAGTACTATTGTGACGATATGCTTCCTTTACAAACATCAATTTGGGAAACCTCGCTTAAGCTAAAGAATTTCTATGAATCAACGGGTTTCAAAGAAGTTAGAAGAACGTATAACAGTTTATTAGATCTTTCATCTGTAGCTGATTTGTCAGTGATTGTAAACGAATTACAGCTTAAACATGCTGAACACTCGGTAGTGAGCCTTTCGGATATTAGCTTTAACAACAAACTTAAAGAAGAAATTGTTATGCTCATAAAAAAGACGTATGAATCAACACATACTACCAACCCATTAGGTATTCATGACTTAAATAAATGGGAACAATTAATTTTTAACGAAGACACCTTTTTAGAAGGTAGTTACATTATAGTGCATAAAAGCAATGTATTGGCATTTTCGCTTTTACACTATTCAGATGATATGAATAAACTAGAATTTGGATGGCGTGGAACAAAGAATGGTATAGATGAAAATTTAATTTTACTACTGACAGCCTATCAAATTCACTTCGCAAAAACTAGAGCATATACAGCAATTGAAGCTGAAATCGATAATACTGATCCATATTCTGTAGCAATGGCAAGTTTTTTTCCGTTTTCACCTTCGCCGACGCTCATAACATATCAAAGGTAATTGGAGGATACCTAATATATTATAAAATTTTTTGGAAATTGTTTATTTTATTCAGCATGATTATTCAGGTTGTGTTGATAAACGAGGGTAGGATCATCCAAATAATTACCTTTCTAAAATTCAGAGTCTAGAGGAGGACAGTGGTTTAAACCCACACCAATCACTGTACAGATCGTAATTATAGTCTTTGTATGAATAGCATCAAAAACTCTATAGAAATGACAGAAGATCCAATTGCATTGAAATCTCTTGCGGTTTTACGTGATGAATGGGAAAAACATCAATGGAAGGGGTTCGTTAAGTTTGATTTCAGTGACTTTAAGGAATTAGCCATCTTTTCAGGTGCAAAATCCCCAAACAAAATTATTATACTTACAGATGTATATTGTGGAAGTTCAGGTGATTCTTTTGTTGAACTAAGTTAAAAGTCTTCAAAGGTCACAGTAATTGGCAGACCTACAGCTGGTTTAAATGACTACTCTAGCCTTGCAGTTATGAAATGGGATAATTTGTTCGAGCTATATGGTATCCAACTACTAGGTTAACTAGAATTGATCAAGGTAGGTGGATGTCAGGTGTAGGTATTAAGTCTAATGTTTATATTCCTTGGACACCGTTACATATTGTTGAAGACATAGATTTAAAGAAAGCACAAAAGATTTTAATGAAGTAAAGCATTCATTAAAATGGAATGAAGTAAGATCTGATTTACGACTTTTACAAAACAATTATTGTTCCTTAGAGTTCATTTGATAAAAACAACTTACATTCATGATATAGTCATTGTTACTTAGACGCTTTTAAATTAAAAAGCGTTTTTCTTTATGTAAAGCCAGTTCGGGGCAAAGAAATTATACTTTGGACTAATCCAACTTATACGGTAGCTATGACGCTTTGAGCTTTTACATTGATGATAAAACCAGTAGAATTATCATTGTTGGTAACATGTGCTAATACATACAACCATCTTCTTTATCATATGATTAACTTTTTTTATGTTAGATCAACTGTTGAGAAGTGAGCATTATTTTTTACATATTATTACTTCAGTCTATGAAAATATAATTTCAATTACATATTAAAGCTTTAATAATAAAGGATTTATCAATTTATATCTAGTAATGTTAGTAAAGGCTATTTGCTTATCAACAATAAAAACAGATTTTGTGACTATGCATTTTTTAGAAAAGGGTGAGTGGTTATGGAAGCAAAAATTTTAGTTGTAGAAGATGATTTATCGATTAGTGAAATGGTTGAAGAATACTTGATAAAAGAAGGGTATTCGATAACGACTGCATATGATGGAAGAGAAGCTGAAAGAATACTAATGAATAACGAATTTGATTTGATTTTATTAGACATTATGCTTCCACAACTTAATGGTATAGATTTATTAAAGATAATCAGAGAAAAAAGTACGATCCCAATTTTAATCATGTCAGCTAAGGACAGTGATGTTGATAAAGCATTAGGTTTAGGTTTTGGTGCAGATGACTATATCGCAAAGCCATTTTCAATGATAGAGTTGTCTGCTCGTGTGCAAGCAGCAATTAGGCGAGCTAAACAATATTCGCAAAATAGGGAAACAAATGAAACGAAGATAGTGAAATATAATGGACTTAAAGTTGACCTTAATAATTTTTCAGTTAGTAAAGATGGGAAGGAAATTAAGCTAACTTCAAAAGAATTTCATATTTTGAAGTTATTTATTTCACATCCTAATAGGGTTTTTACTAAAGAGCAGATTTATCAATTGATATGGGATGATGGTTATCTTGGAGATGAGAATATCATTAATGTACATATGAGAAGGTTGCGAGAAAAAATTGAAGAGAACCCTTCTTCGCCTATTTATATTAAAACTTTATGGGGCATTGGCTATAAGTTAGGGGACTTTTGAAATGACTTTTTTCTTGCTTATGGTAATAGGCCTATTAACAATTGTTATTTTCGTACAATATAAATCGATGCGTAATCGAGATAATGATATAACATACATCTATAAGAAGCTAAGTAACATTATTACTCAAGATTCTAGTGAAAAGTTATTACTTGTCACAAGTCATAACGAGCTACAAATGCTGTTAATTGAAATTAATCGGCTATTGAATAAGAATCAACAAGTTATTTCTGATTTCACTAAATTAGAAATATCGATGAAGAAAATGCTTTCAAATATTTCTCACGACTTAAAAACACCATTGACTGTCGTGTTAGGTTATATTGAAACGATCATTCAAAATCCTAATATAAACCTGGAAGAAAGAAATAGATTATTAACGAAAATACATAACAAAACGATTGAAGTATCTGAACTCATTAATAAATTTTTCGATTTAGCAAAACTGGAGTCAGGGGATAAAGAAATAGCATTGACTAGAGTGAATATGAATGAGATTTGTAGAAAAAATATATTGAGCTTTTATGATATTTTAACAGCAGAAGGTTTCGAAGTTGTTATAGATATACCTGAAAATACTATTTTTTCACTAGCAAATGAAGAAGCTCTTGATAGAATATTAAACAATTTAATTTCGAATGCGATTCAATATGGAAGTGATGGAAAGACAATTGGAATTAGCTTATCGAACGATCCCGAGTACGTATACGTAGAAGTTTGGGATAAAGGGAAAGGGATTCACGAATTACATAAAGACCTAGTATTTGAACGGTTGTTTACCCTTGATGATTCAAGAAATAAACAGTTTCAAGGGAGTGGACTTGGACTTACAATTACGAAGAGACTGATTGAAGAATTATCAGGGGAAATAACTTTACATAGTATACCACATGAAAAAACAAGTTTTTGCTTTAAATTAAACAGATTAACATTATGAGCAATCTTAAGATTTTTGTAAGAAATAAGAGATAAAAAAGAAAATTATGATGGGTATGATATGACATAGAAGCTTTAAGAAAGGGGAATGAACATGACTTTTATTTTGAAAACTAACCAGTTGACTAAAGTAATAGAAGGTAAAGAAATAATTTCTAATGTAAACATGAAAGTAAAAAAAGGTGAAATTTATGGTTTTTTAGGGCCTAATGGGGCTGGTAAAACAACAATTATGAAGATGATAACAAACTTATTTAAGCCAACGAGTGGTGAAATAGAGATCTTCGGTGAGAAATTAACGAACACATCTTATGAAATTTTAAAGAGATTGGGAAGCATTATTGAGTATCCCATTTTTTATGAAAAGCTTACAGCAAAGGAGAATTTGGAGCTGCACTGTGAGTATATGGGATATCACGATAAAAGTGCTATAAATCATGCGTTACAACTTGTTAATTTAAAAAATGTAGACGATAAAATGGTTAAACACTTTTCGCTCGGTATGAAACAAAGGCTAGGAATAGCACGAGCGATTATTACAAAACCTGAGTTATTAATCTTAGATGAACCGATTAATGGACTTGATCCTGTTGGCATAAAGGAGCTAAGAGATTTATTCAAAATGTTAAGCAAGGAGTACGGTATTACGTTACTCATTTCGAGTCATATATTAGGAGAAATTGAACAAATTGCTGATACAATTGGCATCATTAAGGATGGAAAATTAATAGAGGAGCTTTCAATGGATAAGGTTAGACAATTGAATACTGAATGTATCGAAATGGTAGTTACAGATTGCAAAAAGGCTGTTTTTGTTTTAGAACATGTGCTTAGCATATCGAATTTTAAAGTAATCGATAAAAAGTGTATAAGAATTTATGATTCAAATATTTCACAAAGTGAAATTTCCAAAGCGTTAATTTTAAAAGATGTCGCCATTGAATCTATTACAAAGAAAAACAATACACTAGAGGAATATTTCTTAAAAATGATTAATGGGGATGGGAAGATTGCTTAAACTGAATGAGGTAAGTATTGAGGAAGAATAAAAGTAAAAGCATAAACATGAGAGGTGGATATGATGCTAAATTTAATGAAATTAGAATTAAAGAAACATAATTTTAAAGGAATTATGAGAGGAGTAATCATAGCGAATATTTCAATTACACTTTTTTTTGCAATGATTTATTATATAGATAAAGACAACTTTATCCCAGATTATAATGAGTTATTTTTAATAATTGATACGTTTGTTAGAATTACCTTTGTAATCTTTGCGGCAGTTCTTATTGCTAAATTAATTATTGATGAATATAAAAATAAAACAATATCTGTCTTATTTACTTATCCTATTAACAGAAAAAAATTGATATTTTCAAAGCTGATCATGATTAGTGGATTCACTTTTTTTACAATTTTGTTATCTAATATAATTATATCTACTATTTTTATTATACTTGAGTCATACAATCATTATATCCCAGATGTTATGACGACGGATTTAGTTGTAAATCATTTTAGTAGAATAGTGCTTCAAGCTCTTGCAGCTTCAGGTATTTGCTTAATTCCGCTTTATTTTGGCATGAAGAAAAAATCAGTACCAGCAACGATAGTTTCCTCCATAATTATTATTTCAATACTTAATTCAAATAATGGTGGCTTTTCCTTAAGTTCAATTATTGTCATACCATTGGCTTTATGTGCTATTGGAGTAGGGATTGCTTACGTATCGATAAGAAATATAGAAAATGAGGATGTTTTGTAATGGCTGTTTTCACATTGATTGTTGCTTTTCGTACTAAAAAATAAATACGTATAACCCAAGCATTCGTGATATCTTTGCTCATGTAACATGAGTTCAATGCATAAGTTTATTTTAATGGTGGTTTTCCCTTAATTTCCATTATTGTTATATCATTGGATCTATATGCTATAGGAGTAGTAGTTGCTTATGTATCTATGAGAAATATAGAAAATGAGGATGTTTTGTAATGGCTGTTTTCGTATTGATTGTTGCTTTTGGAACTAAGAAATAAATACATATAAACCAAGCATTCGTGGCATATCTTTGCTCATGTAACATGAGTTCAATGCATGGATTTAGTTGTTGTTATCCTATATTAGTCTCAATAGCAACAAATCGAAAAGGGTTCCCTGATATTAAGCGCTTAAGTTTACTTGAACGTTCAATATTAGTCTGTATTGGGTATTGCCTTAGTAGGAAAGGTACATCTTCTAAGCCTCAGGTCTTAGCAACAATTAGAGCTCAAGAGCGTTAATGGTAACGGGAATCTCCAGTATGATAAATATTAGCTAACTAAAAGGGGGAAATTTTCAATGAGGAAAATTACACTTGTAGGTATTGTAATTGGTACGTTATTAATTGCTGCATTTGGGTTTAGTATGACAACCGGCGGAACTACTCAAAGAGATGAAACAATTGAGATAAAAAAAGATCAAGCGAAAGAATTAGATGTTAATCTTTTCTTTGGAGTAGGTGATATACGTGTATCTGAAGGAACAAATGAATGGGTTGAAGGAAATATAGCATATAAAGATGAGAAATTAAAACCTGATGTATCATATGATGTAAGAAGAGATACTGGGAAGGTAGAAATTACCCAAAGCAGTAAAACTTCCTTTTTTGATTTTAATTTTCATATACCTGGTAAAGGTAGCTTTAAGAATGAATGGGATTTAAGGTTATCAGATGAGGTCCCTATAGACCTTAATGTTGATGCTGGGGTATCTGACACTGAATTAGATTTACGTGGTTTGTTGTTAAGTAATTTAGAGATTGATACTGGTGTTGGTGATATGACATTAGATTTAAGTGGTGATTGGGAAAACAGTTTTGATGTCCGTATTAACGCTGGTATAGGGAGTACAACAATTCTACTTCCTAATGAAGTTGGAGTAAGGGTTCATTCAGAAAAGGGGATCGGTGCTGCTAATTTTAAAGGGTTGATTTCTGATGGTAACGGTATTTATGTAAATGATGCCTTTGAAAATGCTGATGTGATAATAGATATTGATACAGATGTCGGTATTGGTGAAATTACATTTGAAGTTAAATAATGTAACGCCATATATATTGAATATTAAAAATATTTACAATTATATTGAATTAACACTTCTCTCTGAACGGTGTAAATATCGTTTAGAGAGTGATTTTTGACCTAGTAATCCTTAGAAGGTCCTATTCGTAGGGATGGGAGTGTAGAGAGTGAAGAGGTTGGGATGGTGGGGTATATTTTTATTGGCGGTTGTAATTTGCAGTTATGTACTGTTACAATACGGCTTTTTTGGTTCAGAAACCTCAGGGTTTATAAGTGATAAAATTGAACAATATGGACCACAAAGTAAGATGTGGTATGTGTTACTCTTTGTTCATGTTTTCGGTAGTTTATGCTCCTTGTTGCTCGGTCCATTTCTTTTATCAGAAAGGTTCAGGAAAAGAAATATTTATGTTCACAAAATGATGGGCAAAGTTTATCTCCTTAGTGTTTTCATTGGTGGTATTTCAGGTTTATTTTTAGCATTTTACGCAACAGGGGGCTTGATAGCACAGCTTGGCTTTGGATTGTTATCTGTAAGCTGGTTATTATCTGGCTTAATTGCTCTAAAAATGATTAAAGAGCAAAAAATCCATTTACATCGCAAATGGATGATTAGAAACTATGCACTGACATTTGCAGCAGTGATGTTACGAATATGGTTACCAATATTTATACTGATCTTAGGTGAGGCTTCGTTTCATAATAGCTATCAAATAATCTCGTGGTTATGTTGGGTTCCTAATCTGATTGTTGTAGAACTGGTTATGAGGACACAATCCTTTCAACAAAAACCTTTGTAGGTTTAAATAATGAGAGAATGCAATGTTTTATTGCGTTCTCTTTTTTTGTGGTTGAGAAAAACACATGATATATAGAAAGACCATATCCAAAAAAAGAAAACGTTTTCCAAAATATCATTACTTATATACAGCTTGCTTTTTCATTATGATTATAAAGTGGATTTCTATACTCTTTGAGGAGGATAGAAGAATGGTTTTAGGAGGGTAAGCTATGAAGAAAAAGCCGCTGATTATTTCTGTTTTTTTGATTATTATAGTTACGGTAGTTGGAATTATAATTGTAAAATATGATGGACAAACAGAACAACCCGCACAAAAGAAAGTAGTGTATTTAGATCCAGAAGCTTTGATAGAAGATCGTGTCCAAGACTTATTATCTAAAATGACAGTTGAAGAAAAAGTTGGACAGCTGATTCAAGCTGAAGAAAAATCTGTAACGAAAGATGATGTAAAGGATTACTATTTAGGTTCAATATTGAATGGTGGTGGATCCTTCCCTGAACTAAATGTGGAGGAAAGTAGCACAAGGGAATTGTGGGAAGAAATGGTAGATTCTTATCAAGATGGAGCTTTGGCAACTAGATTAGGTATACCACTTATTTACGGTGTTGATGCAGTTCATGGGCATAATAATGTTAAGGGTGCAACAATATTTCCGCATAGTGTAGGTTTAGGCTCAACGAGAAATATTGATTTAATACGTGAAATAGGAAAAGCGACAGCAAAAGAGATTAAATCCTCGGGCCCTAACTGGACATTTGCACCTACTGTAGCGAGTGTTCAAGATATACGCTGGGGAAGGTCCTATGAAGGTTTTGGTGAAAATGCCACTTTAGTAGCTGATATGGGTGTGGCTTATATTGAAGGATTTCAAGGGACTAGCATTAGCGATTTAAAACAAACCTCAAAGGTAGTTGCGACAGCAAAGCATTTTATCGGTGAAGGTTATACAGATGGTGGAAAAAACCAAGGTGATATAACTCAATATACTGAGGAAGAAATTATTGAAATGGATAAGGAAATTTACGAAAAAGCAGTAAAAGCTGGAGTTAGAACAGTTATGGCATCCTTTCACAGCATACAAGGATTAAAAATGCATGCTAATGAACGATTATTGACAGGCTTTTTAAAGGATGAATTAGGCTTTGATGGATTTGTTATTTCTGATTGGTATGGAATACAACAAATTACTATAGATCATAACGGAAATTCTGTTTCTGGATTAAAAGAGCAAATCAAAGTCTCTGTTAATGCTGGTGTTGATATGTTAATGCAGCCCGAGAACTGGAGAGAGACGTTTAAATTAACATTACAATTAGTTAATGACAATGAAATTACGATGGAACGGCTTGATGATGCAGTGTCTCGTATTTTACGAGTGAAATTTGAGGCGGGCTTGTTTGAGAATCCTAAAACTGATCAATCACTTGCTGATTCGTTCGGGTCAGAAGAACATCAATCTTTAGCACGTCAAGCTGTGAGCGAATCTTTAGTATTATTGAAAAATGATGAAGTAAATGGGCAACCAATTTTTAATCAATTACCTGAAATGGATAAAATATTTGTAGCTGGTAAAAATGCAGATGATATTGGTAACCAATCAGGAGGATGGACGATCACTTGGCAAGGTGAATCTGGTGATATTACTGATGGGACAACTATTGTTGAAGGGATAAAAGAAGTAGCTTCTAATAAAACTGTTACGTACGATGTTAATGGCAAGGGTGCTGCCGGGTATGATGTGGCACTTGTCGTTATTGGTGAAGAACCTTACGCAGAAACTGATGGTGACACGAATGACCTTAATTTAAAGCAAGTTGACCTAGAAACGATACAAAATATTCGTACAGAAGATCCTAATATCCCAATTATTGTAATACTTGTAGCTGGTAGACCTATGATTGTAACAGAGCAAATGGATGATTGGTCAGGCTTAGTTGCTGCTTGGCTCCCTGGGACTGAAGGTGCAGGCGTAGCAGATGTACTGTTTGGTGATAAAGACTTTACCGGTAAGCTCCCTATTAGCTGGCCAACTCATTTAGATGCTTATGACAATCGTGACAAGTTTGATGAGTATATTTTATTTGACTACGGCTTTGGCTTAAGTAAGTCAGAGGTGACACCTTAGTTAAGTGACTAAACGAAGAGAATTAACTGTCTGAGCTACGATAATTGCTCAGACAAATGATTAAATACTAACTCAAAAAAGCACCTTGCAGGCGGTGCTTTTTGAGTATCATTTTATGAGTCTCTCAATGAGAATTTGAATCCATTCTGTAAATATAGATTCAATATCGCTATACTCAAAATCGTTAGAGAAAACAAGCCTTTGCAATTGCTCAGGTAAAAGGTGTAGCTTTTGCCTAAGTTCTGCATTATCCATAGATTCATCATCAAGGAATATTAAATGTTTTTTGTGCTCTGATGTAACGAAAACACGTCCAGTATATTCTTTTCCGTTGATATATGTATAAATATGCCCTCTTGTATTAGGTCTACAGCGAATATGATTTCCTTTTAATTTAAGGAGTGAGTGTTCAAAGGAAGCCAATTGAGTTTTACTTATATAAAACTCCTCCAAAAAATACTTATTTTCGGTATGTCTCTCACTATGTACATCAAAAACGTCATAGATTAACTTTATCTCTGGATTGCTAGAGATATTTTTATTTACGTTATTATAGAATTTTTTAAAAGGCATTAATTGATCTTTTAGTAAAAAATCGATATTGCTATGATCCAAACTACAGCCATAGCTTAGTATAAATACAGTTTCCAATGATTTTTTCCCCCAGTGCAGCTACTGATATCAACTAGTTTAAGCATATCATCGTGTTTAGAAATAGTACACAGAAGCTAAGTAAGAAAGAGCCCCATCTGTATAGATGGAGCTTTAATTTAAGAAGCTTTTACTTTTTCGTTCTTTTTATCTCTTTCAATCTTGCCACTTCCTACCGATAGTGCAACGATTATTCCAAGACCAATGAAGATCAGACCTGTTAAGAAGACGGTGGAAAAGGATTGTGTCCACACTGATTGAATAGTGTTAACAACTATATTACTTACATCTTCTGGCATGTCAGGTGTCATAGGTGCAAGCATGGTTTTAAGTAAATCATCTGTTTTTCCAACTAAGCTATCGAGAATACCAGAAGCAACTTGATTAGTTTCAGTTGAAGCTGCAGCAGCTAACTTTGTTTCGATTGATTTATTCATCACCGCATTTAAAACGGTGATCCCGATTGTTCCGCCAATTGAACGGAAAAAGGTTGAGGCTGAAGTAACAGCACCTAGTCGAGATTTAGGAAATTCATTTTGGACAGCAATCATAAGTGTTGGCATGACAAGCCCCATTCCAAACCCCATGACAATCATATAACCATATGCTATAAATTGATTCGATTCTACTCCCATCGTACTCATTAGATAAAATCCAGTCATCGTAATTGCCATGCCAGCAGTTAATACTGTACGGTAGCGAAGGCGAAGCAGTAATCTTCCTCCGATAATACTTGCAACGATAAGGGAGATCATCATTGGCGTCATTGTAGATCCAGCTTCTGTTGGGCTCACACCAAAAATATATTGCATAAACATTGGAACGAACATAATTGCTCCGAACATTCCTAAGCCTAATAAGAAACCTAAACCACTTGTTGTTGCAAAGACACGGTTTTTAAATAACTGTAAATCTAATATTGGCTCCTTCGCCTTTCTTTCAATAAATATGAAAATAATGAGTAATATTAATGAACTGCCAAATATGATATAACTAGTACTTGAAGCCCAATCAAATTTATCTCCACCAAATGTTAAACCTAGTAGTAGCAGTATAACAGATGGAATTAATGTGAAAATCCCTAAAAAGTCGATATTTACTTTTTCTTTCCTTGAAAAATCCTCTTGCTTTAAGCCGATAAAAATGAGTACAGCTGATAGTATTCCAAATGGGACATTAATGAGAAAAATCCAGTGCCAGCTAATTGTATCGACGATAAATCCACCAATGAATGGCCCAATGACTGAGCTTAAGCCGAAGATAGCCCCAAAAACACCTTGCCATTTAGCACGTTGTTCGGCTGTGAAAATATCACCAACGATTGTTTGTGATAACGGCATAATCATACCGCCGCCAATTCCTTGTATTCCTCGATAAATAATAAGTTGCTCCATAGATGAAGCAGTGGCACAGAGTGCCGAACCTATCATGAAGATAATAACTCCTAACAAATATAAGCCTCTTCTACCGTATAAGTCGGCTAGCTTACCTACAATTGGAATGACTGTTGTCGAAGTGATTAAATAAGCTGTTGTCACCCATGCAAATATTGAAAAACCATTTAGTTCATGAATAATGGTTGGCATGGCTGTTCCAACAACAGTTTGCTCGAGTGCACTAAAAAACATCCCAATGATTAAGCCAGTTAAGACTAACTTTGTATTAATACCTTGTTGTGTGCCCAATTTTCTCCCCGCCTTTTTGTTTAATATATACAATGTGTTTAATTCATCATTAGTATGCCGAAATTAAAGTATTAAAGGTAATGATGATTAGAATGAATTTATATAATAAAAGTTAAACACTAACGACCATTCGGTCGTTAGTGCGAGTTTTATGAATAATGAGGATGCTTTTTCATGGTTAATGTAGCGAAAATAAGAAACCAATTTATAAATAGGCAGTTATGTTATACTTTTCTTACATATAATGTATTCAATTAAATATACCGACCATTCGGTCATAGTATATGATAATCAACTTCATAAGTCAAATATAAAGCTGTGAATACGAGCTTATTGAAATTGTATAACGATTAGGATAAGATGAAAGAAAACGACCGTTCGGTCACATAAGTATGTATTTAAACTTTTTTGCGTAAGGTTCTTTTCGTAATCTTTGTCGCTATTCCAAGAAAATTTGAGCTACTAATTGGTAGTTGTAGCCATTTTCAATGTTATAGAGAAGGGAAGATGCCACGAACACTATATGAATACGTGTTTAAGTTATAGTGTGTAAAACAGCTACCAATGCAAAAACAGCCTATTTGAAGTATCTAAATGAGAACCAATATATTTGCGTTTAATATGAATGATTAAAATTGTTGAACTTCTGTACAAAACTCCTCGAAATTACCTTGGTGGCTTGAGGAGAACATATTAATAAATTTCCTTCGTTTCGAAGGTTACGATCTTCCATTTCATGATCAATTATTAGGGAGAGGAATCAAATTGAAGAGTAGAAAGCAAGAAATTGTGAATTCAGCAATGAAGTTATTTGCTAGAAAAGGCTATCATGCTACATCTATGCAAGAAATAGCGGTTCAGAGTGGAATTGCAAAAAGCTCATTATACAATTATTTCAGTTCTAAAGAAGAATTGTTAATGACTATTTTTAAGCATTACTATGACGTTCTGTTTGAAAAAGTTTCGATGGTAGAAAGAAACTCAAATCTAACTCCAAAAGAAATACTCATTGAGCAAATTAGTGTGCAGCTCCAAGAAGCAGTGAATTATAAGGATTTTATGCGACTGCAAATGAGAGAACAAATCATTCAAGTCAATGATGACATTCGTCAATATATCTTTCGTATGAGATCGCAATTTTTAAGTTGGTATAGATTGCGTTTACTTGAAGTATATGGTGATAAAATAGAAAAACATTTATTAGATTGTGTAACGATGCTAAATGGAATTCAAAAGGAATATACATTTAATTTACTTGTTGGCGAAGCAGAATTGGATGTCAAGAGGATGGGCGCTTTCATTGTGCGTAGACTTGATGCCATTGTTGAGAGCATTATGGATGATGAAGAGCCCTTATTGACAAAATCTATTTTTGACCATGAAATGATAGGGGAACGGACTGCAAAAGAGCATTTGATAGATCAAATTATTCATAGCATTCATAAGATGAGAGAGCATATACAAGAGACGACACTTGGGGAGACAGAGAAAGAAAGATATGTTTCGACACTCCTTGCACTTGAAGAGGAAATGAACAAGCAAGAGCTTAAAGTGGTGTTAATTGAAAGCCTCTTATTTTTCTTAAAAAACCAGCATGATTTGCTAATCAATAGTGAAGTGAAAAAAATAGAAAAACTTCTTGAGATTTATTTGTAAATGCTCTTTTCGTAAACTTTGTTGTTATTTTTGTTAAAATGGATAGTTGTAGAATTAAAATAAAGTCACGCTGTTTATAAAAAAGATGCGACGGTATTCTTCTTTGGATAAGACTTTATAAAGACCTAAATTAAACAGGTAGATAAATTAAGGGACATTACATATTTTATGACTAATAATATGTAATGTCCTTTCTTATTCCCGAATTGGGCCATATTGTGGAATAACAAGTAATTTTGATTAATTATTTATTAGGTTAAATTACTGTTGAATTTAACAGGCTTAATTAGCGTGCTTCCATTATAGTGAAAAATGACAAAATCCCATCTCCGTTTATGAGGGGGATTTTTAAAGTTTTATAAGTAGGATAAGCAGCCAACACGGCATATAAGAATTAGCTAAGACCATGTAGATGAATTCGTGCCTGATTTTTATTTATAAGACTTATTTTGTATTGTGTTTACTAAAAAGTACTGGAGAAGGCAATAGAATTCACTTTAAACAGTAGTGATTATGAGTTGAATTTCTAAACGGTATTTGTGGT